>NZ_FOIA01000008.1 GCF_900111605.1 Nitrosomonas marina | reverse complement strand
ATCCAGAATATCGCTACCGCAAGCATCAGCCCCAGACCTATCTTGTAGTACTTGGAGTCGTACCACAATGACATGTCGTAGTCAGCACTCGCAGCACCGCTCGTTCCCATTGTTGTTGCCATCTTTATTCCTCCTTACTTACTTGTTAATTAATACTACCTTCTCTTGTCTCTAATACTAATTAATTAGTACTGCTCTTTTTACAACAGCTCAAGCGCCTTACAAAGACTCTTCTTACGCTGCGTCCCACAGGCTAGTCGACCTTACACCATAAAGTCAAGTCATTTGTCATAAAATCTCCACTCGAACCATAGGGACTTTGAGTATATTAATGGATAATATTTATGTTTTCAATATTCCAATCCGGTATTCAAATTTCGATATAGCACTTTACTTAGTCTTAGTTGCTTAATTCAACCTAGTACTCTATCAATTTGATATTGCCAGGTACAGCGATATAGGGATCTCAAAAAATTGTGTCAAGAATTATTCCCCGAATACACCCATGTTCGCCACCCTGGCATCATCGGGAAATATAAACCCAGGCAAGTGGGTCGTTTCTCTAATTTCTGAAATAATGCCGCATAGCTGTTAAGTTGATAAGTGTATCTTTCCTGTTCTCTGTCCAAAAATTCCTCAAGCCCTGAACCCTCGTGACTGCTGGTTTTATAATCGATAATCCACCGCACACCATGGTCGTCGCAAAAAGTACGGTCAATAACAAATTCAGCAGCTTTACCATTAATTGTACGTGTTAATTTGAGCTCATTTTGTGCATCAAGCTGCTCACCCAGGATCCATTGCCCGCGCTTATCCGTTATTGAGTTGATCAAAGCGATAACAACTCGCTCGACTGCCTGCTCAAGTACGTCGTTTTCTTTGTTTATTCCCTTCATTAACAATCCATTAATGATTTTCTTACGTAAAGTGTATATACGATGAACAGTCCATCCTTGCAGCTTATCCTCTGCTATCTGCTGCAACCAGCGATGCACTACACTACCAACACGTTTTGCTATTTCCCCAGCCCATGAAAATTCTACCGTAGACTCCGTTTCTCCAGTATCTTCGGTTGACTGCCAGTCGATTCGCGCAGGTGCTTCAGGTAGTTGCCATCCACTTTCCAATCGTATGATAGATTGGTCAATATTAATCTTTACTTCAGATTCAACCCGTCTTTTCAGGCTTTCTGTACTATCCGCCTTACTGTGCCCAGCAGCATTGATATAAATATCACCGACAGCTGGCCACAGTCTATTCAATAGACTACCGGCTCTCGGTTGTAGAGGGATTGATTGACCAGACTTAGTATTTTGTTCATTCACACTCACATGACCAAAGAGATGCAAATATTTTTTTGCACGGGTTGCAGCAACATACAATAAGCGTTCTACCTCATATTCTTCCTTTTCTCGTTCCAGTGACTCCAGCCAGGAATTAATAGCATCATTTTCCTTCCCCGACCTCTGAATTGGCGCCAGAAACAAATCAACATCGCTAGTACTGATGGAGTTTTGACCAGCATCGGGTTGCTGTGTTTGACGAGGCTGTTCCATCCATCTGAGCAACTGTCTTTCATTATTTCTTGAAGAATAGCCCAGGCCGGGCAACAAAACCGTATCAAATTCCAGCCCTTTGGCCTTATGAATGGTCATGATCTGCAGACAATCTCCTGCTTCAGAATCGGGTGCTGCAAAAAGTCTAGACAACCCTGCCTCAAACTCATCCCAATCTGTAATGTTACACGCGCACTCATGAGCCTCAAGATAGTCCAGATAAACCATGGCGTCATTTAATGTACCCGTTTTTAATTTTTCTGGCTTGAACTGCAGAATTTGATTCTCAGAGATTAAATTCATCCTGTGCTGTATCTCGACACAGCCAGGTCCGCCCAATGTCAGCCAAACCGCTTCAACTGTAGCTCGAAGCGATTGTTTGTACCGATTGTTGATGCATTGTGTAAGCAGTTTGGCGATAACTTTCAGACGTTTGGCGCCATCACAGGATAGATAAGGGTATGCCTCTTTCTCATTGATCAGCTCCAGAATAGTTTGAGGTTGCTGTTCTGATTGTAGCCCGGACTGAACTGCCTGAATCGATACCAGCGCCTGCAAATCGTCTAACTGAAGACCACACCAGGGCGCACGCAATATTGCCAGCCATGCCAGCCGATCAGCAGGATCCAATAAAGCCCGTGTCAGCATCAATAAATCCTGCACCACTGTTTTTTGACTCAGCGCATCAATATCCACTGCATGAAAACGTAAACCATAAGACTGAAAGGACGCCACAATTTCAGACAAATGACTGCGATTTCTTACAAGCACGGCTATTGAATCTGCCGGATAGCTCTGCCTGGCTCGCACAATCACCTCCAAAACTTTTTCGGCTTCAGCAACACGGTCATTTTCAAACGCGGGATGAACAGTGACAGCCGCATTTTCCAATGCATCATGCATCGCTCTAGCGGGTGCATATGTAACAGCACCAACTGTGACATCCTCAGTAACGGGCATTATCTGTTTGAAAGTATCGTTAACCCAGTCAACAATGCCACGCTGAGAGCGAAAATTGCTTCTAAGCGTGATGGGATGCAAGTCGATATGACCGATTCCTGTTTGGCGCGCCTGCAAAAACAAGCCCACTTCTGCTTCCCTGAAACGATAGATCGACTGCATGGGATCACCAACGGCAAACAAACTGCGGCCATCACCGGGTTCCCATCCAGCAATTAATTTCTCTATCAATCGATACTGACTGATGGATGTATCCTGAAATTCGTCGACAAGTATATGTTTGATACGGTAATCCAGCGCCAGCGCCAGATCTGTGGGCTTTTCGGATTCACCCAGCGCAGCAAGAGCACTTTGCATGATCTCGGTAAAATCCACCTGCCCTGTCATTTGAAATATGATTTTCAGCTGCGCCACCGCGAGTGGCAGTAAACGCGTGATTGTACCCAGAATTTTCCATTGAGCCTCATTGTATGCGGGAGGCGGCAGAGATCGGATGTCGCATAATAGACGCTGCAGTGGCTGATTTGATTTGAGCCGGTCCAAGAGCTTCAAGAAGCGTTCTTTCCAGGCACCAGCTGTTTCCTTTTCGATTTTCGTTTTTCCTGCCGGGAAGCCCTGCCTTGCATCCACTCTGTCGCGCCATTGACCGTCTGTCTTTAGCAACAACTCAGCTATCCCACAGCATTGATCGACATTATTCGGCAGACTCTCCAGACCGTCACACGAAACCAATACGGAAGTTTTTTGCTCCGCCGTTAAGTTTGCAGCTGCATATCGTAAAAGCGCCAATAATTCCTGATGCACCTCATCTGGCAATAAGCGATGTAACTGAGCGACCTTCTTGTTGCGGATGCTTCTTAGAGATGCTTCCAGCTCGTCGCGTGTTTTTCTTTTTCCGTGAATATGCCGCAGCCAATGGTCGCGTCGTGCCAGCATAGACGCCAACAGGCTCTCAATACGTGCAATATCGTTATCAAGATGTTCCAGCAATATGGCGACATCATTTGCCACATCAGAATCCTGATCAAGCAGTGCTATCGTCGCACGTGCCGCCTCTCGATATAGCTTATGCACAGTATCCGATACTTCAGGTTGTGATCCGAATTTTGACAACACAGGCATTTGATGTGTCAACGAAGCACACAGTGCATCTATTGTCTGTATACGCAATCGCATGGGATTTTCAACCAGTTTCCAGCCGGATCTCTGATCATGCAGTATGACCGCAGTTGCAAGTTCGTACGTCAATTTATCAAAGGCATTCCCAGGGTGGTCTGCTCCAGTTGCTGCGTCCAGCGCTTTGACAATTCGTTCGCGCATTTCTGCTGCAGCTTTGCGAGTAAACGTTATAGCCACAATTTCTTCAGGTTCGTTGACACAGACCAGAAGTCGAAGATAGCGCTGTATCAGCAGACCAGTCTTTCCTGATCCTGCTGGTGCCTGGACAATGAATGAGCAACCAGGATCAATGGCACGCAGACGTTCAGTTGCATCGGACGGATCTTTGGATTTAATCATGATTAACTTCTCATTCTTCGTTTGAGTTTTTGAGTCGCTCGTGTATGCGGCAAAGTGCGTGCAGATCACAATACTGACAGGTCAAAGGATAGCGTTTAGGTAATACACGGGCGTCTCCGTTGATAAAACCATTAGCTAGGTCGGTTAAATCCTGCCTCCATTTTGTCGTCAGTCCATGCCAGGTTGAAAATTGTGCGCATGCAGTAAGTTCGTTGAATGCTTTGATACCCGGTAGCAATCCTGTTTCATTGACAATAGCCGAGAAACCCATTTGCCCAGGACTTATTGCAGCGAAAGCAACACCAGCAACAGTTGGTCCTTCGGATTCGGCCATCACAAGATATAATGGCAACTGCGGTTCATCGAGACGCTCACCGAGCATCGAATTTATACTATATGACCGGGTTTTGTAATCAATAATTAGAAACTGGCCATTAGCCAGCCTATCCACTCTATCTACACGTACCTGTAATGCCAAATCGCCAAGCTGCAGCATATATTTTTTTTCTGTTGCTGCAATACTAAACGAGTCGCGTTTTTTTTCAATCTCCAGCCACTCACGCATCAAATGAATCAAGCGTTGGCGCTCTAACGCCCTAAACCGTTCCGACAGCGCGCAAGGACGCCACTGCCCAATTTCCTCGATTGCACGATTTGCTATACTGCACAGTATCTTTTCAAGGTCTGCCTGTAAAACAGTATCAAGCGTTTCTTTAGACTTTAGCTCCTGCCAAAGCAGATGTAGCACACGATGCACAAGCAAGCCGCGTTCCCGAGCATTTAACCCCACATGTGGCTTGTCTTTATACATAATACGCAAACGATACCTGGCCCATGCGCGAAAAGGACATGCTGCATAATCCTTTATTACAGCAGTACCGCCGCTCACCTTCGGCACTTTTGATAAATTTACATGATGGTCAATGATACGTTCGACACGCGCTGTATCAACAATCAGGTCACGATGTAATTTATAGTGCTGCACGGCAGTGGTCCGTTCGGGTATTCCTCGGATCAATGAGCTCGGAGCAATCGTTTGTGCATCTGCTACATCTGAAAATTTTGGGTGACTTAACACCACCTCTTTGGCGCCGCACAACCAGTTTTTTTGCAATTGGCGCGAATAATTCAGGGCTTCATCTGTTGACTTCATTGGAATGCCCGCTTTTTTCTGCAGTTCGTATGGCAGAAAAGGGTTAGGACGTGAAGGCATCGGCCAATGGTCCTCAGACAAACCCAAAACCCACAAGTGATCGAACACCATTCCGGCAGCTTCCATCACACCCAGTATTTGAATAGGGGTATGTGGCGTTTGAGGTTGAAACAACGTATTGGCCGCAACGGCTTTAAGCTTTTCAACTGCAGCAGCATATGAGGTCGACTCCAGTACATAATCCAGCGTCGCGAAATCGGCCACGATTTCCTGCCATTTTATAACTGTCTGGTATTCCGTCGAATCCAGCGTACGTTCACCAGGAAATCCCACGATTTGCAGCATTTGTAAAAACAATTTCGCATAGGCCGCATGATGAGATTTCTGCGGTAAGTCTGTCTTGCTGAACGAAAGCAATGTGGTAAAGATTTCAAGGAGTACCGGATTTTGTGTTTGACAATTGCCGGTATCTTGCCTGCTTTGTCGAGATACTATATGCAAGAGTGATACCAATTGTTCTAACGTTACAAAAGGCTCCGCCTGTTGACGCATATGCATACAAAGCATTGCACGTTGATGCATTTCAGATTCTCCACCCATGAGAAACGGTGAACGCAATAAATTGCTAGCACAATCAAATGGCAGGCCACTTTGAACTAACGACAACACCGACAGTGCAAGATCAACCACAGGATAAGCTGTCAGCGGCAGCCCCAATGAAATATTGAACGGTTGATTTCTTTGCAACGACTGCGCCTGTGGCAAAGCATCAAGCACATCAGGTTGCATGACCTCTTGGAAAATCCGCTGAACGGTGCTTCGGCAATTTGTAAGTGCGGGCACAACGATGCCGATTGATACAGAACAATCCGCTTCTAATCTCGACCGCGCCCATGTTGCAGCCTGGAAAATCTCTTCTTGAGTATTTCTGCAACTCATACGCGCAATGTTAGCGTTTCCAATTTTTTGGTGATTAAGGTAGGGAGGAATAATGCAATGCACTGCAGTGCCCAGCGCTTGTAATTCGCTCAATAAAAAATACTGTTGCGGCGTCAGCAATTCAAAACCGTAGCAATACAGGTTATCGGGTCGGTTGAGTTCTATCTGCGTATAAAGTTCTACAACCAAATCAACCAAACATGCCGGATCTATATATTGATTTTCTCTCAGTACAGACTGATATTGCTCCATCCATTCCTGAAAAGCACTGCAGTCGTCATTTAGAAAATATGCGTGCATGTCCGATGTTAATCGCCACGCATGAACGATCTGCCAAGCTTCATATGCAGATTGGGCTGTTTGCGATGTATTTAGCAGTTCGCTTCCTGTTTCAGAAGTCTGAATAATTGTTTGCCACAGCGCTTGCGCCTGGATCACTGTCAGCAACAACGGAATTTCTACGGAATGTATAGAATAAACCGCATCTTGATAAATGCGTTCAACAAACGCAGTGATTGGCAGGATATCAGGGGTTCGCCAGACCGCATTCTGGCGATTGGATTGTTCTCGGCTAAAGCTGTCTTTCAGCACCTGAGCGAGTCTGCGATTCGGCGTCACCACCGAAACTGCAGCCGCATTCTCGCTATTCAGGCGCCTGGTAAATTCATGAAATGAAAGCTGGTTTAATGGGAGGGATTTTCTCATGCGGCAATAGGTTACCGCAATTCAGGTCAGCGTTGTAAATGATCACGCTTTTCGTTAATACTAGCCCAATCATCAGCTTCAGGGAGCGGCTCTTTCTTTTCAATAATGGGCTGCCACTCTTTAGATAGTTCCGCATTCAATGCGATAAAATCCAGTTGTGTTTCGGGCACATCATCTTCTGCATATATCGCCTCAACCGGACATTCAGCGACACACAACGTACAGTCAATACATTCATCCGGATCGATTACCAGAAAATTAGGACCTTCACGAAAACAATCTACCGGACATACATCCACACAATCAGTGTATTTACACTTTATACAATTCTCGGTTACTACATAAGCCATTAAATTATTCCTTGCGTGACACTAATAGAATCCGATATTTTAGCAGAAATTTGTTTATTACCGCCAATTACAAATCATGTAATCGTTAACAGGACACAGCTGAATACAAACTGATTCAGACGCCCTCTCGTTGCGGTGTAACAAGCAGCTTAAGCGCTTCTTCATACTTTTTCATCGTCAGGCATATTATTTCTTCCGGCAATTCTGGTGCAGGAGGTTTTTTGTTCCATGCTTGTGTATCGAGCCAATCGCGCACGAACTGCTTATCGTAGCTAGGCGGACTGATCCCTGTCTGATACTGTTCAGCGGGCCAGAAACGTGAGGAATCGGGTGTCAATACTTCGTCAATTAAATACAGCTCGCCGACTTTATCCAGTCCGAATTCGAATTTGGTATCTGCAATAATAATGCCTTTCTCGGCAGCGTAATCAGCTGCTTCGGTATAAAGTCGGATTGCCTTTTCTCTAACCTTTTCAGTCAGCCCTTTTCCGATCAGGCGTTCAGTCTCAGCCAATGAAATATTTTCGTCATGCTCGCCCGACTGGGCTTTTGTTGACGGTGTAAAAATAGCCCCGCCCGGTATTTTATCAGCCTGTTTTAGTCCTGGTGGCAAGGATATCCCGCAAATAGTGCCGGCTTGCTGATATTCTTTCCAGCCGGAACCGGCGACAAAACCACGAACTATAGCCTCGACAGGCAACGGATCGAATTTACGAATAACAAATGCCCGCTCACTCACCTGCGAACGTTCATGAACTGCCACAACCGATTCGGGCGTTGTTTCAGTCAGATGGTTGGGAAGGATATGCGCCAGCTTTTCAAACCAGAATGCTGATAATCGTGTCAACAGCTTCCCTTTGCCCGGCACGGGATTGGGAAGTATCACATCATAGGCAGAAATTCTATCAGTCTGAACAATCAACAAATTATCACCGCCTACCGCATATATATCGCGCACCTTGCCACGATGCACCAGTGGCAGACTTTCGATATGTGTTTCATATAGTGCAGACTCGTTTATCATACTGATTTAACTGGATTCCTGGATTCCAGATGCTGCTGAATCAGGAGCGCGTTTTTCAATGCTTCATCAACCGACGCACCAAGAACGGTAAAATGTCCCATTTTGCGTCCCGGACGCGCTACTTTCTTATCGTACAAATGTAGTTTTGCAAATGACTGCTCAAACAGATAGTACCAGTCCGGCGTACCTTTCTGCCATAAATCACCCAGTAGATTAACCATTACGCAAGGATGATGTAACACTACGTTACCCAGCGGCAAGCCGCACAGAGCGCGCAATTGCTGCTCAAACTGCGAAGTGATACACGCATCGATAGTGTAATGTCCACTATTGTGTGGGCGCGGCGCAATTTCGTTAATCACCAACCGGTTATCATCCAGCACGAAAAACTCAACACAAAGCACACCCTGGTATTGCAGAATGTGAGCCAGCTTTTCTGCCGCATCACAGGCCTGCTTCGCCAGCATGGTTGAAATTCTGGCTGGCGCGATACTGATATCGAGAATTCCGTTGACATGCCGGTTTTCTGTAACTGGAAATATCGCCGTCAAGCCATCGCACCCTCTTGCCAATATAACGGAAATCTCGGATTTCAGTGGCAGTTTTTTTTCCAGAACACATGGTACTGAGTTCATCTCAACAAAAGCATCCAGCAATTCGGTCTTACTGTTCACATGCCGTTGACCCTTGCCATCATATCCGAACTGACTGACTTTCAATAAACCCGGGAATAAATGTTTTACGTCATCAACACAGTCAATATGTTCAATCGCGGCAAACGGTGCCACGGAAAAATCATGTGTTTGCAAAAAACATTTTTCAGCAATTCTGTTTTGAGCAATCGCCACACTCTGAGCGTCCGGACTGACTGTACCGAATGAAGCCAATGCAGAAAGCACATCTGCCGGAATGTTTTCGAACTCGGTTGTAATTGCAGCGCACTGCGCGCCCAACTGTTGCAGAGCGGTTTGATCGGTATATTCTTTACAAATAAACTGCTCGGCTATTCGCCCGGCAGGACTGTCAGCGTCCGGGTCCAGCACGGTTACCTGATACCCCATACGATGCGCCGCCATGGTAAACATTCGGCCCAACTGACCTCCTCCCAGCAAACCCAGCATTGCACCCGGCAGAATTGGTTTCATTCAGATTTCTTCACGAAGCAAAATTTTTACACTTCAGGTAACCGCATTGCAGCCACGCTTTCCGCCTGTTTTTTTCGAAACTCAACCAGTTGATTTCGAATCCGGTCATCGCTGTTCGCCAACATAGCTACAGCAAAAAGCCCTGCATTCGAAGCACCTGCTTCACCGATAGCAAAAGATGCAACGGGTACGCCCTTAGGCATCTGAACAATTGACAGCAGTGAATCCAGCCCATTCAGGTAACGCGAATTGACAGGCACTCCCAGAACAGGTACTGTCGTTTTTGCGGCAATCATACCTGGCAGATGCGCAGCACCACCGGCGCCGGCAATTATACAGTGGATGCCCCGCTGGCTTGCAGTTTCAGCAAACTCAAACATTTCATCGGGCGTACGATGTGCCGAAACCACGCGTACTTCATACGGAAGACCAAAATCCTTCAGAATCGCCACTGCGTACTGCATGACATTCCAATCGCTGTTGCTGCCCATGACGACACTGACTAATGGCTCTTTAACTTTCATATTATTTGTTCAGCAGTTCCAGGAAATTACATTTGCGAATAAAGTCATAAATATACATGTCGTACCATGCGCACTGCAAAGCATGCTTCAGGTATAACTCGGTTTTGTCAGTTTATAATACTCGATACGCGTTATATAATTTTAAACCATAACTTGAACTGAAAGCGTATTACTATGAATTTTCAACGTGGCAGACCGAAAGAAGAACCCGAAATTAATCTAGTTCCCATGATAGATGTTTTGCTGGTGATCCTGATTTTTCTGGTAGTTACCACAACCTATTCGAAGTTTGCCGAACTGGAAATCACATTACCAGAGGCCAATAGTACAGAGATTGATAAAAAAGTAGAGCGCCCCAAATCAATAGATATAGCAGTCACGGCAATGGGAGAATATACAATCGATACGGTGCCGGTCAAATCAACCAGTATTGAATATCTGCGCGATGCTCTGCGAAATGCTGCCAGGGATCAGGAAGATCCCTTGATTATTATAAATGGGGATGAGAACGCTTCTTATCAATCCGTCATCAGAATAATGGAAGCTGCGCGTCTCGCCGGGTACAACAAGATCACATTCGTCGCTGAAATAAAACCTGAAAATTAAATCAGAAACCAATCCATAATAAAACTGCAACCATGTAACCACGAAAATTTTCATCACTCATTTATTCAACTATTTTATATAAAAAGGAGGCTTGGATGTCATTTAACCTTGACAATTTTTCCAGTGCAGCATTATCAGGCAATCAGTACATTTTGGCGCCATTACCATATGCAGATAATGCATTGGAGCCTGTAATTTCCGCAAACACACTCAGCTTTCACTATGGCAAACATCACAAAACCTATGTTGACAATCTGAACAAACTGGTTACAGGTACTGAGCTTGAAGGTCAGTCTCTTGAACAAATCATTCGAGCAGTTGCAGGTAAAGCGGATAAGGCGGGGGTTTTTAATAACGCCGCGCAGGTGTGGAATCATATGTTCTACTGGCATAGCCTTAGCCCTGATGGAGGTGGAGAACCATCTTCAACGCTCAAACAGAAAATCGAGCAGTCATTTGGCAGCATTGATGCCTGTAAAAAGGAATTTGCCAACGCGGCCATGACACAGTTTGGCAGCGGCTGGGCCTGGCTGGTTCAGGACGGAGACAAGATTGCTGTTGCAAAAACCAGTAATGCGGAGTCCCCTATCACACAGAATCTTCGCCCGTTACTGACGATTGATGTCTGGGAACATGCATACTACCTGGATTACCAGAACCGCCGCGTCGATTATGTTAATACCATTCTGGACAAATTGATTAACTGGGAATTTGCGCAATCGAATCTGGCGTAAACCTGATCAACCAGCAGATTGATTGTATGACTGATATCACTATCGCTCTGTCAAAAGGGCGAATATTTGACGATACCGCGCCATTATTAGAAGCTGCCGGTATCGTCTCCCGGGACAATCCGGAATCATCACGCAAACTGATATTGTTGACTAATCGAGCCAATGTACGACTGGTCATTGTGCGCGCTTCCGACGTCCCAACATATGTACAATACGGCGCGGCTGATCTGGGTATTGCCGGGAAAGACGTCTTGCTGGAACATGGTGGCAACGGACTGTATCAGCCGCTTGATTTAAACATTGCGCGCTGCCGCATGATGGTCGCGGCACCAGAAGGATTTGATTATGACTCGGCAGTAAGACAAGGAGCACGACTACGAATCGCCACCAAGTACCTGCAAACCACACGCGAGCATTTCGCAGACAAGGGAGTGCACGTCGACCTGATCAAGCTGTATGGCTCAATGGAGTTGGCACCACTGGTCGGGCTTGCTGACGCAATCGTCGATCTGGTCTCTACTGGCAGTACGCTAAAAGCCAATAACCTGCGGGCGGTAGAGGAAATCATGCCAATCTCTTCCAGATTGATTGTCAATCAAGCGGCATTAAAACTGAAGAGAGCTACCATAGTGCCTATCCTGAATGCATTTTCACGCGCCGTAAACAATTAACAACCTGTCATTTTTTGCTTATCACTTGGACAACTAACATGGTTCAAATCAAAAAACTCAATTCAGCCGACAGTAATTTCAATCAGGCGCTGCAACAACTGCTGTCTTTTGACACAATCATGGATGAATCGGTTGACACCACCGTCGCGCAGATTCTCGCCGATATCAAGGCGCGGGGAAATGCAGCGGTGATTGAGTATACACATCGTTTTGACCATGTACATGCCAGTTCAATTAACACTCTGGAATTAACCCGGAGAGAATTACAGCAATCCCTGTCAACATTACCGGTTAAGCAGCGGCAAGCGCTCGAGCATGCAGCCAGCCGCATCAGAAGTTATCATGAAAAACAGGTTGCCAGTTCATGGCATTATCAGGAAGCTGATGATACCATGCTTGGTCAGAAAGTCACGCCACTGGACCGCGTTGGACTTTACGTGCCTGGCGGCAAGGCTTCGTACCCATCGTCAGTTCTTATGAATGCCATACCCGCTAAAGTTGCCGGTGTCAAAGAGCTTTTTATGGTTGTACCGACACCACACGGCGAAAAAAACGACATGGTATTGGCGGCAGCAGCAATCAGTGATGTGGACCGCGTGTTTACCATTGGCGGTGCCCAGGCTATTGGCGCTCTGGCTTACGGTACTGAAACCATACCACAGGTTGATAAAATTGTAGGTCCTGGCAATGCATATGTAGCGGCTGCCAAGCGCCGCGTTTTCGGAATTGTCGGTATCGATATGGTCGCGGGCCCTTCCGAAATTCTGGTGATTTGCGATGGCAAAACAGATCCTGACTGGATTGCCATGGATCTGTTTTCACAGGCTGAGCATGACGAGCTTGCACAATCGATTTTACTATCACCTGACGCCGGTTTTTTAGACAAAGTCGCCCAAAGTATCGATCAGTTAATCGAGACCATGCCCCGAAAAAATGTTATTTGCGCGGCGCTGGAAAACCGCGGCGCATTAATCAGAGTTCGGGATCTGGAAGAAGCATGTACAATCGCAAATTCAATTTCTCCTGAACATCTGGAACTCTCTGTTGATCGCCCGGAACACTGGGTTGATAAAATCAGGCACGCCGGTGCTATTTTTATGGGACGACATACCTGTGAAGCGTTGGGTGATTACTGCGCTGGTCCCAATCACGTGCTGCCTACTTCGAGAACAGCGCGGTTCTCATCCCCACTGGGGGTTTATGATTTTCAGAAACGCAGCAGCCTGATACAGGTTTCCGAGCAGGGTGCCGCAGAGCTTGGTGAGGTCGCATCAATACTGGCAAACTGTGAAGGCCTGCAGGCACATGCCCGCTCCGCAGAATATCGTATTAAAGCATAGTCTTTGTGCCTGGCTTGACAAGCGGACCGTCCTTTAGATGCTTCAGCAGTTCAGTGTAAGAATCAAATGCTACGCATAGCCTCGCGTGAGCATCCATATGTCAAATATCTGGTCAAGCTGCAAAAATCGGCACAACTACGCAAGCAGTCAGCCAGTACAATTCTGGATGGAATTCACCTGATACAATCCTATCTTTCCGCTGGCACAGGCTTTTCAGCACCAAGGAGTATTATAATCAGTGAAGCGGGGCAAAAGAACAGCGAAATCATTTCTTTGTTAGATACTTGCAGGCAATTTCCAGATACGTGCATTTACCGGGTTACCGATCAAGTGTTCGAAAAAATTTCCTCGGTCAAAACGCCAACCGGTGTGCTTGCCTGTATTACGGTTCCGGCGGTTACAGATCCATCGACAATAGCCGCTTCCAAACTATCGAATTGCATTTTGCTTGAATCGATACAGGACCCCGGTAACCTGGGCACGATTATCCGCACAGCCGCTGCTGCTGATATATCTGACATATTTTTATCCCGCGATTGCGCTGATGCCTGGTCTCCAAAAACTTTGCGCGCCGCCATGGGCGCTCACTTCCTGACAACCATACACAGCGACTGCAATCTTTTAGAAATCGCCAAGCATTTTCATGGACAAATATTTGCCACCGCTCTTAACGGATATCAGGCACTATATCAATCGGACTTAACCAAACCCACTGCTTTTGTATTTGGCAATGAAGGTACGGGACTATCAGAATTAATGCTTCGAGCAGCAGACAAAACAATTTTTGTTCCAATGCCAGGCAAAACAGAATCACTCAACGCAGCTAGTACTGTTGCTGTCTGCTTATTCGAAATGGTGCGCCAGCAAAAATATGGATTCA
Organism: Nitrosomonas marina; assembly: GCF_900111605.1. Taxonomy (GTDB): domain Bacteria; phylum Pseudomonadota; class Gammaproteobacteria; order Burkholderiales; family Nitrosomonadaceae; genus Nitrosomonas; species Nitrosomonas marina_A. The sequence goes on along the minus strand of NZ_FOIA01000008.1, from coordinate 97,004 downwards.
AGGCATAGTTGGAACTAAAAATCATAGCGGTGTATCATAACAGGTTTGATTCAGACACCTTGGAGACAACATGAGAATATTGTTTGCAACAATTACGCTATTTATGAGCAGCTTACTTTTTTATCCACTAAGCACGCTGGCACTGCATCATGAAGAATCCACCGTGGTTGCGTCTGGAAAGCAATATCCAAACAATGAGGGGAAGGTTATAGAGATTCTGGACACCACTGGTTATACCTATATGCAACTTGAAAATGGTGACAGGCAATTTTGGATAGCAGCACCGACAACCCAGGTGAAACTCGGCGATCACATTCGATTTGTGGAAAGCATGTCAATGGAAAACTTTACCAGTAAAACATTAAACCGCACATTCAGACGCGTTATATTCGCGTCATCAACAATGATAAAAAAATAGAGTCATTCTATTTCAGCTGCGCCAATAAACAATAAGTTTTTTAACTGTTTAATTTCATCCCGATACTGTGCGGCCTGCTCGAACTCGAGATTCTTGGCAGCATTCAGCATATTCTTTTCCAACCGCTGGATTTTTTTGCTGATCTGTCTTGCATCCATTGTTTGATATTCTGCCAGCGTGTCACTGGCTTTAAGTTTCTTTTGTGCCGTTTCGAGACTATAAACGCCATCGATCAAATCCTTTATCCGCTTATGCACAGATCGCGGTGTAATTTGATGGATCTGGTTAAACGCCAGTTGTTTTTCGCGACGACGGTTTGTTTCATCAATAGCTGCACGCATGGAACGCGTAATGTGATCTGCATACAGAATAGCTGTTCCGTTAATATGCCGTGCAGCCCTACCAATGGTTTGTATTAAAGAACGCTCTGATCGTAAAAACCCTTCCTTGTCCGCATCCAGTATCGCGACCAGTGAGACCTCCGGAATATCCAGACCCTCGCGTAAAAGGTTAATGCCAACCAGTACATCGAATTCGCCAAGCCTTAGATCGCGAATGATTTCAACGCGTTCTACAGTATCGATATCAGAATGCAGGTAACGCACTCTGATCCGGTGATCCGCAAAATAATCCGTCAGGTCTTCCGCCATCCGCTTGGTTAATGTCGTCACCAGAACACGTTCATTCTTGTCAGCACGGATAGTTACTTCAGACATCAGATCATCCACCTGTGATGTGACCGGACGCACTTCTATCTTCGGGTCGACAAGTCCTGTCGGCCGAACGACTTGTTCGACAGTCTGCCCGCTATGCTTGTGTTCGTAGTCCGCCGGCGTCGCGGAGATAAAAACGGTTTGCGGCATCATTTTTTCAAATTCTTCAAATTTAAGCGGTCGATTATCCAAGGCGGATGGCAAGCGAAAACCGTACTGCACCAAATTTTCTTTTCGCGAGCGATCGCCTTTAAACATACCGCCAATCTGTGGCACAGTCACATGACTCTCATCGATAAACATCAGGGTATTTCTGGGCAAATAATCAATAAGTGTTGGTGGCGGCTCTCCGGGATTTTTTCCCGAAAGATGCCGGGAGTAATTTTCAATACCTTTGCAAAAGCCCAGTTCATTAAGCATCTCAAGGTCAAATCGAGTACGCTGCTCGAGACGCTGGGCTTCTACCAGATGATGGTCCTGATAATAATAATCCAACCGTTCACGCAGTTCACACTTGATTGACTCCATTGCGCGCAAAACCGTGCTTCTTGGTGTCACATAATGACTGGAAGGATACACTGTATAGCGCGATAATTTTTGCAAAGCGCGACCTGTCAAAGGATCAAACAACGACAAATCGTCAATTTCATCATCAAACAGCGAGATTCGAACAGCCGCTTCGGAGCTTTCCGCCGGAAAAACATCGAGCACATCTCCCCTGACACGAAACATCCCGCGCGCAAACTCTATTTCATTGCGTTCATACTGCATTTCCGTCAAACGTTTAATAATATCGCGCTGCGAATATTTTTCGTTTCGCCGCAAATGCAGAATCATACCGTGATAATCAACAGGGTCACCGATACCATAGATACATGAAACCGTTGCCACAATCACCGTATCGTCACGTTCCAGCAACGACTTTGTCGCCGATAGACGCATTTGTTCTATATGTGCATTGATGCTCGAGTCCTTCTCAATAAACAAATCACGCGAAGGTACATACGCTTCGGGCTGATAATAGTCATAATAAGAGACAAAATATTCAACAGCATTTTCGGGAAAGAATTCACGCATCTCAGCGTATAATTGCGCTGCCAGTGTTTTATTGGGAGCAATCAATATTGCTGGTCGCCCCAGACGCGCAATGACGTTAGCTATGGTGAAAGTTTTACCCGACCCCGTAACACCCAGCAGCGTTTGGTAGGCCAGTCCATCGTTAATACCTTCAACCAGTTTTTTGATCGCATGCGGCTGATCACCGGCGGGTTTAAACGATTGATGCAATTTATACAAACTATTGGGGAAGGTTTGAATCACAGGTATAATCCATTATCAGCGTAATTGTTTGATCGTCTATTCTAACATGCCGATCTGTCCATTTTAGAGTGAGGAGCCTGTAGTGCAATTATCCAGCCGCGTACAAACCATCAAGCCTTCCCCTACCCTTGCTGTTACTGCCCGAGCTGCAAGTTTGAAGGCTGAGGGAAAGGATATTATCGGTTTAGGTGCTGGCGAGCCCGATTTTGACACACCTCAACATATTAAAGATGCTGCGATTGCAGCTATTAACAAGGGTTTAACCAAATACACCGCTGTTGGAGGTACACTTGGCTTAAAAAAAGCGATTATTGAAAAATTCAGACGTGATAACGAGCTAGAGTACGATCATTCACAGATTCTGGTTTCTTGCGGCGGCAAACAAAGTTTTTTTAATCTTGCTCTGGCCTTGCTTAACCCAGAGGATGAAGTCATCATACCTGCCCCTTTCTGGGTGTCTTATCCCGATATTGTGAAAATCGCGGAAGGAAAGCCAGTGTTCGTTGCTGCGGGTATTGAGCAAAATTTCAAGATTACAGCCGATCAACTCGAAAAAGCCATAACTCAAAAAACAAAGCTGGTTGTCATAAACAGCCCCAGCAATCCCACCGGTGCAGTTTATACGCTGGAAGAACTGAGCTCACTAGGTGAAGTGTTGCGAAAATACCCTCAGATTCTGATTGCTACGGATGATATGTATGAACATATACTTTTATCAGGTAAGCGCTTCGTTAATATTTTAAATGCTTGTCCTGATTTACATTCACGTACGGTCGTTCTGAACGGTGTCTCTAAAGCATATTCCATGACCGGTTGGCGCATTGGATACTGCGGCGGGCCCGCCGAAATTGTAACTGCAATGGAAAATATTCAGTCACAAAGCACTTCAAACCCAAGTTCAATCTCACAAGCAGCAGCAGAAATGGCACTGAACGCTGATCAATCCTGCATCAGACCAATGGTCGATGCATTTATTGCACGTAATGATTTTATCACCGATCAATTAAATCAATGTAAAGGAATCGCCTGTCTGAAATCTGAAGGTGCTTTTTACGCATTTGCTGATGTACGGCAGGCGATAGCGAATCTTTACGATAAACACCTAATTCAGCACAAAAACGATCTGGCATTCAGTGAATATTTACTGGAAAAATCTGGTATTGCAGTTGTTCCAGGCTCAGCATTTGGCAGCGAAGGCTATATGCGTTTGTCATTTGCCACATCCATGGAAAACCTGGAAAAAGCATCTGTCCGGCTTAAACAGGCATTAGATCAATAACCAGATTCAAAGCTAATGCAGTTCTGATTCAGCGGCAGCTTTCTTGGTTTTTCCCGCTCTGGATGGAATATTACATAAACCACAGATATGATTTGAATGAATATCCAGAGAGTGCACTAAAAATTTCCCACCGCATTTGACGCATGGCGTCACACATAATACTTCACTTTCAACAAAACGAATCAATGTCCACGCACGAGTAAGACTTAACACCTGTTCCAGCTTATGTGCTTCTATATGCTCCAGATAGAGCTTATAACTTTTAATCAATGCATCAATTCAGTCGATATCTCCGTGCGTCGTAATATAATTATAGATATTGACAAATAATGAGGAATGCATATTGGGCTGCCAGCTCATAAACCAGTCTTCAGAGTAAGGAAGCATGCCTTTGGGTGGTGATACTCCTTTAATTTCTTTATACAGTTTAACGAGTCTCTCCCGACTCAAGTTGGAATTCACCTCCAGTACCTGTAACCTTGCACCCAATTTAATCAACTCAGATGCCAATTGTATTTGTTTCGCTTCAGTAAGTATGCTTCGATTGCGCATATGCCATATCCCTTCAGGTTATACCAAAAGCTTAGGAAATTGTTTCAGCGGGTTGTCCGGCCATAAGTATGGCAGCATGTGAGTGAGAAACGGCACTGCTACTATCCCTTTCATTATTAGAGAGCAATTCTGCTATCAGGGAATCATTGAATCTGAATCGACATAACAGGTTATTGGAAGATGCCATTTTTAGAAGCTGACTGGTTGTCAGTTTTTCAATTAGCTCGGCGACATCCTGATTAATACCCAGCCGGTAAATTGCAGCCATTTTATCTTCACGAATCAGTTGTTGTGCAAGAAGTAAATAACCTAAATTGATTTCTCTTATTTCTTCCAAATACTGTTTTGTCTCCATTTTAAACTCTCCTGTTTAAAAATTAAATAATCTAAACAACACACTGAATAGGTATGAATTTTCAATGCTGAGTCGATTTAAGTAAATGGACACATATCTAAAACAAAATTAGGAAAAATTCTTATCATGCTATAAGAATTTTTCCTACATAATTAAAAAAACTCGTGAATTTAGATGATTAGATTAATTCATTACAGTAAATTATTATATTTATTTAATACTTTGTTTTTACACTGAAATGATAACTACACGAAGTGTCTGGAAAAAGTTAACTGAAAATAACAGGATATTAATCAAGTGTACCGGTTTTACGCTGCTCAAGCAGTTTCAGAAAATTTTCAGCATTGACCGGTTGGCTGAAGTAATTTCCTTGTGCAAATTTACATTGTATTTCATATAAAAATTTTAATTGCTCCTTGGTTGTAATACCCTCAGCAACCATAGCCAGCCCCAGATTCTTTGCCATTGCATTGATTGCCGCCACTACTCTGGCATTTTCCGTGCATGACTTTGGATTCATGGTCAATGCAGGGTCCAGTTTGATACTGTTGACAGGCAGTATACTTAACCATCTGAGCGAAGCACCACCGGTTCCATAATTACTGATTGAAAACTGTATCCCGGCATCACCCAGTTCTTTTAAATTATTCATACTGAATTCTGCGCTTTGTAAAAATGATTCGGGCAGTTCCAGTTCAAGCAATTGCGGCGGCAGTTTGGTTTCGGTCAGCAAATTTTGCACATACTTTATAAAATGTGTCTGATCATAACCGTTGACAGCTACGGCCAGCGTGATCGTCAATCCATCGTAACCCATTTCGTGCCATAGCTTTGCCTGCAAACACACATGTTTGAGCATCCATTTTCCGATTTCCAGAATTAAGCCGCTTTCATGAATGAAAGGAAAAAACTTACTGGGTGTCAAAGGGCCGGCTTCGGGGTGATGCCATCTCAAAACAACCCCGGCTCCTTTTATAACACCCGTATCGAGGTTGATAATTGGCTGATACAATAATTCTAACTCATTATTGATAATGGCTTTTCGAAGTGCTTCCCTTGTCATAAGCCGCTTGGCGGAAACTTCATCCACTCTGCTCAAAAAATAGCGGCAACTGTTCTGCCATTTGTTTTGAGAATCAGACAACATATTCTCTATATTTGACAACAGTAATGAAATGGATTCGCCATGTGTCGGGTATTCACAAACTCCAATATTGAGCGTTACATAAAATTCAAGATTATTGATCACAACCGGTATAGACACCATATGCATGATCTTGTCAGCAAATTTTCGTATACCTTCCAGGTTATTGACGTCGCAGTTAAAAAAAGCGAATTTGTTACTTTCAATTCTTGATAACAAACATTGACTGTTTGTATATACAGACATTCGATATGAAAGCTGCTGAATCAGCATATCACCCACATGGTATCCATATATATTATTGATATCAGAAAGACCACTGATTTTAACTAAATACACCCCTGCCAGCCTATCTCGATCGGATAGGTTTGATAAAATGCCTGTAACTTTTTCGCAAAACAAATTACGTTTAGGCAAACCAGTTAGATTATCATAGTAGGTCAAGCGATAAATTTTGCTTTCAGCCTGTAGTTTTGCACGTTTAACTTCCAGATTATTCAACTCCCTGTCAATAACCAGCAGAAGACGCCCAATGTGCCCTTTATATATATAGTCATGTACGCCATAATGTATTGCAGAAATGACATTTTCATCACTCGTTTCATCTGCATAAATAATAAAGGGTATGTCACGACCCACTTGTTTCCAGACTTCCAGCGCTTCTTTCAGGTTGCCGGAATCCGCTGTGTAGTTACAGATCAGCACATGCCACTCACATTCATAAAAGGCAATCCGGATATCATTTGCGTCAGTTATCGCTTTACAGTTTATTTTGACATTAATTTTTGATAACTCTGCACGCAACTGTTCGGCTTCTGAATCTGAGTATCCGACAAATAGCAATCTTAGGTTATTTCTTAGCATAATTCGCTTTAAATTGTTTTCTCATTGTGTTAATTACGTCTTCATACCGTTGAGCTTTAAGACAATACCGTAATTTAGAAAAAAATGCCGACTGGTTTTTATGTTATCCATTTGAATAATATCAGCTTCCTAGCGCAGACTTTGCGCAAGCAAAGTAGGATTTCCACCCATAGCAGCCACATTGTCGGACACCGCCTGCTCGACAGAGAAACGGCGCAAATAATCAGGTCCACCCGCTTTGGGACCAGTACCGGATAACCCCATACCACCGAAAGGTTGCACACCGACTACTGCACCAATCATATTACGGTTTACGTAAACATTGCCAACCCTGGTCTGTTGGCAGATTTTTTTAATTGTGCCTTGAATGCGACTATGGATGCCAAGTGTCAACCCATACCCGCTGGCGTTGATGCTGTCGATCACAGCATCAAGATCACCAGATTGATAACGTACCATATGTAATACAGGACCAAACACTTCACTACGCAATTGCCGCAGCTCACTTATTTCAATCAGTGTTGGCGGAAAAAAATTTCCGGAATGAAGTTCATCTGCCTGAGAAGCCAGCGGCAATTGATAAATCTCGCAGTTATCCGCTCTCATTTTCCTGACATACTTTCCTAATTGATGCATGGCTTGCTGAGTGATAACAGCGGCTACATCTGTAGTTACATCATCGGGATTGCCTAGCCGTAGTTCCTGCATTGCACCGATCAGCATTTGCTTGACCAATTCTGCCGTCTCTTCAGGTACAAACAAGACGCGTAATGCTGAGCAGCGCTGTCCGGCGCTGTTAAATGCTGAAAAAACAGCATCCTGAACCAACTGCTCTTTGTGTGCAGACGTATCTGCAATCAACACATTTTGCCCACCGGTTTCGGCAATCAACGGCACAATCATTGGATGATCTGAAAGTTGACGATTGATATATTTTGCAGTATCAATGGAACCGGTGAATGCCACACCGGCCACACGGGAATCTTCAAGTAAATGCTGACCAATTTCAGAACTTTTACCTGGCAAAAAATGCAGTACGGATTCCGGAATACCAGCCTGATGCAGAATACGTATACATGCCATTGCAGTCAGCGCTGAACGCTCAGCCGGTTTGGCAATTACCGTATTACCTGCTACCAGCGCTGCAGCGATCTGACCAGTGAAAATTGCAATCGGAAAATTCCATGGACTAATGCATACAAACACGCCACGCCCATAGTATTTCAGCGTATTTACTTCTCCGGTTGGTCCTGGCAAAACGGCTGGGTGTTCAAATAATTTGAGTGCACCGACTGCGTAGTAACGACAAAAATCGACTGCCTCGCGTACCTCAGCGAGCGCATCTTTTATCGTGCGACCACCTTCGCGCATGCACAGATTCACCAGCTCCATACGTTGTTGTTCCATGAGGTCAGCTGCTTTAAGCAGGCAATCCGCACGCTCTCTCACAGCACGCAAGCGCCAATCACAAAAAGCGGTCTCTGCGGCATCGAATGCATCGGATACATGTGTTTTATCTGCATAAATCACTTCACCAACTATATGACAGTTATCATGAGGCGCATTCACCGAGTTCGTCTGACCCGTACAGGTCTTGCCGTTTACCAATGGAAAACTTTGATACTGCTTGTGAGCAAGCTTGTTTAGACTTTGTTTTACCTGCTCAAGTACTTGCGGATCAGCCAAATTGAGCCCGATAGAATTGCAGCGCTGTTTACCATAAAGTGCTGCAGGAAGTGCCAGCTCCGACTGCACGCCACTTTGCCATACAGTAACAGGATCGGTGATAATCTCTTCCACTGCGATATGCGGATTTTCCATATCATGGACAAACGAAGTATTGGCGCCATTTTCCAGCAATCGCCGAACCAGATACGGCAGCAGATCCTGATATTCACCTACAGGCGCATATACGCGACACACAATTCCGGGATGATTTCTCTGAATTACCTGGTAAAGTGCCTCCCCCATGCCATGCAAACGCTGGAATTCATAATGTTCATACCGGCATGCCATTTGCATAATGACAGAAACCGTATGAGCGTTATGGGTGGCGAACTGAGGATAAAAACAATCGGAGCGATCAATTAACAACCGGGCACACGCCAGGTAACTGATGTCTGTTGCCGACTTTCGTGAAAATACCGGGTAGCCGGCAAGTCCGTTTTCCTGTGCCCGTTTGATTTCACTGTCCCAATAAGCTCCTTTGACCAATCTGACGGGAATTTTGCGCTGCTGACCACGCGCAAGCGCTGCAAGCCAGCGAATAACATGTGTCGCCCGTTTCTGATATGCCTGTACGGCGATACCCAGACCCGGCCAGTCATCCAGTTCAGCACAGTTAAATACAGCCGAAAAAACATCCAGTGAAAGATCGAGACGATCACTTTCTTCAGCATCAACAGTAAGCGTAATGCCTGCATTACGTGCCAGTATAGCAAGATTTAACAATTTGGAAGTTAGCGCCGGTACGGCATAACGGAATTGGTAAGGCTCATATCGTGGATACAAGGCGGAAAGCTTTACTGAAACACTTGGTCTTGCATATAGCAAATCAGGTTTATCAAAACCAGTGTTCTGGAAATCTTTTCCCAACTGTATTATCGCGTGGCTATATGCCTGGAAAAACCGTTCGGCATCTATCGCGGTAATCGCCGCTTCTCCAAGCATATCGAAAGAATAGCGCACAGCGGAATCTGCTAAAGCTTCCGGCACACTGGTTGATTTTCCGATCGCCCGCTCAATAGTTTCCGCCATAACAAACTGCTCGGCCAATAATTGCATTGCCTGTTTCAATGCGGTGCGGATAACAGGCTGCCCCAAACGCACAACCAGCGTATCCAGAACGGTCTGAATGCGCGAGTGCTGGTCTGCGTGCAGTAGCTTGTGCTGTTGTTCCAGTACTCTGGAAAACATCAATGCACCAGTAGCCAGATTGACCAGCCGTGATTCACTGTGGTAAGCATGCAGACGCCAATCGGCCGAGTTTAATCGATCAGCCAGAAAGCGATCCTGGGTTGCGCGGTCAGGTATGCGCAACAGCGCCTCAGCAATGCTCATGAGCACAATGCCTTCTTCGCTATTAAGTTGATACTCCTGTAGAAACGCTTGTACTACCGACTGTTTGGCTTGCAACCAAGAAGAAGCCATTTGTCCACGTAACTGACTGAGCAAGTCACGTGCATGATTCACGGCTGTGGATGCATCGTAACCGGTAAGCTGCTTCAGTAAATTTTTAACCAGAGTTTTTTCATCGGATAAATAGGCGACACTCATCGCCTGACGAATCGAATAGAGATGATCTGAGCTCATAGAAATCACCACTGTGTTGATCAAAGTTTAAATGGGTGATTACAGTTTAACGTGAAGCTGCACTGTTGAAGGCACAATTTAACAGCCGGATTAACGCACTATTTAATCCCTTCGAGTTTTTTAGACAAAAAAAAGGACTCGCAAGAGTCCTTTTTCAATGTATGACAGTGTAATACTGCTAGATAGTCGCTTCGCCCAGTACAGAGACGGTAATCTGCGCCGAGATATCCCCATGCAACATCACTTTGATCGGATAATCACCAACCTGTTTTAATTGACCATGCGGCATGCGTATCATTGATTTTTCGATAGTAAAACCCTGCTCATTCAGGGCTTCGGCGATATTGGCATTTGTTACAGAACCAAACAGCTTGCCATCGCTGCTGGTTTTTTGTGAAATTTGCAGCATCAAACCTTCCAGTCTTTCAGCGATCGCCTGTGCTGCCGCCTGAACATCAGCCTGTTTTTGCTCCAGTTCAGCACGTCGCGTTTCGAACTCTGCTATGGTTTGCTCGGTAGCGCGCTGTGCTTTTCCCTGAGGGATCAGATAGTTTCTTGCATAACCGCTTTTTACATTCACAATCTCACCCAAGCGTCCCAGCTTAGCAACAGTCTCCATCAATATAACCTGCATGTGTATTACTCCTCAGTGACGGTCTGTGTACGGAAGTAGCGCAAGAAAACGCGCACGTTCTATCGCTGTGCCCAATTGCCTTTGATAGTATGCTCTTGTCCCTGTGATTCGGGCTGGAATGATTTTTCCATTTTCACTGATAAAATCTCTCAATACATCGATATCTTTATAGTCGATTGTTTTTACACCTTCCGCAGTGAAGCGACAAAACTTCTTGCGTTTGAACAAAGGACGGTTGGCTCTCCTTTCCTTTTCTTTGTCTTTTCCGTCATTTCGTCTGTTTATACGTGACATATGTTTTCCTGTTTTCAATTAAATTTGAACGATGTGCTCTACATGCAATACCAGCTGCTGACTAGTGTGGCTTTTTCTACTGAGAAAACCGGAAATCTTGACACTCTCGAACGTATTCATTTCGGCGATCATTTTGGCAGTCTCGCCCAGCGCTACCGCCTGCAATTCACACTGTATCTTTCGAGTCATATTTGCTTCCCTTCGACGCGACTGATGCTGTATGACAAAATCAATCACAGGTAATCCCGCCGGAGTATAACGTAATGCGCCAAGCCGGATAATTTCACCACAGATAACCGTCCGGTTGCATTCCACTTGATATTTATGATGCCGAATTCACTGCCTCAGAATCTTCAGTATTTTTTGATTCGTCAGTTTCTTCGGCTTCACCGGACGATTCAGCTTTGTTGTCTGTTTCGTTCTTTTCATCCGGTTTTTCACTATTATCAGCCGGACGCGGTACAGCATCATCCTTTTCTTTTTGCTGCATCATGGGTGAAGGTTCTGTTACAGGCCCATCCATTCTGATCGTTAAATGACGCAAAATGGCATCGCTAAACTTAAACGCATAATCAAGTTCATTCAACGTTTCCTGATCGCATTCGATATTCATTAACACATAATGCGCCTTATGCACTTTCTGAATCAGATAAGCAAGCTGCCGCCTGCCCCAGTCTTCCAACCGGTGTACCTTGCCGTTTTTAGCTGCAACTATGCCGCGGTAACGTTCAATCATCGCCGGCACCTGCTCGCTTTGATCAGGATGAACTATAAATACGATTTCGTAATGTCGCATCATTGCTGTTTGCTATTCCTCTTTCGGGTAAAGCCTTCCATAATAAATATATGGTAAGACAAGGGGTTAAAAAGGCTGAATTTTACTGAATTCCACCGATAACATCAAATAAACTTCACTGTTTTCAGACAGCAAACTTATTTACAGCCTATCTCAAACCATGCAGTTGTTCATAATACACGGCTGATTCGGGACGCCTATTCAAATTTTTTCTGCCTATCAAATGTATCTCCACCCAAAGCACTGCATGAACTGATAAAATCCTAAATTTTGGCTGCAATCAGAATTCCAGCGGTTCTAACGCTGCGGATCACCAAGGATCGCTGAGGATAAGGATTGCTGCTGAACAGCATTATAAAATAATTAGAAACATGTTATTGATGATCGATAATTACGATTCCTTTACCTATAACCTGGTGCAGTATTTTGGCGAACTGGGTGAGGATGTCGTTGTACACCGTAATGATGAAATCAATCTTGACACGATTGTGAAACTGGCTCCGGAAAGAATTGTAATTTCTCCCGGTCCCTGCACACCTAATGAAGCTGGTATCTCCCTGTCAGTCATCAAGCACTTCAGTAAAAATATTCCAGTGCTGGGAGTCTGTCTTGGCCACCAAAGCATAGGACAGGCATTCGGTGGCAATATCATCCACGCCAAACAGCTGATGCACGGCAAAACATCGCCAATCTTCCATCATGACAAAGGTGTTTTTCGCAGCCTGCCTAATCCGCTTATCGCGACACGCTACCATTCTTTGGTCATCGAACGCGCCACGCTTCCCGAGTGTCTGGAAATCACGGCATGGACGGAAGATGGTGAAATCATGGGTGTCAGACACAGAACGCTGAATATCGAAGGTATACAATTCCATCCGGAATCGATTCTCAGCGAATACGGTCATGACATGCTGAAAAATTTTCTTTTACAAACCCACCATTAACAAACGACAGTATGGATCCACAAGAAGCTTTGCATCAAATCATCGGTCATCAGGAAATCCAGCATGACGACATGCTGTCACTCATGCGCCAGATTATGAAGGGAGATGTTTCGCCTGTTCTGATTTCCGCCATAATTACCGGTTTGCGTGTCAAAAAAGAAACAGTCGGGGAGATCGCCGCTGCCGCCAGGGTCATGCGCGAATTTGCCACACCAGTCAACATCACTGGCAACCAGCACTTAATCGACACCTGTGGCACCGGCGGGGACGCAGCGCACACCTTCAATATCTCTACTGCTGCGGCTTTCGTCAGCGCAGCCGCAGGCGTACAGGTGGCTAAACATGGCGGGCGATCTGTTTCCAGCAAATCGGGCAGTGCCGATGTGCTGGAGGCACTGGGGATTAATCTGAATCAGACTCCTGATCAGGTTGCCGAAAGCATCAGTGAAATCGGGGTCGGTTTCATGTTCGCGCCCAATTATCACAGCGCCATGAAACATGCTGCACCGGTACGCCGAGAACTCGGCATTAAAACTATTTTCAATATTCTAGGGCCGCTGACTAACCCCGCCGGCGCAAAGAATCAGGTACTCGGCGTATTCGATGCACAACTGGTTTTAATTCTCGTTCAAGTACTGCAACAACTCGGCAGTACGCATGTGATGGTTGTCAACGGTGCAGACGGGCTGGATGAAATCACCATCAGCGCTGAGACTCGTGTAGGTGAACTCAAACAAGGTACGGTCACAGAATATTCAATCCGGCCTGAAGATTTCGGACTGCAGTCAGCACCCATCACATCGATACAAGTGAAAGACAGTAATCAGGCGAAGGCAATGTTGTTGTCCGTGCTCGAAAACAAAAAAGGACCGGCAAGAGACATTGTCTTATTGAACGCTGGAGCGGCCATTTATGTATCAGGCGTCGCCGATTCTCTCGTACAGGGTATACGTCTGGCTCAGCGTGCCATTGAGAGCGGTGCAGCGTTGCAAAAACTGCATGAACTGGTTGCATTTTCCAACCGGCGTTCGGCTTGAGCCTCATTAAAAAACATCATGTCAGATATTCTCAAAAAAATTCTTGTCACCAAGGTTGCAGAAGTCGTTGCCGCTAAAACAAAAACACCATTAACCGAAATAATGGCAGCGGCCAAATCCACCACGCCTGCGCGCAATTTCTTCGCAGCCATTCAAAACAAAATCACTGCCGGTCAATCCGCCGTGATTGCCGAAATCAAGCAGGCCAGCCCTAGCAAAGGCGTATTGCGTGGCCCCGAATCGGCACACGCGCCACATTTGAGCTTTAACCCGGCAGAGATTGCAACAACGTACGAAAAACACGGTGCGGCCTGTCTGTCCATCCTAACAGACCGCCAGTATTTCATGGGTGACTCCGAATACCTGCAGCAGGCCCGCGCCGCCTGTCAACTGCCAGTACTGCGCAAGGATTTCATCCTTGAGGAATATCAGATCGCGGAAGCGCGCGCCATGGGTGCGGACTGCATTCTGCTCATCGTCGCGGCATTCACCATGGACAATGATTTCGGCGCCGAAAAATTGGACAATTTCGACCCAAACGCGCTGGAACAGATGTCCAAACTGGAAGCACTAGCACATGAACTCGGCATGTCTATCCTCGTTGAAGTGCACAATGCCAAAGAACTGTCGCTCGCATTACAACTCAAAACCCCGCTCGTCGGCATCAATAACCGTAACCTGCGCACGTTTGAAACACACCTGGATACCACATTGCAACTCTTGGAACAGATACCCAATGACCGTGTTATCGTCACCGAAAGTGGCATTCACACACCGAGAGATGTGGCATTGATGCGCCAGCACAACGTCAATGCATTTTTGGTCGGCGAGGCATTCATGCGTGCTGACGATCCGGGTGTTGAGCTGGCGCGGTTGTTTAGCAGCTCAAATTAACAGGGAATAACAAACAAATCGTTGATTGTGCGATGATCATTTCGCACATTTTCTAGCGAAATGCTGCTGACTGGGCGCTGTGACCATATTCGCTCAGTTACTGTTGGAATAAAATAATACACTCCATCAAAATAAGCCCACATGACGCAAAACGCATCGAGCTTATTCTGACTGATCAACCCATGGATTATTCGGCAACCGGCCCTTTTTTAACCATTGCCGCCGTTTCGCCCGTTTCTTCCGAGCCAAGATCCGATAACCGCCAGATGCCAAACGTTACGCTGGGTGGAATGCCCATGCCGAGATTCAGGCTGCCAATGCGATAGTTCGAGCCGCGCGCTTTCAGAATAGCATTGACTTTCTCCTGCTTCTCCACGGCTTTGATAATCGTACTGGCGATTACCTCATCGCTACTGAACTCTACAGTCTTGTCGGCCACGCGATTTGACAGTTCCTTTGCCTTGTCCAGAATACTCATTTTCAATCTTCCCAAGAAATATTGGATATAGACCTCATGATAGGTTTCTTAATTCCGTTCCGAACACGGTAAAATGCAATAGCAATTAACGTTCATAGGCAAGCACAGGGGCCAGCCACTGCTCCGTTTTTTCCACCGCCCAACCTTTTCGCCGCGCATAATCCTCCACTTGATCCTTGCCGATTTTTCCAACCGCGAAAAATGTTGATTCCGGGTGCGCAATATAAAATCCGGATACTGCGGCAGTAGGTACCATGGCAAAAGATTCTGTGATGATTATGCCTGCTTTTTCGGTAGCACCAAGTAATTCAAACAATGGACCTTTTTCAGTGTGATCCGGACATGCGGGATAACCCGGTGCCGGACGAATGCCGAGATATTCTTCTTTAATCAACTGTTCGTTATCCAGAGCCTCATCACTGGCGTAGCCCCAGAATTCACGTCGGATACGCATATGCATATGTTCAGCAAACGCTTCGGCCAAACGGTCGGCCAGCGCTTTGAGTACAATTGCGCTGTAATCGTCATTAACATCTTCGAACGCCTTAATACGATCTTCAATGCCAAAACCTGCGCCAACGGCAAACAGACCGATATAGTCCTTGAGCCCTGTCGCCTTCGGTGCAATAAAATCGGACAGGCAACGGTTAGGTTTTCCGGCCGGTTTTTGGGTTTGCTGGCGCAAGCCGTGCCAGGTCATGGCAATCTTCTCCCGCTTCTCATCGGTGTAGATCTCGATATCATCACCGACTGAATTGGCCGGAAACAATCCGAACACAGCGTTCGCGGACAACCATTTCTGTTCCACAATTTTTTTCAGCATCGTTTGCGCGTCACGAAACAGATTGCTCGCGGTTTCACCCACAACTTCGTCTTCCAGAATGGCCGGATAACGGCCGGCCAGTTCCCAGGCCTGAAAAAAAGGCGTCCAATCGATAAACGGCACGATTTTTTCCAGTGGATAATTATTCAAGGTACGAATACCCAGTAATTCCGGCTGCGGCGGCTGATAAGCGGCCCAGTCCGGCTTAAAGGCATTGGCCCGGGCATCTTCGATCGACAGGAGTTTGGACGGGCCTTTCTTGTTTTTATGCTGCGTGCGCACCCTGTCATATTCATTTTGAATATTCTGCACATAGTCCGTCTTCAGGTCTTCAGACATTAAGCTGCTGCACACACCTACGGCACGACTGGCATCCGGCACCCACACCACCGGTCCTTCATAATGCGGTGCAATTTTGACAGCAGTATGCACACGGGAAGTAGTTGCGCCACCGATCAGTAATGGAATGCTGAAGTCCTCTCGCTGCATTTCCTTGGCCACATGGGTCATTTCCTCTAGCGAAGGTGTGATCAGTCCTGACAATCCGATGATATCGGCATTTTCTTTTCTGGCCATATCCAGAATTTGCGTGCTGGGCACCATGACACCCATATTGATCACTTCGTAGTTGTTGCACTGCAGCACCACTGCTACTATATTCTTACCAATGTCATGCACGTCACCTTTGACGGTCGCCACCACGATTTTGCCTTTCGGCTTTGAATCGCCGAGCAGCCTCTTTTCCTCCTCGATAAAAGGCAGCAGGTGCGCTACCGCCTGCTTCATCACGCGTGCCGATTTCACGACCTGCGGCAGAAACATTTTTCCGGCACCGAACAAATCACCGACAACGCCCATCCCTTCCATCAACGGGCCTTCGATAACCTGAATCGGCCGCCCGCCTTGCGCCTTGATTTCCAGTCGTGCCTCCTCAGTATCTTCTACAATATACGTGGCAATACCCTTGACCAGCGCATGCGTCAGGCGCGACTGCAGCGGCTCTTCGCGCCAGCTTAAATCTTCAACCTGCTCTTTTTTCTTCCCTTTGAAGTTTTCTGCAAAATCAACCAGGCGCTCCGTAGCATCATCACGGCGGTTCAGGATAACATCTTCAATATATTCAAGCACATCGGCGGGAATATCCGAATACACGCCTAATTGCCCGGCATTAACAATACCCATGGTCATACCGGCTTTGATGGCATGATAAAGAAATGCAGTATGAATTGCTTCGCGAATTGGCTCATTACCGCGAAAAGAGAACGACACATTGGATACGCCGCCGCTGATTTTTGCATATGGCAGCGTTCTTTTAATCTCGCGCGTGGCTTCAATGAAATCCACGCCATAATTATTGTGTTCATCTATCCCGGTTGCAATGGCAAAAATATTCGGATCGAAAATAATGTCTTCAGGTGGAAAACCCACTTTATCCACCAGCACGCGGTAACTGCGGGTGCAGATGTCCACCTTGCGCGCCAGCGTATCCGCCTGACCTGTTTCATCGAACGCCATCACAATAACTGCCGCCCCGTAGCGGCGCGCCAGTTTAGCCTGTTCAATAAACTCTGCCTCACCTTCCTTGAGACTGATGGAATTGATAACGGATTTACCCTGTATGCATTTTAACCCTGCCTCTATTACCGTCCATTTGCTTGAATCGAGCATAATCGGTACGCGACAGATATCTGGCTCAGTAGCGATCAGATTCAGGAATTTCACCATTGCCTGCAAGGAATCCAGCATGGCTTCGTCCATATTGATATCGATGATCTGCGCACCGTTTTCAACCTGACTGCGCGCAACATCCAGCGCTTCGGCATACTGATCTCCCAGAATCAGTCGCGCAAAAGCACGAGAACCTGTCACATTAGTCCGCTCACCAACGTTCACAAAAAGCGAATCGTCACCGATATTCAACGGTTCCAGTCCTGACAAACGAAGCTTTTTGGGCAATTCCGGCATTTTTCTTGGAGGCAGTGACTCTACGGCTTCGGCTATGGCCTTGATGTGTGCTGGTGTGGTACCGCAGCAGCCACCGACAATATTGACAAAACCGGACTGCGCAAAATCTTTCAATTGACGTGCCGTATACTCGGGTGTTTCGTCATAACCGGTTTCAGACAGCGGATTCGGCAATCCAGCATTGGGATGTACGCTGACGTAGACTTCCGCAATTTCGGACAACTCCTCGATATATGGCCGCATCAGTTCGGCACCCAGCGCACAGTTAATACCTACTGATAATGGTTTTGCATGCTGTACCGAGTTCCAGAATGCTTCAGGCGTCTGTCCCGAGAGCGTACGGCCGGAAGCGTCCGTAATTGTTACTGAAATCATGATGGGCAGGCTGAGCGCGTTCACCTCCAGAAATTGGTCGATGGCAAACAACGCTGCTTTGGCATTCAGCGTATCGAAAATTGTTTCAACCATCAGAATATCCGCACCACCGTCTACCAGTCCGCGTATGGATTCTGTATAGGCGTCAACCAGTTGATCAAAGCTAATATTCCTAAAACCGGGATCATTTACATCCGGCGAGATGGAAGCTGTTTTTGTTGTTGGTCCAATAACACCAGCAACAAAACGGGGTTTGTCCGGTGTTTTTGTTTCCACTTCGCGTGCCGCTTCACAGGCCAGCTTTGCTGCTGCTACATTAAGTTCGTATACCAGCTCCTCCATATGATAGTCCGCCATCGAAACCGCGTTGGCATTAAATGTATTGGTCTCGATAATATCTGCACCGGCTTCAAGATAATCGGTATGAATAGAACGAATCACGTCCGGACGTGTCAACGTCAACAGATCATTATTGCCTTTGAGATCATGCGGAAAATCGGCAAACCGCTCGCCGCGAAAATCGGCCTCTTCCAGTTTATATGTTTGAATCATTGTGCCCATTGCGCCATCCAGGATCACAATTCTCTGGGCAATTAAGTTTTCCAACAGGTTCGTTCGAAGATTTTTTTTCATTACTTTGTGTGCTTTTTGAATTTAAAATAAAGCAATTGATTATACCTTACCAGCCACCTCAAGCCTAAAGTCAATCAGCCAGCGCACATAATTACGCTTATAACTTACTGAAAAAATTAGATATAGAGTATCTGAAGCCGGTATCCGGTTGGTTTAATCTGGCTGTTATCCAGATAAAGCTGAACAGTAATCTCATGATTCGGCAAAATTGATATTTTTTTCCGCATATCCGGCGACAGATAGTCTGCCGAGGTAAAAATTCGACTGGCAAGCAACTGATCGTGCACATCCGTTAAAAGCAATTTCAACGCAGGTAACGCTTGTGGCCGCTTCGCATGATTACGGATAATCGCAGTCAGTGTTGCCACGCCCGGTTGATTTTCGGGATCGTTCACTTGCAGATCCGACGATACGATACTCAGCAGACGGATATCTGCAGGCAGAGGCACCGAGCAACTCAATATTTTACAAAACTGTTCCAAATATGGTCTGGTTTGTGGAAACTCCGTCGCCAGATCCGCACGGTATGTAATAACAGCCTGCCCAATCAGCAAAAAAAACAATACCAGATTGCCGGCCCTCCAAAACCAGTACCGGGACGAAGACTCAGACACTGCATCGGACAGAAAATCACTTACAGGTTTGTCGGGATCTGTATTTTCTGAGCAATTTTCCGACACCGAAGTAACACCTGCGACTGCAGCTTTGTTCTGTTGCACCGACGTTTCAGGTTTGTTCTCGAAAACATGTGCGGTACTTGCCTGTATCAGCTGCTCGTTTGTCATGTTGTGCAATCCGGCAGAATTGTCGGCAATTTCTTGATGCTCGGAAGATTCTCCCAGAACGCTACCTGTGTCAGCGCGCGCTGATAAATACTCTATTTCAGTCTCATCAATTGTGATCAATGTAGAGAACCCGTTAAAAACAACCTGACATTTTCCACAACGAACCAGGCCATTTTTTACCTGTAACTGTTCAGGATAGATTTTGTATGTCGTGCTGCAATCCGGGCACAATGTTACCAGCGCCATCGGTTTCTCCGTTCATTCGTCTGTCAGGTATAAATTTATATCTTTGCTATCACCATCAGTGGCAATTTGTGTGGTTTGGGCTGACAACACATTCACACATCCGTGGTTTTGGTTCCTGTCAGTAATACCCAGTCTTCCTGCCCAGCATGAATGTGCATGTCAAACCACGGTCTGTACAATGACAAAACTTCATCCGCCTGGGACGCCAGTATGCCTGACAACGCAATCCGTCCACCTGCGCGAACCGCACGGGTAAGAATCGGCGCCAGCAGGATTAAAGGATTGGATAAAATGTTTGCCACGACTACATCAACCTGCTCAACAGCATCAGTATCCGCTGTTAGTATCGGATAGTGTGATGCAAACGAACATCTCGACGATTCACACGCATTCAGAAGCGCATTGGCATAACTTGCCTTGACAGCATGAGGATCAATATCGATACCGGTAACATGCACCGCACCCAGCTTTAGTGCTGCAATGGCGAGAATTCCTGAGCCACAGCCATAATCCAGAAGCGTTTCCCCCCGTTGTAGATTCTGGTCGAGCCAGGCAAGACATAGCTGCGTCGTTGGATGACTGCCAGTACCAAATGCCAGTCCCGGATCAAGAATAAGATTTATTGCAGACGGGTCGGGAGGTTGATGCCATGTCGGGACTATCCACAACCGCGATGAGATACAAATGGGGTTAAACTGCGATTGTGTCAATCGAACCCAGTCCTGTTCTTCGATTATTCCCTTCCGGTAGGATGGGGTATCGCTTAACCGAAGTGTTTTGGTGATCAATTGCATCACTGCATCCAAATCGGCATCGTGTTCGAATATTCCACTGACTTCGGCTTTTCTCCACACTTCTCCCAAAGGCAGACCAGGCTCGCCATATAACGGCTGCTCCTGATCCGTACCCGCCGCGGCATCATGAATATCAGCCGACAGCGCCCCCTGCTCCATCAACGCCTCGCTCAACGCCTCAGCTGATGCGTTATCGGTCTGAATAATGATCGTTTTCCAGGACATATCGGCAAATCTACACAATGTCTTGCCGCACCGGCAGACAATCTGCAGGAATTCAATCAGTCTGTCTGCTGATTATGCAGCGCAAGCTTTTGTTCCAGGTAATGAATTGAAAACTGTCCATTCAGGAAAGTAGCGTCTGTAAGTAAATCGAGATGTAGTGGAATATTTGTCTTGATGCCCTGAACCACCGTTTCAGATAAAGCGATACGCATGCGCGCTATCGCCTGCTCACGGGTGTCGCCGTAGGTAATAATTTTACCGATCATGGAATCGTAAAAAGGCGGCACCATATAATTATGATACACATGGGTGTCAACGCGCACTCCCGGACCGCCAGGCGCATGGTACTGGGTGATGCGTCCTGCAGAAGGCGTTAATTTATACGCATCCTCGGCGTTAATGCGGCACTCAATCGCGTGGCCCTTAATGACGACATCCTTTTGCTTGATTGGTAACGTACTACCTGCAGCCACATTGATCTGCGCCTGCACCAGATCAATACCAGTGACGGCTTCTGTCACGGGATGCTCAACCTGCAGCCGCGTATTCATTTCAATGAAGTAAAATTCATTTTTTTCAAAAAGAAATTCAAATGTCCCAACTCCGCGATACCTGATCTGACGGCATGCTTCTGCGCACCGCTCACCGATTTTATTTCGTAATGCTTCGGAAATACCCGGAGCGGGCGCCTCCTCAAGAATTTTCTGGTGTCTGCGCTGCAACGAGCAGTCACGCTCCCCCAAATGGACAGCATTGCCCTGCTCGTCAACCAGTAACTGAAATTCAATGTGACGAGGATTCTCCAGATACTTCTCGGCATACACCACGGGATTTCCGAAAGCTGCCTGCGCTTCATTACGCGTCATAATTACTGCGTTTGGTAATGCAGCCTCGGTATGTACTACACGCATACCGCGACCACCCCCGCCACCAGCAGCTTTAATGATTACTGGATATCCGATTTCCTTGACCACTATCTTTATCGCATCGATATCCTCAGGCAGCGCACCATCCGAGCCCGGCACACAAGGAACGCCAGCCGCTTTCATGGCATTCTTCGCACTGACCTTGTCGCCCATCAAACGAATCGTCTCAGGACGTGGACCGATAAAAACAAAGCCACTTTTTTCCACACGCTCAGCAAAATCGGCATTTTCCGAAAGAAATCCATAGCCGGGGTGAATGGCCTCAGCATCTGTCACTTCTGCGGCGCTGATTATTGCCGGTACATTTAAATAACTCTGTGCAACAGGCGCGGGACCGATACAAACCGATTCATCGGCCAGTTTGACGTATTTGGCTTCAGAATCCGCCTCAGAATATACAATCACAGTCTTTATCCCCATAGCACGACAGGCTCTTTGAACACGTAAGGCTATTTCGCCCCGGTTAGCGATAAGAATTTTTTCAAACATATTTACTCACAAGAGATTAGCTTGACCTTCTGAAATCAACAGACATACGGTTATCCGGCAATCATTCAGCATTACTGAATGACAAACAAATGCTCGCCATATTCAACAGGCTGTCCGTTTTCGACGAGTATCGACTTGATCACACCATCCTTATCAGCTTCAATCTCATTCAGCAGTTTCATTGCTTCGATAATGCACAATGTATCACCTGCTTTCACAGTCTGGCCAACTTCTACAAAAGGACCTGCACCCGGTGATGGCGAACGGTAAAAAGTGCCGACCATTGGGGACTTAACTACATGTCCATCAGGTTGCGCATCTGCTTTACCCTCGGTATCCGCTGTTTTTGTGTTGCCAGGCGCAGCATTCTGTTCCGATTGTGACTGCCCCTGTTGCAAAGGGATAACGGACTGATGCATGGGCGGTAGCCAAGCATATCCAGGTGCCGACGCCCCTGATTTACTGATACGAACCTTTTCTTCACCTTCAGTAATTTCCAACTCAGTGATACCAGATTCTTCAACCAATTCGATGAGCTTTTTAAGCTTTCTTAAATCCATAACACCCCCTGACATCACCCCAAGAATCCGGGGCCATTGAAAAACAAATTACTTCAACATATAGACCCAATGACTAACTAATCAATCAGCACGCAACCGACTTTCAAATTAATACTTTCGACTGTTCAATCGCACCTGTGGCTAGCCTGGCAATAGTTTGCTTCAGGCATAAACCAAATAATCAATCATAATTTATCGACGCACCGTTAAGGCATATTCCAACGCCAATTCATAACCTTTGGAGCCCAGACCACTGATTACACCCAAAGCCATGTCTGAGAAATAAGAATGGTGACGAAAAGTTTCACGAGAAAAAATATTGGACAAATGTATCTCTATGAAAGGTAAACGTGTTGCTGCCAGCGCATCACGCATGGCAATACTGGTATGTGTATAAGCAGCCGGATTAATGATGATAAAACTAGTACCATCAGTCATGGCCTCCTGAATCCTGTCAACCAGCCTTGATTCGGCATTACTTTGAAAAAAAGCTATATCTGCCGATCCTTTTTTCGCAATTCCGGTTAATTTCCTGTTAATATCCAGCAGCGTTTCACTACCATAAATCTCCGGTTCGCGCATTCCAAGAAGATTCAGATTCGGCCCATGAATAACCAGGATTCTATCAGCGACCATGTTTTCCGCACTCATGAAGAATTATTGCATTTTATTGTCCAAAAGTACAGTTTATTAGCGAATTTAACAGAACTTAACAACACTCCAATACAAAAAAAACAATACCTGAGAAACGCCTGAATAATTGGGCCAGAACAAATTGATTCTACTGATTTTCTAGCACAAAGCGGCATTGTCCTGGCTATATTTTTAAATGATTCAGCAAGATAAAGACCGATGCGGACTAACAGACCGCCAGAATAACCACAACGGCCCGGACTGCCGCCCCAGCTTTGCCAATTCCGAAATATCGGAATTATGTATATATTGCATTGTCCGTGCCGCTTTTATCATTCTCGAGATCCAGAACGGTCTGTGAACAATCAGTCTGAAATTTGGCTTAAATTATCAATAACAGGCTCCATCAACGCTGTCGCTAGGGGCACTTACTGAATTGTCTATCTAAATCCCCAGCTGCTATTTGTCAGCATTCCCAGCATCATTGTACTGACGCGCTTGGCGAACAGATCGATCAGGCTTTCGCGCGTTGAATAATTGACAATATCTTCGGCTTCTATTATTTCACGGGCAACGTACTCGGCGCTTCCTATGCCATCGGCCAGACCAAGCTCAATACTTTTCTGACCCGTCCATATCACGCCGCTGAAAATCTCCGGCAAGTCTTTCAAACGTTCCCCTCTACCCATCTGGACAACATGTTTAAACTGCTCGTGTATTTCTTTCAACAAGCCAGTGGCATGTTCACGCTGTTTCGGATCCATTGGTGTAAAAGGGTCCAGAAAACCCTTATGCTCGCCCGCAGTCAGCAATCGGCGCTCTATACCCAGTTTCTCCAAAGTACCCGCAAAACCAAAACCATCCATCAACACCCCGATCGAGCCGACCAGACTCGCTTTATCAACAAAAATCTTGTCAGCAGCAGATGCAATGTAATAACCACCTGAAGCACATACATCACCAATAACTGCGTACAGAGGTATGTCAGGATACACAGCGCGCAAGCGACGTATTTCATCATTGACATACCCTGCCTGAACAGGACTGCCCCCCGGGCTATTGATCCGCAATATCACGCCCTGCGTACCTTTATCCTTGAATGCGGACCTCAGACTCGCGTTGATACTATCGGCGTTATTAATCGTGTCTGGCATAATCATGCCATCCAGTTCAACCAAAGCGGTATGTTTATCCGAAATTCGCGCAGCCGAATCGCCAAACCAGTCTGTGAAGGCAAAAAGCAGCAAAAACAGGTAAATAAACGTAAGCGATTTAAAAAAAATTCCCCAAATGCGGTTTCGCCTTTGCTCTCGTACCGCCGCAAACGCAAGTCCTTCTATTAACTGCCTTTCCCATCCGGGATTTACAGATTTTTTTTCCTCTTCAGTCATATAATCTCTTCCATTTATTGTCAATCAGTTACTAAAATCCAGTTAGCTTAAATGCTGCTAAGGCACTATTATAAAAAATGAACCAACAATTTAAATTTCTTTTTTGGCCGGTGATTGCATTTTATTTAGTTCTCAAATGTCTCAGCAACTGGCAACACTATCATCTATGATCCTATCTCGTTAGAGTTATCACTATCTATCACACTAAAATTCAAATGCGCTATTGGTTGATGAAATCCGAGCCCTACAAATTCAGTATAGATGACCTGGCCGCCTAGCCCGGTCAAACAACTGTCTGGGACGGCGTGCGCAATTACCAGGCACGCAACTTCATGTGGAGGCAGATGTGCGTGGGAGACCGGACATTTTTTTACCATTCATGCTGTGCCGACCCCGGCATCACCGGCATCGCTGAAATCTCCACACCCGCGTACCCGGACGTCACTCAGTTTGACCCTCAAAGCAGATATTATGATCCCAAAGCCACTCATGATAATCCACGCTGGTATAACGTTGAAATTACCTTCAAGGAGAAAACGCGACTTTTGCCTATCAGGGAATTACGCCAATATCAGGAACTCAGTCGTATGCGCGTGCTGCAAACCGGCAACCGGTTATCCATCACACCGGTTGATCCGTATGAATGGCATTTTATTCTGCAACTCCTGAAGGCATAGCCCCGGTACGATGGAATGGTGGTTGATGTATCTGATACTGGGTGCCGTGGTCGGTTTTTTTGCCGGACTGCTGGGCATCGGCGGCGGATTACTTATCGTACCGGCGCTTACGTACATGTTCACTGCTCAGGATTTTCCACCCGACCGAATTCTGCACCTTGCATTGGGCACAACAATGGCGACCATTATTTTTACATCAGCTGCCAGCTTGTATACCCACCACAAACATGCCGCTGTGAACTGGACTATATTCAGGTACATGACGCCCGGCATCGTTATTGGCACGCTTGCGGGAACCGTATTGGCCGGCACACTATCCACCTTGATTCTGCGCATTATTTTTACGCTGTTTATCTGCTATGCTGCAACCAGCATGTTGCTAAAACTCATTTCAAAACCTCGGCCCGACACAAAGCTAGGCGCAGATCCAAACCAGTATCCTTATCCACTTCCCCAAAAAACCGTTTTTTTCACCGCCGGCAGCATTATTGGCAGTGTATCCAGTCTGGTAGCCATCGGCGGCGGAATATTGACAGTACCTTTCCTGACACTGTGCCAAATCAGGCTTCAGCACGCCATCGGTACAGCTGCAGCCATCGGCTTTCCGATTGCACTGGCAGGAACAATCGGATATATAGCAAACGGCATTGCACAAACTCAACATCTGCCGGTCTATAGTCTAGGATATGTCTACCTGCCCGCTTTAGGATGGCTGATACCGGCCAGTATGCTCACTGCGCCGCTTGGTGCCAGAACCACCCATTCAACACGTACAGCAACACTAAAAAAACTATTTATCGTCTTGCTGTACGGTCTGGCCGTAAAAATGCTGTACGACCTGTACGCATAATTGCAACAGACAAACGGTTTATCATGCATTCCCTTAACATGACACTTTAATCGAACAGTCTTTTAGTGTTCGGTGCCCGCACCTGTTCATATGCCGAATAGAAAACTGGTGTATAGCGTCATTTCACGGTCGCGATGAAGTATGCTTATTTTTTTCAATTCTAGACGGCTTTAATGATATATTTTCAGGTTTCAGATGATATGTTAGGAGAAGCCGCATTGAACCTTCCGTTTCAAAGTGACGCAACGGGTAAACTGATGCTGCGTCTAACCGTTGGCGTGCTGATGTTGTTTCATGGTATTCACAAGGTAATCAACCCGGATTCACTTGAATTTATCAGCAGACAGCTTGTCGGAATTGATTTGCCCCAGGTGCTTGCATACGGGGTTTATCTGGGAGAAATTGTTGCGCCATTAATGGTTATTTTTGGTATATTTTCGCGACTGGGTGGCCTGGTGATATTCGGCAATATGATATTTGCGATCGTACTGGCGCATCGCAATCAATTTTTTTCGCTAACCGATCATGGCGGACTGACGCTGGAACTTCAACTGTTCTTTTTACTGACCGGACTTGCGGTTTTCTTACTTGGCAGCGGCAGAATCGCAATAAAGCCGGACTAGAAACAGCAGTATTCAGCCTTAAACAGACTCGCCACTCCTGCTCACATACTGGCAACGGTCTGTACGACTAAAAATTACTGTCAACATTTTACCTGATATACGTCTCTATCATGATCAGATTCATTTTTACTACAGCGTTCCTTTTGGTGATTGCACTGCTAAGTTATAACTACTTCTTTGGTACCGAAGAAGAAAAGAAACAGGCACAGGAAATTTTCACCAAGGGCACAGAGGTTGTCGGAGCTGGCGCTGATCTGCTGAAATCGGAATATCAAAAATATCAGGATGGCAAGTATGATCAGGCACTTGACAATATCAGTCATTTATTGAGTACGCTTAGGGAACAAGGCGATGAATTACTCGAAGAAATTGATAACTGGAACCAAAAAAAGGACGAGTGGGACCAGAAAAAGTATGAGCTTCAACAATTAATCGACGCCAATCCAGACGTCATGGATAAAGAATCAATCACAAAAACCATTGCTGAACTGGAAAAAGAAAGGAAAGTACTTGAGACTGAAGGCAGGCGGCTTAAGGAGCAGGCGGAATAAATATTAACACTAAGACCAACGTAAAAAAACGGACTGTATTGCTGTTTAGATACTAACATCAGGCTGAGCAAGCTGGTTATTATCCATTGAATTTATTCGAAGTGGGGACGGCCCCACCTCTCTATTCGACCGGGGACGGCCCCGTAAAATCAGAGAGGTTTCTATGAATACTAATTGGGCGATTTTAATATTGGCAGGGTTATTCGAAATCGGATGGGCAATCGGGCTCAAGTATACCGATGGCTTTTCACGATTCTGGCCGACAGTCTGGACAGTTCTAGCCATTGTCATTAGCGTCAGCCTGCTTGGTGCTGCAATGAAATCATTACCCGTGGGAACTGCCTATGCGGTTTGGGTTGGTGTAGGTATAGTCGGTACAGCAATATTTGGCATCGTTGTATTTGACGAGCCAGCCAATATGTATCGGCTGGTTTGTCTTGGATTGATCATTGCAGGGGTTATTGGCCTCAAATCTGGAATATCCACCTAAAGGAGACTCTCATAACAAAATATCAAACCAGAACTGGATGGTATCATGCAATTTTAGTCATTTTATCCTGAGATTTTCACTTCACATCAGACTACCCAATCGATTCAGTTCGTCGGTTTGTTCATATGCGATTTAAAGAATTGCCAATTGTTACCGCCTCTGCTTTTAGCGCAATACATGGCTGCATCACTATTTTTCAGCAATCCCAGGACCTCTTCTCCATCATCAGGGAACAGTGAGATACCAATACTGCAACTAAGACGAAGCTTTAGCCCATTGATATAAAAGGGTAACAATAATGCATCACGTATTTTTTGGGCAACTTTTTGTGCATCCTGTGCGCAGGAAAGACTCGATAACAGGACAATAAATTCATCTCCACCATGGCGCGCAACAGTGTCTTCACTGCGCACGGCTGCCTCGAATCTTTCCGCTACTTTCTGTAGCAGCAGGTCGCCGACGTTGTGCCCCATAGAATCATTGATTACTTTAAAATTATCCAGATCGATAAACAGCACTGCTGCCTTATGCTGATTGCGACGGGCATGTTCAAGCGCCAGTTCTATCCGGTCATTCAATAAAATCCGGTTTGGCAAACCAGTCAGTAAATCGTGAGTCGCAATCTCTATGATACGCTGCTCCGCTTTTTTACGCTCAGTAATATCAATGGACATGCCAACCAGATACAACGGTTTTCCAGAACCATCACAAAAAGGTTTTTTGAACGTATGCACAATTCGATTTTCTTTCAGTGAAGTATTCCAGACCGTTTCCTCAAAATCAATTTGACTGCCATTTGCAAATACTTCCCTGTCCTTGGCAAGAAAAATTTTCATCTGATCGGCTGGGAAATACTGACGAGCATCTGTGCCATACAGATCTTCAAAACAAAGCCCCCACTGTAGTTCACATGCTTTATTCATTGCGAGAATTTTACTCTCGGCATCTTTTATGAAAACAGCCAGAGGTAATACATCAATGAATTTTTGAAATTTAAGTGCATCCTCAAGAAGAAGGAAATGTAAATTCATGGCCATGACACTTGTTGAAAAATAGCAGCTTATGATGCCACCACTATTATGCTGACCAAAGGATGATCCAAGCCCTTACGGAAGCTGATATCAATTGTTCACTGTAGCGGCACATCTTCCAGTTCACGCAATAGAATAACTCCAGAATGTTGCTCGGCAAAGAACTTTCGAAAAACGAGTTTATTCTCGCAGTACTACAAAACGCACACAATATCAGATGCAGCAGTCCGCGTGGACAATTGAATTGAACAATACAGAAACAATTGCATATTCCGGTTCTATTTGAACATTTTTTTGGATGAACATGGCCTGAAATTTCATAATAACCACTCCACTTCCTCGCAACTGGATCAACAGCAATCCCATCTCTTCTCCAATCAATTATCGCCCCAAACAAGGCCAGTCAACTCCATTTTTCCTGTTTCGAATCCATAGCCATATTTCAGCTTGTCTGTAACGTATTATTTTTTTATACCAGGTCACGTTCAAGTGATGCAATGCTCATGGATAGATCGAACAAAAAAGTCATACATGAAATATGTGAATATTTTCAGTTCGTTTCAACGTCAACTATACTCTTTCAAGAGAAAGAATGTACAGATTTTAGGGATTGACTGACTACAAGATAGACTGCGACGTGCCAAACTCTGTGCTGTTCGGTTTTAGTCAATACCAGCTCTTAACATAAAAAAGTAGCAGGCATCATTTACACAGTAAACAGGGTGCAGCCGCGTCTATTTTGGAGCAATGTCAGGAAAAACCGGATCATGTCAAATGAAGATTGAAACAAATACGCATCACTCGATCTGGTCGTCTTATTAGGGGTTTTAATCGAGCCCCGACACTTGTCACTAGTCGTGTGCAAACACAAATCTAACAAAAATGTGCCGGAAGCGTCCATCAGAAAATAGCTGATGGACGCACTAACGATTAGTTTAATTCATTCTCGTATTCCACAATAAATCCGGTAATTGTTTGCTGAGCGGACTCAGCTTTCGTTGAATCACCTTGCACAGCAGCTTCAATCAAATCCTGCAAAGCATTCTCGATTCTGACGCGCCTTGTTGCATCCAGGCGAAGCTCAAGATCAGGAAGCAGAATCTGCGTATACAGCGCTATGACCTCCGCAGCCCATCTGGCCTGCGCCCTATCAGCATCGAACGACTGCTCATATATTCCCAAACTACTATTGATCTGACCAATAACTCCACGGCTGATGTCACTGACAATCTGATCAGCGTTAACGACCGCCAAATCACCTGCTAGCTGTGTTTTAATCCGAGCGTTGCTATTCGGATTACCTGCCGCAATCACAGGTTCAACAATTCGATAGAAATAAATGCCTTCAACCTGCTTTTCAAGCGCTTCGTCAATATCCCGATCCCGGTTTTCGACAATACCTTCAACTTCACGCAGAACCCCTATCAGAAACGCACGCACCACAGGAAATATCACCTGTTCACGTGCAATGACCAGTTGTTCCATGCTATTTGAGGCTGTGCCGCCGATAGCCGTTTTACCATCGATTAACGCCAATGCAACCCGGCTATCAAGAAACGGATTGCTGCCGCTTTCGATAGACTGCCGGTCTGCGGTCAGTACCTTGTTTTCTCTGGCGACCGTGCCTTTTATCGCCTGAAATGCCGAATATGCTCTATCCCATTCCAGCTCCAGCTCACCTGTGGTCTGATCATCGAAAAAATCAAGTACGTAAGTTAACCGGTTATAAATTGTCAGCGCAAAAACTCGTTGCAGGGTTTTGTCGATTGCCTGGGCAGCAAGCGGTACCTGCTGGGCATTACTGATATCGTCTATCGCTGAGAGAACATCGCTGTCCATTGACGACCGGTAAATGCTGTCTATAATTTGCGTTAACTGCTGCAGTTCGCCGGTATATGTACTCAGGATAGCCTGTGCATCGACTGGATCCTGTCGCCGCAGCGAACCGATAGTCTGAAAAGCCGTTACTGCTGCATCAACGAATGGTGTCTCCACCGTCTGCTCATATTCTGCAATTGCCAGTGCCTGCTCATATGCCATCAGTACGCTGTCTATTTCCAGACGTGCCTGCTCGGCACCGGTCGCATCCGAGGCGTTACTGGCTTCTTTAAGATTGTTTAACGCGGTTTCAATTTCGCTTCGCGCGTTCGAATCCAGGCGTATTTCAAGGTCAGCCAGAAACATGTTGGCATATAAAAGTGCTTCTTCGGCAACTTCCATCGCACGCCCGCGATCATCCAGTATGCTGCTTTCATTTGCATCCAGTTCTGCGCGTACACGGCCGACAAATCCTTTGCTCAACTCGCTGACAATTGCATCCGCATTTACGGATGCAATATTTCCGGTAAACTGGGCTTTGATAAGCTCGCTACCGGTAGCATTTTCACGGGTAATAAACTCTTCAATGAGGCGATAGAAAATTTCGCCTTCCTTCTGTTTTTCCCTGGCTTCTTCGATATCGCGGTCTCGATTGGACACCACGCCCTCGACTTCACGCAGCACGCCAATATAGTATGCGCGCACCAGAGACAAGCGAATAATTTGTCGTACAATCTTGATCTCAATCAGATCCTCAGCCGGATTCTGCTTGTTTAAAGCTGCTCTTCCCCGTTCAAACGCCAGAGTAACCTGGACATCCAGCGCAGGGTTGTCACCGGTTTCTATTGACTGTCGATCAGCGGAAATGACCTTGTTTTCTCGAGCAGCTGTGCCCTTGATCGCCTCAAATGCTGCAGCAGCCTCATTCCACATAGCATTCAATGCCTCTGTCGATGCGGTCTCGAAATCATCGCGGGCGGCTGTCACACGATCCAGAATAGTCAAATAAAACACCCGCTGCAGTGTTTTATCGATCACCTGAGCAGCCAGTGTGGGTTCGTTGCCGGTACTGATTTCATCAATCGCTACAAGCAGATCGCTGTCCAGTGTCAGGCCGTTATCCGTATCGACTTGCTGCGTCAGCGCCTGCAACGAATTTACATAAACGTTACGAATAGCATCCGCATCAATCGGATCTTCCCGCCTGAGCGCACCGATCTCCTGAAATGCCGCAACGGCTGTATCAACCGCTTCGGCGTTGGATGTAGTTTCCAGCGTTGCGGCATGTACCGTCATCCTGTCGGGACTAAAAATGAAATAACCGCTCATTAATGCTATTACCGCACTGACCAGGATCAGTGCTTTTGTATTTGCAATCATACTCTCTCTCCTTTTTTCTATTTGAGGCAAAAACAATATTATTACGATAATGTTAATAATAATAGTTATTATTTAATAAAAAGAATACAAATATTAATAATAATAGTTATTATTAATATATTTATTTTCCAGGTTCTTACCTTGCGAACAACGTGTTAACTAAAAATTGGCCACAAGCGTGGCGCGTACAGCAATTGGTGAACCGGGTGATATGTTGTTATTGTTATGCACCGATGCGAAGTAATGGGTATCAAAAATATTTTCGATATTAATCTGCCCGCGAACCTGACGTGTAAATTGTGCAAACAAGGCCGCGTCAACACGCGTAAAATCGGGTATTCGTACTGTATTATCTACTGCTGCAAACATGGAGCTGCGATATATCACGCCAAATGCAGCGCCAATACGTGGCGTGAAATCATACCGGCTCCACATCGAAAAGGTGTTTCGAGGCAATTCGCCAATGGTCGCACCCTTTTGCGCATCTGCCGATTGCGTACTGGTGAGTTCTCCCTCCTGGTAGGCGTAACCGCCCATAACACTCAGGCTCTGCGTAATTCGTCCGCTCAAACCAATTTCTACACCTTCGGTACGCTGACCCTTGGCAAGAAACGTACGCGTCGAGTCGTTGGGATCGACAGTAATCACGTTGGTCCGGTCCAGTCTGAACACTGCACCGGTCAATGCCAGATCAGGATAAATGTCCCATTTAATTCCCGCCTCGTAAGTGGTAAATTTTTCAGGTTTGAGCGTTGCCCTGGTAACAATAATTCCCGTTAATTGTTCACCAGCTCTGGGTACAAACGCCTGGCTGTAGCTTGCATAAATTGACAGCGGCTCTATCGGCTTGAAAATCAGGCCAAAACGCGGTGATATCAGATGATCAGTAGTATTGATTTGAGCGGCATCACCATTTCTTTTGCGAAAATCCACCTCAAACAAATCATAGCGTACACCGGCGATGGCCTGCAGTTGTGGCAGCAGTTCAATCTGATCCTGAATATACAATGACGTGATATCGACCACGCTGCGATTGTCCGCATCAGTATCCTGTGTGACAAACGCAATGGGAACATTTGTTACCGGATTACTCACTGGCACGCGAAAACTCGTGCCTCGTGGATCGTTATTAAAAAAACCAGTCTGACGAACATTGCTGGTTATCTGCTGACCAATTTCAACACCCGCCAGCAGTGTATGACTGATGGGCCCCGTGTCTACTGAGTACAGAATATCTGTTTGATTAAACACATTTTCGCGATCGGTTGTATCGTTATAGGCCCCCAGCGATACGCGATCAGCGAAAACAGGACTGTTGGCGAATATATTCTGGTAAAACTTATCATACTGCGCGTAGTTCGTCCGGTTGCGCAGGGTCACACCGAAGTCAAAGTGATGCTCGATTAACGAATTAAAAGACAACACCTCTGCGTCCGCATGACTGCGATGCGGATCGCCGAAAAACTGAGAACGTTTGACATCCAGAGGTCGACCTGTGAATGATGGAATTCCCCTGTCAGCCGTTCTGTCGTCATGAAAGCGCTCCATGTTCAACACAACTTTGGTGCGATTGGTGGGCTTAATGGTAACGGTTGGTGATACACCGCGCCGCCGCATTACAACATCGTCGCGAAAACTGTCTGAATCTTCAAACAGCCCATTCACACGAAAAGCTACTTTATCATTGAATACATGACCGAAATCGCCCGTCATTCGTTTTCGATTGAATGATCCGCCCTGAAATGAGAATTCTCGTACCGGATTCCAGTTGGCTTGTTTAGTCACACGGTTTACGACGCCGCCCGAGCCGCCACGACCGAAAATCATTCCATTGGCGCCTTTCAGCACTTCAACGCGCTCGATATTATACAAATCACGAAAAAAAGCGACGTCATCACGAACACCATCAACAAAAAAATCACCGGTTGAACGATTTCCACGAAAAATCAATGCATCGCGATTACCTTCACCCTGAGAAACACCTACTCCCGGCACATAGCGCACGGCATCGCCGAGACTTTGAATCGCCTGATCTTTGATCAATTCGTCGGTTACGACAGTGATGGATTGCGGTACGTCGCGCAATAAGGTGTTCGTTTTGGTTGCGGTCACGCTGCTGGTTGCAGCATAACTTCCTGCATTGCTGGCAGAAATCTGTATGGTGGGTAATACGGTAACTTTCTCGTCCGTTTTGGATCCCGAAATTTCAAGGTCGCCTGAAGGTTGAGCGCTTACTATCTCAAACCCGCCCGGCTGTTGTACAAACCGATATCCGGTGCCGATTAACAATAAATTTAGCCCTGACGCAACATCATATCTACCGTCAAGGCCCCGAGTTTTTAAACCTTCCAGCAAACCGGAGTTGTAAATCAGATCGACACCGGCCTGTAGCGAGAACTTTTCCAGCGCATCAAGCAATGAACCAGCAGGTATACTATAGACGCGCTCCGTTACCGCAGTTTGCTGATTTCCGCTGGATTCAGCAATCGCTGGATTCAGCAAAAAGCAACACAGTAATGCTAAACAACTTGAATATACGTGCAGACAAAATCTGGATCTTTGTTGATTCTTTTTGAATATACCGCTCATTTTTATTATTAAATTCTGTATCTTTCTGTATCATCCCGACTAATTGATCCATTATTGATGCACGATAGGTTTTTTCAAGAAATACTTTGAAACTTGTTCGCGTAGTGCGCTGACACGATAGAGAGTAAGTCAGTCGCGTCCCATGATCACAACATCCAACGTTACAACCAGACGCCAAATTTCTGAATACAAATTCTGATCCTTCGGGTGATTTGCAATTTCACGCGGTAGTATATTCCGCCTTCAAATCACCCGTTAATAACGACATCATGATTTATGGAGCAGTTACAGCAAAAAATGCACTGTAAGAATCAGATCTGGCTTTGCAACCAGTTCTGAATACCCACTTTCTGCATCACATCTAGCTGCGTTTCCAGCCAGTCAATATGTTCTTCCGTGTCCTCCAGAATACGCTCCAGGATCTCACGTGACACATAATCTTTTTGCGCTTCACAAGCTGCTATGGCTGCCGTCAGTGTCTCATGTGAATTCTGTTCCAGCTTCAGATCACAAGCCACGCATTCTTCTACCTTTTCTCCGATCAATAACTTGCCCAGTTCCTGTAGATTGGGCAGTCCCTCCAGCAATAATATACGTTCTATCAAATCGTCTGCATGCTTCATTTCTTCAATCGACTCATCGTATTCATGCTTGGCAAGACTGTCAAATCCCCAGTTTTTGTACATACGAGCATGTAAAAAATACTGATTAATCGCAGTCAACTCATGCAGTAATTGGCGATTCAGCCACTGAATGATTTCGGCATTCCCTTTCATCGTTTGTCTCCTCAGGCAGTTGTTTCATATATATAAAACCCGGTTTATACACCGTTTCCGGCACAGAAGCCTGTACCTGAGCCTTTTGCTGGCGCGCCTGCTCAAGAACTTCTTTCGCATGACAGGCACAGACACCACACTGCTCAGTAACACCCAGACAGTTTTTCAAGTCACGCATACGCTCGGCGCCTTTATTGACAGCCTCGCGAATCGCACCGTCCGTAACTCCTTTACACACACAAATATACATGATGAATGGCTTAACCTTAAGCGTTTTATATCCTTGTAAGCAAACCACCTGATAAAATCAGACAAATCAGATCAAAAATAATGACATTAATGAGAATGATTCGTAATTATATTCTACTTAAAAAAGATTGCAAGCGATATCGAAGAAATATTTGATATATCCACTTCTTTTTTTTAAATAAGACCCCAAAAAAGAATATAAATTCAACTTAACCATTGAATGAAATCAACTAAAATAGTGATCCCTCAATTCTTTTTTAACGCTGCTTCGAACGTATTCGGAACCGCAATTCATTCGCACTAATCTATGCCAAAAACAATTTATCTCGTTGCCGGCGCGCGACCGAATTTTATGAAAATCGCGCCAATCGTGCGTGCGTTGAACGCACATCCAACGCTGACCTACAAAATCATCCACACAGGCCAGCACTACGATCCGGAAATGAACGCGATTTTTTTTGAAGAACTGGGTATTCCTCAACCCGATTTCTTCATGGGTGTTGGCGGTGGCTCACACGCGCAACAAACAGCACGAATCATGGTTGCTTTTGAGGAATACTGTCAAAAAACCATACCGGATGCCGTTCTCGTCGTAGGTGATGTCAACTCAACACTCGCCTGTTCCATTGTCGCCAAAAAGCTGCAGATCCCGGTAGCGCATGTCGAAGCTGGACTGCGCAGCGGCGATATGCGCATGCCTGAAGAAATAAACCGGCTGGTCACAGACAGCATTTCCGATTGGTTTTTTGTCACCGAACCCAGCGGCATGCACCACTTGCAACATGAAGGCAAACCTGATGACGCCATATTTAACGTCGGACATGTGATGGTTGATAATCTGCTCTATCAGGCTGAAAAGCTCTCACGCATGGACACCCGCAATCTGGCTACCACAGCGTATAAAAAGACACAGGCTGAGGCCGGAAAACGATACGGGGTCGTCACACTGCACCGCCCTAGCAATGTCGATGATGCAGACACATTTACAAAGATCAGTCACGCACTCAAAACGATCGCACAGGAATTACCGCTCATTTTTCCTGTACATCCACGCACGCGCCAGAATCTGGAGAAATTTGCAATTGACCTCGGGGCTGATATTACCCTGACCGGGCCACAGTCTTATATGTCATTTCTTCATTTATGGAAAGATGCTGCAGTGGTGCTAACGGACAGTGGCGGCCTGCAGGAAGAAACGACGGCCCTGGGGGTGCCATGCATCACAATTCGCGAAAACACCGAAAGACCCATCACCGTTGACGAAGGCTCCAACAGGCTGGCGGGCACTGATCCGGCCACCATTATTCATGAAACACTTGACATATTGCGCAGCCCACAGGCAGCCTGCCGCAGACCTGAACTCTGGGATGGCAAAGCTGCCGAGAGAATCGTCGCCATTCTGGGAAGGGTACTCGAAAACTTATCCGATCACGGCGAAAAAACCACTCCTGAACGGATTAATCCATCAAAATCATAAACTTATGCTCCTAACCGTTCGCCATACATCTCAAGGAAAGTCGATATGCATACATTGATACCCGTTATCCTTTCAGGCGGCTCTGGCACGCGCCTGTGGCCGCTTTCTCGCGAAAAACATCCGAAACAGCTGTTGACGCTGGTCAGTGACGATTCACTGCTTCAGGCAACAGTACGCCGCATGGATGGCCTCGATGACATCAATATTGCAGACCCTGTTGTCGTCTGTAACGAAGAATACCGTTTTGTCATTGCCGAACAACTGCGCATGATGGGACGCAAGAGCACCATACTGCTGGAACCCAGCGGACGAAATACGGCACCT
Organism: Nitrosomonas marina; assembly: GCF_900111605.1. Classification (GTDB taxonomy): domain Bacteria; phylum Pseudomonadota; class Gammaproteobacteria; order Burkholderiales; family Nitrosomonadaceae; genus Nitrosomonas; species Nitrosomonas marina_A. Next base: position 59,290 of record NZ_FOIA01000008.1, on the reverse strand, counting down.
GCGCTGACCATTGCGGCACTATCGGCACTTCATCAAAACGATGACCCGATTCTGCTGATCATGCCCTCCGATCATGTCATAGTCGACACGGACGCCTTCAAGCAATCGGTTCAACAAGGTATTCAGCTCGCACTCAAAGGCTTCATTGTTACCTTTGGCGTCACGCCCGACAAGCCGGAAACGGGATATGGTTATATTCAGACAGGCGACAAACTGACCGGTGCCGATGCATACAACATCGCGCGTTTTGTCGAAAAACCGGACACCGCCACCGCACAGGCCTATCTCGAGGCCGGGTCATTTTTGTGGAATAGCGGGCTTTTTTTGATGCACGCATCGATTTGGCTGCAGGCCATAGAGCTCTGTCATCCGAAAATCTTGTCTGCATGTCGCACAGCATGGCACGGCGGCAGTACCGACGGTGATTTCATCCGTGTCGAGAAAACGGCATTTGAGCAGTGTATCAGCAAATCAATTGATTATGCCGTCATGGAGCACATTGCCCTGGGTCAGAATCCACAATTGCCTGCCGGCGCAGTCATTCCGCTTGCTGTCGGCTGGTCAGATGTCGGCGCGTGGGATTCATTGTGGCATGTCCTGCCCAAGGATAGCGGCGGCAACGTCACCCAGGGGGATGTTCTCATGCATGAATGCAAAAACACCCTGGCCATCTCGGAAAGCCGGCTTGTCACATGCATTGGAATTGAAAACACGATAGTTGTTGAGACTCCAGACGCCATACTGGTTGCACATAAGGATCAGACCCAGGACGTGAAAAAAATCGTCGACAGCCTCAAGGAAACCGGTAGATCTGAAAGCCATTTGCACCGCAAGGTGTTCCGTCCATGGGGCTGGTATGACGGCGTTGATTCCGGTGAACGCTTCCAGGTCAAACGCATCGTCGTCAAACCCGGTGCCGCATTGTCGCTGCAAATGCACCATCACCGTGCCGAACACTGGATTGTTGTCCGTGGAACGGCCCGCGTAACGCGTGACGAAGAAAGCTTTCTGGTCACCGAAAACGAATCGACATACATTCCGGTCGGCACCCGCCATCGCTTGGAAAACCCGGGCCGTGTCCCGCTCGAAATGATTGAGGTACAGTCCGGCTCCTACCTTGGCGAAGATGATATTGTGCGCTTTGAGGATGTATACGGGCGGGACAAATCCTGATCCGCCAGCCATCTCAGCCAGAACACAACATAACAGACCAAAGATTTTTTTGACCCAACACCGGGTATTCCGTCACGCTGCGATTAGCGGCACATGACCTGAACATCATGCCACGACTTTGACATCAGATGAATTTCAAGGTCATTGATGAACAAAATAAGCGAATATGGTATTTGTCGAACGCTATCAGTAACAGATATTTCCGCTAAGATGCCTTTATCCGCATGCACAAAAGACATCCAGAATATATTAGCAGGATGCTTGCCGCGCACTTTTGTCGACTAATGTCAACCGATAAATCATCTCGATCGAATAACCACGATTCTAAAAATTGTTGGAGCGCAGCAGACGCTTCCAAATTCCTGATCCAGGCATTTTGAGAATTAATTTATTAGGCAGTAGATATACTGGTGCAATCATCAGGTTAAGGTATAATATCGGGTTTATTAAATTTTGAATTGTTGGAGGTTTTTATGCCCATTTATGAATATCTTTGCAATTCATGTGGTTCAAAAAAAGAACACATCCAGAAAATGAGCGATGCACCGATCAAGGCCTGCCCTGATTGTGGCAGTGAACACTATGCCAAACAGATTTCCGCCGCCGGGTTTCAATTGAAAGGCAGCGGCTGGTATGTAACGGACTTCAAAAACAAATCTCCTCAACCGGCAGCCAAAAAAGAAAAAGACGACATATCGCCAAAACATACACACAGTCAAACAAATGCAAAAGAAAAAACATCCAAAACGGAAACCTCATCTGTGCAAACCTCTGACAAATCCGGTTCAACCACGACTGCAGCTGCAAACTGACATCCAGGACCGGCACATTCAACACGTTAACGTTATTAATATTCCTATATCCTGACCACGACATTCGTCAAACACATTCTGAACCATGCGAACAAATTACTGCGGCGCCATCAACACACATTATCTCGATGAAATCGTTACCCTGTATGGCTGGGTACACAGAAGGCGCGACCATGGCGGTGTAATTTTTATTGATTTGCGTGATCGCGAAGGTTTGGTTCAAATTGTCTGCGATCCCGATAACATTGAAACATTCGAGCTTGCGGAGAAAATACGTAACGAGTTTGTACTCATGATCGTCGGAAAAGTCAGAAGACGCCCCGAGGGTACTGTCAATCCATCGCTGCATAGCGGTGAAATTGAAGTGCTGGTTGTTAACATGGAAATATTGAATACATCGTTAACACCACCTTTCTTGATGGATGATGAACATATCAGCGAATTTGTCCGCCTGGAACATCGCTATCTCGACTTGCGCCGGCCGGTCATGCAATCCAATCTGCGCTTGCGACACAAGGTCACCATGGCTGTACGCGTTTTTCTTGATCAGCAGGGCTTTCTCGATATCGAAACACCTATCCTGACCAAATCAACACCTGAAGGCGCTCGCGATTATCTGGTACCGTCGCGCGTCAATGTCAACCATTTTTTTGCGTTGCCGCAATCACCACAACTGTTCAAACAATTGCTCATGGTGTCAGGGTTTGACCGCTACTATCAGATTGCGCGCTGCTTCCGTGACGAGGATTTGCGTGCCGACCGGCAACCGGAATTTACCCAGATCGATATAGAAACTTCGTTCCTTACTGCGGAAGAAATCATGACGCTGATGGAACAAATGATCCGTCATTTGTTCAAAGCAGCAAGCAATATTGATTTACCCGATCCTTTCCCACGGTTGACCTATGCACAGGCCATGCACAAATACGGCAGCGACAAGCCGGATCTTCGTGTTGCGCTGGAATTGACAGAATTGACCGACATCATGCAGGGTGTACCCTTTAAGGTATTCAAGGATGCGGCAGACAAACCCAATGGCCGTGTCGCTGCTTTGCGGATACCTAACGGCAGCCAGCTGACCCGCAAGGAAATTGACGATTACACGCAGTTCGTCAGCATATACGGAGCCAAAGGACTGGCTTATATCAAAATTAATAAACGCGAAGACGGACTGCAAGGCCTGCAATCGCCGATTTTGAAGTTTCTGCCCGAAAAAACAGTATTCACTATTCTGGAACGAACCGGGGCGCAGAATGGTGATCTGATTTTCTTTGGCGCGGATAAGGCCAGCATTGTTAATGAATCACTTGGTGCATTGCGGATAAAAATCGGGCATCAACATGGCCATGCAACTTCAGACTGGCGCCCTGCATGGATTGTCGATTTTCCGATGTTTGAGTGGGACGAAGAAGAAAACCGCTGGCAGGCACTGCACCATCCGTTTACTTCTCCAGCTGACGGTCATGAAGATTTACTGCTTGAAAACCCAGGCCAAGCATTGTCAAAAGCCTATGACATGGTTCTGAATGGCTCGGAAATCGGCGGAGGCTCTGTTCGTATTCATCGCGAGGATGTGCAAAAGAAAGTATTCCGGGCGCTGAACATTTCTGAAGATGAGGCCAGGGAGAAATTCAGCTTTTTGCTGGAAGCACTACAATATGGCGCCCCGCCACATGGCGGGATCGCTTTTGGACTGGATCGCATTGTTACACTGATGACCGGCTCTGAATCAATTCGTGACGTAATCGCGTTTCCAAAAACACAACGTGCACAGTGTTTATTAACACACGCACCGGATACCGTTGACGAAAAACAACTCAGGGAATTGAACATACGCCTGCGCAAAATTGATCAACCAAAAAACTAGCTGCCGTTTATTTCACTGTTAACAACACATTACTATTACCATGTATAAACTGCCTGTATCCGTTTTGGTTGTGATTCATACATCGGTACTGGATGTTTTATTACTCGAACGTGCAGACCATCCGGGGTACTGGCAATCCGTGACAGGCAGTCAACACGAAGGCGAGACACTACGGCAAACTGCACAGCGTGAAATTCAGGAAGAAACCGGTCTAAATCCTTACGATTACCCGCTATCGGACTGGGAAACCGAATACCGTTTCGAAATATTCAAAGAATGGCGCTGGCGTTATTCACCAGACATAACGCACAATACCGAGCATGTTTTCAGCCTTTGTCTGCCCGAAAAAAAGCCAATCGTCACTGCTCCAAAGGAACATCTTAATTATCTCTGGCTACCCTGGCACCAGGCTGCAGACAGAGTTTTTTCATGGAGTAATGCCGAAGCGATTCGCAATCTCCCTCAACATTTGACTGAAACGAACAATTTTTCTCTGTCGCCAATTTAATGGAGCATCTTTAGCGCGAATCTCGACGCCGGCTATCTAACCCAGACAAATCGATTAAACGGCTTAACGCTTGAAAATCAGGTGCGGAATCGTACGGTACAGTTCCCAGCAGCGGCTGCTCAATCCGAAAGCGTAGCGCAGCAATATTTTCTTTGACCGCCCGCATCTCGGGATCAATACAATTGGCCACCCAGCCAAACAACTGCAGTCCCGCGCTGCGGATTGCCTGTACTGTCAACAAGGCATGGTTTATACACCCCAGACGCATACCGACCACCAGAATCACAGGCAAATCAAATAACCGTGCGATATCCGAAGTATCCTGAGTGGCGTTGACAGGTACCATAAATCCCCCTGCACCTTCGACGATCACATAGTCTGCCAGTTCTCCGAGGGCATGAAATGCATTTTCGATGGTCGACATGTCTATCTCGATCCCCTGAGACTGTGCCGCTATATGCGGCGCGATTGCCTGCTCCAGCGCATACGGGTTTAACAATTCGTCAGTAACCTGCACACTTCCCGCTGTGCGCAGTAATTCAACATCCAGCCATTTACCATTCTCTTTGCCAGCGGCAATCGGTTTCATGCCGACAACTTTGTTATGGTTCTTAGACAATGCATGCAGCAGCATGCAACTGATCAGCGTTTTGCCAACACCCGTATCTGTTCCGGTAATAAAAAACCCAGATAGCACCTACCCACCCATCATTATTTGTTTCCGTATTTCTGGCGTCAATACCGTTTCCTTGGGCGGCAGCTTCCAGGCATGGCCGTAAACAACCTCGTATGTGGCTGGTAACTTTCCTTGCATACGCAAGGATTCATAATTGTCGATCACCTTCTGCCATTTTGTTTTTCCCATCAACCCCTGCCGTCTGCCTTGCGCCACATTATGCGCACCAATCGCTTTGAGGTCATGCATCACACTGACAACATCCGCATATGTCAGGGTAATATATTCCATGTCCATCACGGGTGTTGCAAATCGATTGCGTACCAGCAGATCACCGATATCATGCATATCGATAAACTGATTGACATGCACAAAATCGTCTACCAGACTAAATGCCTGCCTGAGCTCCCGCAATGTATCCGGCCCAAATGTGCTGAACATCAGCAAACCGTCCGGTTTTAGTACGCGATTCATTTCACAAAACGTCAGATCCAGATCATTACACCATTGTAACGCCAGATTCGACCAGATCATTTCGATACTGTCTTCACGAAGCGGCAGTCGTTCTACATCTGCGCACACATAGTGTTCTTGTCTGCGATTAAATGGCCAATACTGCCGCCAACCTGTTTCAGCAGGCCGAGCTTGCAGCAGCATAGCCTGTGCAATATCCACAGCAATCAATCGGCTGTGTGCATAGCGCTCACCGAGTTTCCGGGTACAGTACCCGGTTCCACACCCGGCATCGAGAACTGTATTTGGAACATAGTTAATATAGTCCAGACGTGCAAACATCCTATCTCCAACCTCACGTTGTAACACGGCAGATTGATCATAACTCTGTGCTGCGCGTTCAAATGAATGGCGTAGCAGACGTTTATTCAGAATAGTATGATTCATTAACACAGGAAATAAATTTATCCGGATCAGCCAGAAACGGCGCATGTCCGCACTGTTGAAACATAACCAGTTTCGAATGCCTCAGCTGCGCATTCATCCAACGTGCAGCTGATGAATGTGTAATCATGTCATTTTCACCGTGCAGCAGCAATACTGGTTGTTTGATTTGAGATAGCTTCTGACGCATATCATTTGTTTGCAAAATCAGCAATCCCTTTAATAGCGCATCGTAATCTGGTTGGTCACGCTCAAAAAAGTATTGACGCAATTGCGCCAGTGTACCCGACATCTCGCGTTCACCCCTGGTCTGGAGCGTCAAAAAACGATTGATCGTAGTACGATAATTTTGATGCAGATTTTCCATAAAAAACTGCAGAAATTTACTTTCCACACCCCAGGGCCAGTCAGGTTGCTTCACAAAACAGGGCGTGGTTGACACGAGAACAAGACCCATGACTTGCGCGGAATCCCGCAGCGCCAGCTCCATCGCCACCTGACCACCAAGCGACCAGCCACATACAATACAGTTTTTCGGCAGTTTTTCCTGCACAACACTGACAACATGCTCGAAATCGCCTGGCTCACGGTGAGAACTGAATCCGTGGCCGGGCAAATCGAGAATATGCAAACGGAACTGCTGGGACAGTCGATCACGAATATTTTGCCAGATACCGCCGTGCATCGCCCAGCCATGAATCAAAACCATGTCGGTTCCGCTGCCAGATGTTTCGATATGAATAGCCGTACTTGACATAAAATAAAATCCGGATAAGCAGTTTACTACGCCAGATGCCGAAGCACTGTAGCCAGACGCACAATATCCGTTTCCTGATGCGAAGCTGATAATGATATACGCAGCCTGGCCGTGTTTTGCGGCACCGTCGGCGGACGAATTGCCGGCACCAGAATGCCCTGTGCCTTCAGACTGCTGCTAATGTGCACAACCTTCCGTGTACTACCAACAAGTACAGGCTGAATTGGTGTTTTAGATGGCAATATCCGCCAGCCGGACATATCCAGTTCCTGCTGCAACCGATTGATCAAATGAAACAAATGTGCGCGTCGCCAGCTCTCTTGCTCAATTAATGCCAGGCTTTGCAACAACACATGCGACAACAGTGGTGGGCCCGCGGTTGTATATATGTAACTCCTGGCGGTTTGTATCATCGTTTCGATAACAACCGGACAGGCAGCAACAAATGCACCGAAAACACCAGCGGCTTTTCCAAGTGTCGCCATATAAATAATATTCGGCGAATGTAGAACGATGTGGCTGTGCGCCGGTTTGTTGTTCTCGGTAAATAATGTTCCGCGGCCATCTCTGCCAAGTACGCCAAACCCATGTGCATCATCCAATAGCAGCATAGCATTGTAACGTTCACACATTACTACCAGATCCGGAATGGGTGCAATATCGCCATCCATGCTGAAAACTGCGTCTGAAACAACCAGTTTGCGTTTGGCCTTTGATTTTTTCAAATGCTGCTCAAGTACTGACAAATCAAGATGGGGATAGCGAACCAATTGCGCCCTGGACAATATCGCCGCGTCATTCAACGACGCATGGTTTAGTTTATCAGCGAAAACTGCATCATGACGCCCGACAAGCGCGGTCACCACTCCGATATTGGCCATATAGCCAGTGGAAAACAACAATGCACGAGGGAAGCCTGTAAACCGTGCTACTGCCTCTTCGAGCTCATGGTGTGCGCTGCTGTGGCCATATAGCAAATGCGACGCCCCGGCGCCTACGCCATATCGCCGCGCGCCCAGACATGCTGACTGGACTAAGTCTGGATGATTGGACAGTCCCAGATAATCGTTACTGCCAAAGGATAAATATTCACACCCGTCAATGTTGACAGATCTTGACTGAGGGCTATCAAGAATTGATCGATAACGTTTTAACCCCTGCTGTTCACGAATCGATAATTGCTCAGCCAGATCAGAATACATGCATGACCTGATTCATCATTTCAAATCAAACTGCCAAAGATTGCATACCTAACTTATTGAGCAATGCCTGATCCTGTTCAACTTCTGGATTCCCGGTGGTCAATAATTTATCACCATAAAATATCGAATTAGCGCCTGCCAGAAAACACAGAGACTGCACTGCCTCAGACATTTCCCGCCGCCCAGCCGATAACCGCACCATTGCTTTGGGCATGGTGACACGTGCTGCCGCTATGGTTCTGACAAATTCCAGTGGATCAAGTTTGGCCGTTCCATACAGAGGCGTGCCTTCAACCTGCACAAGGTGATTGATCGGCACAGATTCAGGATATGGATCCAGATTAGCAAGTTGGGCAATCAGACCAGCTCGTGTTTCACGGGTCTCTCCCATTCCTACTATGCCCCCACAGCAGACATTGATACCCGCTTCACGTACTTGTTGCAAAGTATCCAGGCGATGCTGATATTCACGCGTGGAGATGATGGCATCATAGTAGTCGGGAGAGGTATCCAAATTGTGATTATAGTAATCCAGACCGGCATCACCCAGCTGCTTGGCCTGGCCAGGTTTCAACATACCCAAAGTAGCGCATGTTTCCATTCCAAGCGCTTTTACCGCACTGATCATTTCCGATACTATTTCGATATCTCGTTGTTTCGGACCTCTCCAGGCCGCCCCCATGCAGAAACGCGTAGCGCCCTGCTCCTTGGCTGCAGCCGCTGCGGTCACTACATTCTCTACAGAAAGCGTCGCCTGATTTTCTACACCGGTATGATATCTCGCAGCTTGCGGACAATAGCCGCAATCTTCAGGACACCCACCTGTTTTGACGGATATAAGCGTCGACAATTGTACCGTATTCGCATCATGATACTGGCGATGCACCTCTTGCGCCTTAAAAATCAAATCATTAAAAGGCATATCCAGCAGCGTCTGTACCGATTCAGTATGCCATCTTTGTGATTTACTATTTTTCAATCCCCTGTTTTCATGATCATTTTGATTATCAGCCATGCCTGACTGGATTGAATTACATTGCATATCTGTTTCCCTCGAATATATTGGAACTGCTTTTTCCGATTTCAATTTATAATTGGCAGGATGATTACGGATTCGAACAGTATTGTCAATTTGAACGGCTGTTTTTAGAGGAACAATGTGAAACTGCTGATTCATAAAAACTGCATACTCTGTGGTGCGGTTTCCAGTCACGATTTCTGCAGCGGGTGTTCTAAAAGTCTGTCCAGGCTGACCGCCAATGTTTGCAAAATATGCGCAAAAACCCTTATCACTGGCACGACCAACATCTGCGGCAGCTGCCTGGCCAGTCCGCCTGCATATTCTACAACCATCGCAGCGTTAATTTATACTTTCCCGGCAGACATGCTCGTACACGCACTTAAATACCGACAGCAACTTGCTATTGCACCTGTTCTGGCAGAACTACTGTTAGAAACAATTCGGCACCAGCAATCAACCGACCAACCGGATTTGGTTATTCCTATGCCTTTGCACCCCAAACGACTCCAAGAAAGAGGATTTAACCAGGCGATAGAAATTGGTCGTCATCTGTCACAACAGTTGCGTATTCAATTTTGCCACGATAGCTGCAAGCGCATCAAGAATACACTCCCGCAAGCGGAACTACCGTGGAAAATGCGTCGCGATAATGTAAAGAAGGCTTTTATCTGTAATCAAAATCTATCAGGTATGCACGTTGCAATCGTCGATGATGTCATGACAACAGGTGCAACATTAAATGAACTAGCAAATCAATTACGCAAGCAGGGTGCATGTAGAATTACGAACTGGATTGTAACCAGAGCACAGAAAGAGCGCTTCTGGATGCAATCCGACTATTGTTTTTAGGTAAAAAAACGGAAGCAGACAGTTAAGACCAGCCGCACATGTTTAACATTATTCTTTTTCAACCGGAAATTCCGCAAAATACAGGTAACATAATTCGATTATGTGCCAATACAGGTACGCAACTGCATCTGGTTAAACCACTAGGATTTATGTTACGCAATAAACAGCTGCTACGCGCCGGCCTTGACTATCACGAGTTCGCTAATATCAAAATTCACAACAACTGGAGTGATTGTCTGGAGCAAATTGATTCCAGTCGGCTGTTTGCTATTACTACCAAAGGTAAAATTCGATATGACACAATCGAATTTTGCCATGACGACTCTTTTTTATTTGGCTCAGAAACGAAAGGACTGCCTGTAGATGTATTACACAACATTTCGAATCACATGCACCTGCGTGTACCCATGGTTTACGGCAGTCGCAGTTTGAACTTGTCGAATACTGCCGCCATCATCGCGTACGAAGCATGGCGACAGTTCGGTTTCCAATCCGGTGTTTAGATTGCTACTGCAAATTCAGCCTTTCATTCAAAATCCGCGGGGTTACAAAAACCAGCAGCTCCCGCTTATCGTCACGTTTGGACGTATTTCTAAAAAGATACCCAATGTAAGGAATGTCACCCAGCAGTGGAACCTTGTTTACAATATTATTTTCTGTACGCTCAAAGATACCACCGATAACCACTGTCCCTCCATTCTCAACCAGAACTTTGGTTGTCACCTGCTTTGTATTAATTGCGGGTGGCAAAAAGGCACTAACACTTTCACCAATCTTATCCTGATTGACGGTAAGCTCCATGTCTATCTGATTATCAAACGTAATCAATGGTTTCACCTTGAGACTCAGTACCGCATTGACAAAGCGCACACTCGTTGCACCACTGCTCGTCGCCTGTTGAAAAGGCACACGGTCGCCTTGCTCGATAATTGCTTCCACACCATGTGCGGTTACCACCCGCGGGCTGGCAATGACGCGCCCTTTCGTATCAGTTTCCAGAGCTGACAGCTCCAGATTAATCAGTCGGGAGTTATTGATTTTCAACAAGCTCAAGCCCAAGGCAGCTGGCCCTCCCAATAACCCTGCGCCTGCTGCGGCCGGTAGATTTACGTTCAGGTTATCTCCTGCAGGAACTTCTTCGCCGATCGCCAGATTACTTGAATCGGTCACATTGCCAGATACCCCCAGACGATTGTTACCTACTTTGGACACATTTTTCACGCCAAACCGGGCACCCAGATCGCGGCTGAAAGTTTCTGTCGCTTCGACTATCCGGGCTTCTATCATAACCTGTCTTTCAAATACATCCAGACGCTTGATACGCTTTCTGACCTCGGCGATTCTTAATGGAATATCGGTCACAGTCATGGTATTGCTGATTTCATCAAGATTTATCGTGCCACGATCACTCAGCATACCCTCAAATGCAATTGAATCAACTCTGCGATGATTCAACTGAAACGTTTCTGTAACAAGCGGTTCCATTTCAGCGACCTGTTGTTTCGCCTCCAGCTCCAGCAATTCTCTGTCTGCCATCTCCTTGCTCGGCGCAACATAAATGACATTTCCGGTCTGACGTTTTGCCAAGCCATTGGCTTGCAAAACGATATCCAGTGCCTGGTCCCACGGGACATCTCTTAATCGTAACGTCAGATTGCCGCCGACAGAATCACTGGCAATAATATTCAGGTTTGTAAAATCTGCAATCACCTGCAATACCGCTCGAACCTCTACATCCTGAAAGTTTAGCGACAGTTTTTCGCCAACATAACCGCCATTTGCACGCCTGCGTTCTGCGAGCTCATCTTCATTCTCAGCCAATGCGCGCACTTCCAGCACAAATTGCGTGTCAGCCTGGCGCGCCGTATGTTCCCAGCGTCCGGATGACTCGATCACCATACGCACATTATCACCCAGCATAACCGTGTCAACAATATTTATAGGGGTGGCGAAATCTGTTACATCCAGTTTCCGCTCCAGATTACTGGGTAGATAGGTATCAATAAACTCAACAACGAGTTTTTCTCCCTGCTGGTGAACATCAATACCCGCCCCGGCATGCGTTAAATCAACAATAATGCGACCTTCGCCACTTTCTCCACGCCGAAAATCAATATCAAGTACGCTATTTAGTTCTTTTTCCGGACCATCGTTAGAGAAACGTGCAACCGGCCCTGCATTCTGGTGTTCATCGATGGATTTCAGACTGACTAATAAAATATTTTCCTGTAAAAATGTTTCATGATGCATCAGGCCATGCAGATTAAAGACGATTCGTGTGCGTTCACCGACCTGTACAATATTGATGTTTTGCAAGTCACCTTCTTCAATCTCCTGAAAATTTCTTCCCAACCCATTGGAAACATGATGAAAGTCAAAATAGACCCGGTGTGGATTACTGAGAGAGACACCAATCGGAGGACTTGAAAGTGGTTGATCAAGCCCAAACTTGACAACCACCCTGCCATCTTCAATCGTGGAAATATCAAGTGAATTGAGCCGATTTATTGTTTTCTCATGCAAGGTATCAGCATGGACGGAATATGATACTAGCAAGAACAACGCGACAAACCATGATATGAATAATTTAACTTTGCTGCTGGATAGTTTCATTGCTAGACTCCTAATTTTTGAGCATAAGCGTGCTGATACGCTCTGACCATTCATCGACACCATCTTGCACTAATTCCCTTAATTCAATTTCTGACTCAGAAATCTGGTTAATTTTGCCGAAATCCTGACCCAAATAATTTCCAATACCAACGCGAAGCAGGCTTTTTTCTGGAGTTTTCACCACTGCGTATATAATTCCATTCTGTTCCAGCGAACCAACCATTTCCAGGCTCTCCAACGGGAAACTCTCAAGATATTCCTTTCTGCGCGTCAAATCAGGCTGTATACCATTACCAGCACTTTGCGCCTGTTCTTTTTTCCTCGGTTCAAAAGGACTTGGAATATCAAAAGCATCATAAGCAAACAGTTCAAAGGTTTTGACTTCCGGTAATGGATCAACCTGGCCACGAAGTCCTTTGCCTGCGTTGCTGATAAACGTATCAAGATCGGCAAGATCTCCAGATTCGCAAGCCGTCAACAACGACGCTGCAACTAAAATCGCCATGATTCTTAATTTCTTCACTGTTGTGCTCCCTGATTAAACATTTCATTTTCGTCGAGATATCGGAATGTTTTGGCAACAGCATCCAGTGTTAACGCGTTGTCAGCACTCGGAACAATAGTGATATTATTTAACGTCACAATCCGAGGAAGTTGGGCTATATCACTGGCAAAAGACCCAATGTCATGATAGCCGCCGGTCACCCTGACGGTAACGGGCAATTCTGCATAAAACTCGCGTATAATCTCGCTTTCAGCAGGTTTGAATAGCTCAAACTGAAGCCCTCGACCAAGCCCTGCCTGATTAATGTCAACCAGTAGTGCCTCCATTTCTGATTTATTGGGAAGCTGCTTGAGAAGCGCGCTAAGAGAACGCTCTATATCGACTAACTGTTGTTTGAGTGCAGGCAAGTTAACTGCACTTCGCTTTTTGACAATATAAGTGTCCTTCAAAGTCTGTTCTTCTGCTCGAATGTTATCGAGATTGTTCAATTGATCTTGCCAGACAAAATAATAACCTGCGGCAAGAATGATCACCATTAAGGCCAGCAGGGCCGTCGTTCTTACCGAAGCCGGCCATCTTCCGGGATCATTTGGATCTAAATGACGTAATTCTTCAAGCATATTCATAATGCACGAATCTCATAAAATATTAGAACCGGCGACAGCGAATTCACCATTACTATCTGCGACGGGTTTCAACTTAATATTCAAATTAAATTCATTTTGTCGCATGCTATTGACCGTCACTGCTTTGATTTCAATCAAAGCTGGTGATTCCAGCCATGGCGAAGACTCAAGATTGCGCATAAGTGTTGAAACCCATGCATTTGATTGCGCAAAACCGGAGAGATTGATTGTACGGTCTTCTTGTTTGATACTTTTTAGATAGACACCATCAGGAAGCAATCTTACTAACTGATCTAGCAAGTGAACGACTTCGGAGCGATTACCCTGTAACGTTTCGACAACCCCTTTTCTTGCAAGCAATTCCTGGGTTTGATTTTTGATCTCTCTGATTTCTTCGATCTGCTTATCAAGAATTGCGATATGGTTGTTAAGGTACTGGTTCCGCTCTCTTTGAAACTCAATTTTTTCGTTGATCATGTAGTGCACCCCCCAAATTGTAAGCAGACCAACCGCAAAGATAATGCCGGCAGAAACTGCGAACTGTTGCTGTTGTGCCTTACGTTTTATTTCACGATGAGGAAGAAGATTAATTTGTATCATAACGAGTCAAAACTACGCATAGCTAAACCACAAGCAATTAAAAGAGAAGGCGCGTCATTTTTGATCTGCCTGGGAATAATTCGACTGGAGAATTCCATATTCAAGAACGGGTTCACGACAAACGTACCAACCTGCGTCCGTTCTGCGATAACCTTGTCGAGGTCGGGTATCGCAGCGCAGCCGCCAGCAATCAAAATGTAATCGATTTCTGTATATTGCGTGGATGTATAAAAAAACTGAATGGCCCGCATCACTTCAATTGCGAGCGTTTCACAAAATGGCTGCAGCACATCAGTTTTGTAATTTTCCGGTAATCCACCATTCCGCTTTGCTTTTTCTGACTCTTCAAGCGATAAATTGAACTGATTATGAATTTCTTGAGTTAGTTGATCGCCACCAAATGGTTGATCCCGCAGATAGACAGACTCCCCTTTGTGCAGGACATTAGTCTTCATGACAGTAGCGCCAATATCCACCAAAGCAATCACTGGATCATCGCTACCGCCGGGAAATTGATCCTGAATCAACTCATATACTGTTTGGGCAGCATACGGTTCCACATCCATCACGACTGCTTTCAAACCGGCTGTTAATGAGGCCGCCACTCGATCCTCGACCTTTTCTTTTCGTGATGCCGCAATCAGAACTTCAACTTCATCTGGATTGTTAGGCAAAGGTCTTATAATTTGAAAATCAAGATTAATTTCATCCAATGGGAATGGAATATATTGGCTGGCTTCATTTTCAACCTGAAATTCAAGATCTTCCTCCCGTTGCCCGGCAGGAACGATAATTTTTTTGGTAATAACGTCGGAAGCTGGCAAAGCCAATGCTATTTTCTTGCAGCGTGAGCCCAGTCGTTTCCAACCGCGCTGTATACTCTCGCTGACAGTCTCCATATTTACGATTGCACCGTCCTGAACCGAATCCGCCTGCATTGGCTCGATCACATATCGCTCAACACGATAACTGCCACTCGTTTTACCGACTTTCGATAATTCAACCATTTTTATCGATGATGAACTGATGTCTACACCGATTAATGAGGGTGACTTCATTTTCAGAAAGTCTAGATTAAAATCAAATTTTCCCTTGAACATTGCGTTATTTGAGGTAATACTCACATGTTAGTTAATTTTCAAATTTTCCAAGAGTTAAGTTGATATCCTGAAAAATAGTTTGTTAATCCCGAATGACCTGCAATACGACTACATTCTGACAGACTCAAAAAAAATGGATTTGTGGAAAAAAGGGAGATATACCCTCCAAAACTGTTTTAACTTGACTTTGTTCACGTGCTTCGATTCATTTTCATGATTACTCGTTGGCTTTATTACTCATTCATTACTTTTTTCGCACTGGGCCTGATCAGTGTTTTGCTGCTTATTTTTGCAGCACTTGTGACTTTTTCATCGCTGCCATCGTTAAATACATTAACGGACTATCAACCCAAGATACCTTTACGGATTTATAGTGAAGAAGGTTTATTGATTGGTGAGTTTGGAACCGAACGCCGCGATCTCGTCAGGATTGATGCAGTGCCAGCCCATCTAAAACAGGCCATCCTCGCAGCAGAGGATGACCGCTTTTATGAGCACAGCGGGGTTGATTATTTAGGTGTGTTGCGAGCAGCCTATTCTAACTTTACTGCAGGAGGCGTGCGCCAGGGTGCCAGTACGATAACCATGCAGGTAGCGCGAAACTTTTTTCTGACCAGAGAAAAAACACTGACACGAAAATTCAGTGAAGCGCTGCTCGCATTTAAAATTGAGCACAGTTTAAGCAAAGATAAAATACTGGAACTGTACATCAATCAGATATACCTTGGACAGCGCAGTTACGGTTTTGCTGCAGCTGCGCAAACCTATTTTGGCAAAACGTTACAGGAAATTAATCTGGCTGAAGCAGCAATGCTGGCCGGTTTGCCAAAAGCACCTTCCAGTTTTAATCCTGTAGTCAATCCTAAACGTGCAAAAGCCAGGCAGCGTTATGTCCTGTCCCGTCTTCATAAACTCAATCACATTTCTGATCAGGAATTCAAACAACTTGAAAATCAACCTGTTCCAATCGTCAAGCAGACCAGGGAATTTGCTATGCCTGCCGACTATGTTGCAGAAATGGTCAGGCAGATCATTTATGATCGACTGAAGGAAGAAGCCTATAGCAGGGGCATCAAAGTCTATACAACCATCCGTCTTTCCGACCAGCAAGCAGCATACCAGGCGCTGCGTTCAAACGTACTCGAATATGACAGACGCAGAGGTTACCGCGGTCCAGTCGGGCATGTTGACCTTTCAAAGCATGGTACTGATCAGGAAAAAGTGCTGGAAGAGGCATTTGACGATATTGATGAAAGTGATGACATTGTTCCAGCCGTCGTATTAACCGTTAAAAAAAATGAAATTCAGGTATACAAAAAAGGTGGAGAAATCATTGCCATAAAGTCGGAAGGATTGAGCTTTGTTGAAAAGCACCTGAATGCCCAGAAATCCGCTGACAAAAAACATATCAGCCAGGGTGCGATAATCCATATCCAGCAAGACCGCAAACAAAACTGGCATGTTGTGCAATTGCCCAAAGTCGAAGCTGCACTTGTATCCATTGATCCAAACAATGGAGCAATCCGGGCGCTTATTGGCGGATTTGATTTCCATCTGAACCAGTTCAATCATGTCACACAAGCCTGGCGACAACCTGGCTCAAGCTTTAAACCATTTATTTACTCTGCTTCGCTAGAAAAAGGATTCACGGCAGCCACTATTATCAATGACGCCCCACTTTCCTTCAGCGCAGCACAGACAGGCAGCAAGTTATGGGAACCAAGAAATTTTGACGGCAAGTATAGCGGACCAATTCGCATGCGCGAGGCATTGGCCAAATCCAAGAACCTGGCATCCATCCGCATTTTGCAGGCGATTGATCTTCAATATGCTCAGGATTACATCACCCGATTTGGCTTTGAAGCGGACAAACATCCCCCCTATTTACCCATGGCTCTAGGTTCGGGTTCAGTAACACCATTACAAATCGCTGCCGGATATGCTGTATTTGCAAATGGAGGATTCCGGATTAAACCGTATTTCATCAGCCGCATAGAGGATAATCACGGCAATATACTTGAACAGACGAGAAACACAGCACCAAAAGAGACAGAACGTGTGATTGACCCTCGTAACGCATTTATTATGACCAGCATGATGCAGGATGTAATCAATTATGGCACTGCTGCCAGAGCAAAACAGCTTAAACGAACAGATCTGGCCGGAAAAACTGGCACGACCAGTAATTTTGTTGATGCGTGGTTTTGCGGCTTTCAGAAAAACCTCGCAGCTGTTACATGGATTGGCTATGATGAACCCCAGTCTCTGGGAAAAAATGAGACGGGAGGACGGACTGCACTGCCAATGTGGATACAGTACATGGAGACCGCTCTCAAAAATGAACCCGAAGCCAAGTACTCTCCGCCGAATGGAATCGTAGTTGATAAAATCAACCCGGAAACCGGGTTGAGGGTTCTTTCAAATGGCATTACAGAATATTTCTTTCGGGAACAATTACCGCCCATATCCACGGAACAATTCTATGAGCCCGAGTATGTGCCACAAAACCTGAAAGATCAGTTATTTTAATCTACACAGAATCTGTAATGCTTGTAGTGCACTCGAATGGGTATCCCAAATAAAAAGCTGTCCAGTCTCCTCAATTCAATTCAATTCATTATTGAAGTTGCTGCTAATGGCCTAAGTCAGCACACACTAATTTACCTTACACAGTTGATAGCGTACAGAATATATTCAGTCGAGAGCTGCCAATGTGACATCTACAATATCTTCGAGCTGATCGGTTTCCGCCTTGGCATAAATCATTGTCCTGATACCTGCTATGCTGCTCATTAAAAAGCAGGCCAGCGCTGATGGCGTTTTATCTGTAGTAATCACACCTTCTGTTTGTCCTTTCTTTATGGCGACTTGTAGCAACTGATTAAATTGCTCAATCATATTCGATATCAGCTTTGAGATACTGACATCACGATCCACAAACTCATAAATAGTATTGACAACGAAACAACCTTTATATCGATCTTCATTATGACTGGCAGCAGCGACCAAATCATGCAAATACGATTCAATAAAATCGCGGCCCGTAGTTGATTGCTGCAATTTTTTCTCAATTTGAGCCAACTGTGAATCACAATATCTGCAAAGACAACGCTCAAACAATTGCTGTTTACTACCGAACATGTGATAAAAACTGCTCTTGGAAATCTTTGCAGCATTCAGAATATCGTCCAGGGAAGTAGCATCGAAACCATTCTTCCAGAAAAGCAGCATTGATGTCTCAAGCATTTCTTCCGGATCATATCCCAGCGGTCTTCCTTTCTTGGGCATGTTATTCTGCTGTTTATTTATTAACTTTTTACTTGTTTCCATACTGACTATAATTAAAAAAAGCATTATTCAGATAAGCCATCATTTCCAGGCAACTGATACATGCCTGGAAATGATTAACCTTAATACAATCTTGATGAGCTAATGCCTGGCTGCGTTATAATCACCTGTTAAAATGTTCAATACAACTCAAGCAAAACCACCAAATTATGAAATTTTCTTACCCTGGTTTCTGGCGGCGGTTAATTAGCCTGTTTTATGAGTTTCTAATTTTGCTGGCAGTTATTTTTATTGCCAGTTTTATTTTTCACCTTATTTTTCGTGATGCAAATGCCAATTACTTTATTCCGTTATATCAATTCTATTTACTGATAATCATGGGCTATTATTTCATTTGGTTTTGGACGCATGGTGGACAGACTTTGGCGATGCAAACCTGGAAAATACGCGTTGTAACTGTGAATGGTGCCAGCTTGGATAAACGAACAGCGATTACCCGGTACTTGCTCGCGGTAATCGGTGTATTGTTATTTGGTGCTGGAATGTTCTGGGCTCTCGTTGACCGGGATCACCAGTATCTCCATGACAGACTGGCAGGCACCCGCCTTATCAATGTCTTAAGCTGAATTCCAAACAATTTTTCGCGTATACACTGCATGATTTCTAGCCATATTCAAGAGAATAGATACCAGAGCAAAATATCCTCAACTCAAAAGCAACAAGGCTGTTATTATCCATTCTGGTTATGAATATTACGCGTATTCACTCCAGCTTTATTGTGACCTTCTCCATATTTGTTGGTTGCGACCGAAAAAATTCATTGCAATTTTTTGCAGTTTATAAGCAATTTAATGCAGAATGGCCACTACTCTTTGATGAAAGTCACTCATCACTTTTCTGATTCCCCCTTCATTTTTCACTTCTAAAAAAACAAACAACCAAAATACTTGTCTTATTTATACTGAGGTAATTAATTCTGGATATTATAGTATAACAAGAAACGGGGTATATTAAGGTTGATATGTTAGAATTGACCTATTGTTTAAGTGAAGTGTGAAGTGAAATTCCAATTAATAAAGTCTAAATTATGACGTAGAAGTAGTTTGTAATTGATGTCACAACATTCTGATGAGAGGATGGCCATATGCGTTCACTAATTTTTCCTAAAATTAACCGTTTAAAATTGCCTGAAAATCAATATGCCAATCATATCTATTGGTTGTTTCTTTTCCTATCCTCGATCAGCATTTTTTTATTTGATCTGCTAACACCTCTTGGTGTGGCTGCCGGCACTCCTTATGCACTGATCGTGTTCGCAAGCATATGGCTTAAAGATAACTGGAGCACCTACGTTACAACTGTCACAGGCTTCTTTCTCACTCTGACAGGAGTTTTTCTCTCGCCTTATATTGTCGCACCTATGGATGTCGTTGTAACAAATCGATTGCTGGCATTACTGATCATAACCATTACTGCTTATATGGTGCTTAAAATCAAAAGAATCAATTATGAACTCGACATGCTCGTGATAGACACCAATGTCGACCCTCTGACTCAATGCAAAAACAGCCGCGCTTTTAAAGAAGAAACCAAAACAGAAATAAAACGAAGCAAGCGATACAAACGGAATTTATCGCTGGCGATTTTTGATATATCTGATTCAAGTAGTACCACAAATACAACTGAAAACTCGGCTATTCACATTGACAATCAGTATATCAAGACACTTGCCGACGAAATCAGAAAATCCATCCGGAGTTCCGATCAATTATATCGAATTGATCTGAATCGATTTGCAGTCGTATATGTAGAAACGGATATCAGTAAAGCCAAAGATGCAACAGAAGCGCTGTGCAAAAGATTTTATCAATTAAACCAGAATGATACAGAACATGATTTGTCTGTTAACGTAGGCATTACTATGTTAAATGATAAGGATCATATCTGGAAATTGTACAATCGCGCCGAAGATGCGTTAGCCAAAGCAAAACAAAATGGTAAAAACCATGTAGCGACATTACCGGAAACATACCGGTCGGACAAATCTCACATCCCTGCTATTTTGTGCCGGCCCAGATCAGGTTGATTCTCTGCAAATCATGGCATTGGAGGTAAAAAGTCCCTCAATGAATACAGCCTGATCCAGGCAATCAACGTTTTTGTACAATTTTCTTATATAATTCCAGACTCATCAGATTATATAAAGCTTTATTGCTTTGAAATATCCATGAGTTTGATCAATAAATCAATGGCCAGCAAATCAACCGGCCGCACTCTTCCGCCGCGCGTATCCCGATTGCTGCGCGAGTCCGGCTGGCTGGTGCTTGTAGGTGGCGCACTCTATCTCATTCTAATCTTTTACAGCTATGATCGCGGAGACCCGGGATGGACACACAGCGGCGACAACGATCATATTAAAAATGCTGGCGGACATATTGGCGCTTGGCTGTCAGATTTTTTACTCTACCTTTTTGGCGCATCGGCATGGTGGTGGGTCGCATTCTGTCTTGCTGCCGTTTCCTGGAGCTACCGTCGTATTGATGTTGCCGGCATATTTGACCGCCATTCAATTTTCCTGTCAATCAGTGGCTTTTTATTATTGCTGGTCGCAAGCAGCGGACTAGAGTCACTGCGTTTTCATTCTGTGGATATTAACCTGCCTTATGGGTCCGGCGGTATCTCTGGGGAAGCTATCAATTATTATCTATCACAGTTACTTGGATTTACCGGCGCAACCATGACACTTTTAATACTTATTGCGATAGGTTTTAGCCAATTCACCGGGCTATCGTGGGTGCGCTTTGTCGAAAAAATTGGCGAAATCATTGAAAACAGCATTTTCTGGCTTCAGGAACAATGGTACAGCAGACGCACTCAACAAACACAGTGGATTAACGCCGAATATGAACCCGTTAAACTATCTGCAACGGAAAAAAAACCTGCGCTCGACACGCGTTCAATTCACATTGAGCTACCGGCAACTACTATAGAAAAATCAGAGCGTGCGATAAAAGAAAAGCAGAAATCTTTGTTTCCCAGCTTATCGGAATCGACCTTACCCCCACTGCATTTACTGGATGAGCCTGACAAGAATGTCGAGGTGTTGTCCAAAGATGTTCTTGAATCAACATCGCGGTTGATCGAGAATAAATTGAAAGAATTTGGTGTTATAGTCAAAGTTGTTTCTGCCTACCCCGGTCCCGTCATCACCCGGTATGAAATCGAGCCAGCAGTAGGTGTTAAAGGTAATCAGATTATTAACTTGATCAAAGATCTGGCACGTGCGCTGTCGGTTGTTCGCATACGTGTTGTTGAAACCATTCCGGGAAAAACCACGATGGGACTGGAAATTCCCAATCCCAAGCGACAGGTTGTACGACTAATTGAAATTCTCAGTTCGCAACCGTATGCGGATACGGCCTCACCATTGACGATCGCACTTGGAAAAGATATCAGCGGGCGACCAGTTGTCTCCGATCTGGCAAAAATGCCGCATGCACTGGTGGCGGGAACGACAGGATCGGGTAAATCAGTAGCTATAAACGCCATTATTTTAAGCCTGGTCTATAAAAGCACACCCGAACAAATTCGTCTGATACTGGTCGATCCGAAAATGCTGGAATTGTCGGTATATGAAGGTATACCCCATTTACTTACACCGGTTGTGACGGATATGGGCGAAGCGGCAAACGCCCTGCGGTGGTCCGTATCGGAAATGGAGCGTCGCTATAAATTGATGTCGTCTCTGGGTGTGCGCAATCTGAACGGCTACAACCATAAAATACGTGAAGCCGCCAAAAAAGAAGAGCCTATCATGAATCCGCTGGCTTCAGAGGAGGCACCGGAACAGCTTGGGGAACTGCCATTGATAGTCGTGGTAATTGACGAATTAGCCGATTTAATGATGGTTGCAGGAAAAAAAGTCGAGCACCTGATCGCCAGATTGGCGCAGAAAGCACGAGCAGCAGGTATTCATTTGCTGTTGGCCACTCAGCGTCCTTCCGTCGACGTCATAACCGGTCTGATTAAAGCAAATATTCCAACCCGAGTAGCTTTCCAGGTGTCAAGCAAAATAGATTCCAGAACCATTCTCGACCAAATGGGCGCAGAAACGCTGCTTGGCCAGGGTGATATGCTGTATTTGCCACCAGGCAGCGGTTATCCCCAGCGCGTCCATGGTGCTTATGTTGCAGATCATGAAGTCCACAAGGTTGTCGATTACCTTAAAGAGCATGGCGAACCCTGTTATGTCGAAGAAATTCTGCATACAACAGAGGAAGATAATACGGGAAATGTTGCAGACGATTCAAAAAGGCAGGCTGGTGGAGAGCAGGACCCACTCTACGATGAAGCCGTTCAGATTGTAGTCAAGACTCGTCGAGCTTCTATTTCTCTGGTACAAAGAAACTTGCGAATTGGCTATAATCGGGCAGCTCGCCTGATCGAGGAAATGGAGCGCGCCGGCCTGGTATCTGCCATGCAAAGTAACGGCAACCGCGAGGTTCTCGTACCTGCACGCAATGAGTAGCCTCGATTAAATCATTTATCGCACTACGATTGCAATAATCACTGCGTGAATAGCCACGGATTATCAACAAGTTATGTATCAAACAACCAATCTTAAATACTCACAATGGATTTTTTCTCTAGTTCTGCTGATCTGGTCACCCGGCGAAGTTGTCGCCGCTGCAGTTGATCAATTGAGAACCTTTATTCGAGAAACGCAAACTGTAAGCGCCCATTTCTCACAAACATTGCTGGATAAAAACGCCCGTAACGTTCAGAAATCCAGCGGAACGCTTGAATTTGAACGGCCTGACAAATTTCGCTGGATCTATCAGACACCTTACGAACAATCTATCGTCGGTGACGGCAGAAAGGTTTGGTTTTACGATCATGATTTAAACCAGGTTACGGTCCGAGAGTTCAATATTGCCATTGGTAGCAGTCCGGCTGCGCTCCTGGCTGGCAACAGCGCAATTGAAGATAATTTTGAATTAATCGATCTCGGTATTCAGGATGAAATTGAATGGATGGAAGCAATTCCTAAAAACAGGGACAGCGCTTTCGAATTTATTCAATTGGGCTTTTCTCAAGATGGCGTTTTGCAGTATATGGCATTAAGAGACAATTTCGGACAGACCACTTATCTGACATTTTCAGAACTGATTAAAAACCCCGTGCTGCCCGACAATCATTTTGAATTTGCGCCACCGGACGATGCCGATGTCATCAGTGAATAATTTTCTGGATTTACATTCACCCGCTGCTCCGCTCGCGGAGCAGCTACGCCCCCAGGCCATTGACGATATAATCGGACAACAGCATTTACTTGGTGAAGGCAAACCGTTACGCATCGCAATTGAATCCGGCAAACCGCATTCAATGATTTTATGGGGCCCGCCAGGTACCGGAAAAACAACACTGGCGCGATTAATGTCTCGTGTATTTAATGCGGAATTTATAGCGCTATCAGCTGTATTATCAGGCATCAAGGATATTCGCAACGCCATTGAAAAGGCACAGGCTGTTTTGCAGCGAAATGGACGGCATACAATTCTTTTTGTCGACGAGGTACATCGTTTCAATAAATCCCAGCAGGATGCCTTTCTGCCACATGTCGAACAGGGGCTGTTTACATTTATCGGCGCAACTACGGAAAACCCATCATTTGAAGTGAACAATGCGCTGCTATCGCGCGCGCAGGTTTATACATTATCAGCCCTGACCGATGACGACATGTCGCTAATATTTAACCGGGCGCTAAATTCAATGTCATTTCGGCAAACGTTTACTAATGAAGCGCGTCAGTTAATTATCGCTTATGCAGACGGCGATGCAAGACGTATGTTAAATATGCTGGAACATATGATTATTGCTTGCGAAAACAGTAAAACCGATGAAATCGATATATCAGCGGTACAAAATGCACTATCCCGCAGCTCGCGCCGATTTGATAAAAGTGGCGACGCATTTTACGATCAAATCTCTGCGCTGCATAAATCGGTACGCGGATCATCACCGGACGCAGCGATTTACTGGTTATGCCGCATGCTGGATGGCGGTGCCGATCCTTTGTATATCGGACGGCGTCTAATACGCATGGCCACCGAAGACATTGGCATGGCAGACCCTCGCAGCATACAAGTGACTATCAATGCTTGCGAAACCTATGAACGACTTGGCAGTCCTGAAGGTGAACTGGCGCTGGCACAGGCCGTACTATATTTATCCTGTGCACCCAAAAGTAATGCAGCATACCTAGCCTATAAAAAAGCACGGGCCTATGTTGCTAAAGACAAATCCAGACCGGTGCCAATGCATTTACGTAATGCCCCCACGCAGTTGATGAAGGAAATGGGGTACGGAGATAAATACCGGTACGTGCATGACTATCCTGAAGCTTACGTAGCCGGTGAAAGTTACTTTCCTGAAGAAATGCCAGATATACAATTTTATCAACCAACAGGCAACGGGCTGGAAAACAAGATACAGGAAAAACTGAATTATTTGCACAATCTGGATCAAAAGGCCAAAGAACGCAAGTCTTTTGGAAAAAAAAGTTAGGCGATTTCCGATATAACAGCAGACTACGCATAAATTTCAGACAAAAACATAATCGCTCAATTACCTGTCACCCGGAGTTTCCATGCTAGATATCCAATTATTACGCACTAATCTCAATTACGTTATCGAAAAACTAAGCAGTAGAAATTTCTCCTTTCCGGTTGATCGATTTAATCAACTGGAGGCTGAACGAAAAAAAATTCAGACTCATACTCAAGAATTACAGGCCAAACGTAATACAATATCAAAACAGGTCGGTCTGGCCAAGAGTAAAGGCGAGGACACCACTGCAATTCTTGCCCAAGTTTCAAATCTAGGGGATGCCTTGAAACAATCCGTTACCCAATTGGAACAGATTCAAACCGAATTGCAAAAGATTTTGTTCGATGTACCCAACCTGCCACATGACAGCGTTCCGAAAGGTGATGGAGAGACCGACAATCAGGAAATTCGCCGCTGGGGTGCCATTCCATCGTTTGACTTTGAGATAAGGGACCATGTCAGCATTGGAGAAGGGCTGAAATTGCTTGATTTTGAGACGGCCACGAAACTGAGCGGCGCACGTTTTAGCATAATGAAAGGAAATCTTGCTCGATTACATCGCGCTTTGGCGCAATTTATGCTGGATACGCATATACAGGAACACGGTTATATCGAAACCTATGCTCCTTATCTGGTCAATCATGACAGTCTGCATGGCACTGGCCAGCTGCCAAAATTCGAGGAGGATTTATTCGCAGTCAAGGCCGGTGGAAACGCCGTTGAAAATGAGCATTCACCCGGACTGTATCTGATACCCACTGCCGAAGTTTCACTGACCAACATCGTGCGCGACGAGATCGTACCGTTGCAGTCTTTACCACTAAAATTCGTCGCACATACGCCTTGCTTTCGTTCGGAAGCCGGCAGTTATGGCAGAGACACTCGCGGTTTAATTCGCCAACACCAGTTTGACAAAGTTGAGCTGGTACATATTGTTCATCCCGAATCATCCTACGCTGCGATAGAGGAACTTGTTGGGCATGCTGAAACCATTCTGCAGAAACTGGAATTGCCATATCGAGTTGTTGCGCTGTGTACAGCCGACATGGGTTTCTCAGCAGCAAAAACTTATGATATTGAAGTGTGGCTGCCCGCACAAAAAACCTACCGGGAAATCTCTTCCTGCAGCAATTGTGAATCATTCCAGGCCAGACGCATGCAAGCGCGCTTTCGCAACGAAAATGGAAAAACATCGCTCTTACATACCCTGAACGGCTCTGGCCTGGCCGTCGGCAGAACGCTGGTCGCTATTTTAGAGAACTATCAGAACGCTGATGGTAGCGTTACTATTCCTGAAATGCTGCGTCCCTATATGAATGGTCTTGACCAATTGTGTACTGCGGGAGGACAATGAAAATAATTGAAACTTTAATTAATTTTATGTTGACAGGAAAGTGACTATGCAAACAGATAACGGCGAAATGCATCAAAACAACACGACAGATATTGACGATGATTTGAGCAAATTGGAACGGGATATTCATGACGCGCTTGTAGAGGGTGTCAATGTCCAGGAGACTGTACATCGCTTAACACTGAAGGCTATGAAAGCTGACCGGCTGGATATCGACTCTATCCGACGTATAGTCACTGCAGTGACTAATGGCATTCATGAAGGCGCTCAGCAAAAATTCCTTGCGGCGAATAATCAGACTCAAACCGCAAAATCTCAGATTACTGCCGCTATTTCCGGGTTGGATTCGGCGCTTGCAAGATTGGCAGAAGCATCCAAACTAGCAGTGCTCGAAGCAGCTGACCGTGCACAAAAATTTTCCGAAAAGGAACTGGTCCATACGCGTTCCGATCTGGAAAGCCTGGAAAGCCTGTTTTTGGACACGTTACA
The DNA here is from genome assembly GCF_900111605.1 of Nitrosomonas marina. Classification (GTDB taxonomy): domain Bacteria; phylum Pseudomonadota; class Gammaproteobacteria; order Burkholderiales; family Nitrosomonadaceae; genus Nitrosomonas; species Nitrosomonas marina_A. The sequence goes on along the minus strand of NZ_FOIA01000008.1, from coordinate 32,344 downwards.
AAACACAGCTTCAGCGGCCAAAGGAACAATCTCAGATATACTGCAAGACATCACCAAACATGCCAAAAACAACGGTACTATTGTCGGCGAACAGTTGAAAGAAACTCTCGCCACCTTTGCCCAACAGGCCGCCTCAGTCGGACATGCGCAAATAGAAGCCGGAGCGCAGCTTACGCAAACAACAGCCGGCTTTATTCATAAAATTGCTACCGGTGTTCTGTCAGGTATCAAGGATCATTCGAAACACAAGCATTAGCATTCGTTAATATTGGTCGTCTAAGCTATAACTCTACAGCCAGCTTTCCAGAATAACCGGCAAGGCAGGTTGGCGGACAGACTGTTCATAAAAAACAGGTCTTTTGTGCTTTATCACTGTTAACCTGCCCGGTTCTCGCCGCCCAGTGCATGTATAAGGTCAGGCAAGAACCGGCTTAACTCACCTGTCATCAGTGCAAAATCACTGTCAAAAAGATCATCCGAGTCTGTCGCCTCCGATGACTCTGTAATAATATCAAGCGGTTCGATACGCCTGATCTGAAAATTGTCGTGAAGTACAAAAGAAATCCTGTCTCTCCAGCTCAAGGCTAAACGAATTACCCGTTTACCCGCCGTGATATGTCTGATTGTCTCGTCCATATCCAACACATGATGCGTATATCGAATTTTTGATTTTTCACTGTCCACGCCCTGTAGCTCACATTCGCGATCAATTGTAAAAACTGCTGGCGGCTCATCTCCCGACAGCCAGCGGGTCATCAGTGTTGAAGGGGAAATATTTGTTGCAAGTGGTGTCAATCGAATACCTGTCACTGTTTTTAATAACAGATCAACAAGTTCTTCAGCTCTTTTCAGATTGGCAACGTCAATCACCAGCAGTTCCTCGTTCAAATCAATCCAGGCATATGTTATTTGACGCTGAATAAATGCACGGGGCATCAACTCGATCAATACGGCCTCTTTAATGTCTTTTATCTGACGCTTGCCCGCTTTATGGCCCTGATGCTGTTCCATCACTGCTATTCGCTCTTCAGCATATTGATTGATAACTGCACTTGGCAACAATTTTTTTTCGATGCCCAACGCTATCAGCAAATGCTGATTACAGGTATGGACAAACTGATCTGTTCCATCTTTTGGGTGCATCCATCCCCGGCTTTGCATTTCCATTTGCAGGCAATCTTGCAGAACTGACTTCCCTAATGCCTCATTCAGTTGCTGGGGATCAATTTTTCCATCTGTTATACGGTAAATCAGTAAATTTTTAAACCACATGCTTTGTATCGATCAATAAAGAAAAAATAACATTACGAATAGCATACAACCGCTTACTACACATTCGAACAACATTTAAAATAATCTCCGGTTTGTTGAAAACCAACCAAGCTATAATAAGATTTCCATGAATCAGCCTGTTGATGATTATTACCTGCTGCATACCTGGCAATTATCAGAAAAAAAGACAACATGAAAAAAATTTACTCAGCAAATAGCATTATGGAAGCTCAAATTGTACTGGATATGCTAGAGCATGCTCTTATCCCAGCTCAATTGTTTAACCAACATGCGCAAGGCGGTACAGGTGATATACCGTTTACACATGCTTATCCAGAGGTTTGGGTGGTACGAGACGCGGATTATGAACGGGGTCGTAAAATTATTCAACATTATGAGTCGATTCCGCAATCCGAAACAACCATCCAATGTTCCACATGCGGTGAAGAAAATCCCTCTAATTTCCAGTTATGCTGGCATTGCGGCTGCGGACTCGAAACCGCCGGATCCCATATATCTAATAAAAATCCACAGAAATAGTCATGACAAAATTGTCACATTAAATTCAGTGCGCCTTACAACGAATACATTCACAGACCGTGTGGTTGAAGCGTATCAGTGACGCACACCTAATAAAATGCCCCGATTCAAAAAATCCAGCATGATTTCTTGGCCATGCTGGACAACAAGGTCAGGTTTTGGATGTTGCAGATCTGCAGCAATTCGTGCCAGAACTGCCTGGCCGTTGTCGCATTCATTGTCAATCATCAGTTTGAGCAAGCGTGCCGTAACCGGATTGGCCTCAATGAAATGAATTTCATCGTCTATGTCACGGTATACAATCAGGTTTGTTGCCAGTTCATCTGGGGTCTGGGGTTGAAATTCTGGACTGATTTTATGTACCGGAAACTGATAACTCAGTAACCATACGAGGGGAGAAACTACCGGAATTCCGGACAGTACATTGCCTTGCGCGTCGAATTGTTTCGGATCTGTTTTCTCCTCAAGTGTCGATAACGCAAGCTCGACCCACTCATAATGCGCGAGCTCCAGCATAAAGGGTGGATCTTCCGCGTTAAAACTGCGCTCGTTCTGTAAATATTTCAGGAACTCACGCGGCATTTCAGGGAAAAGGGGTGTATGAGACTTATGGTTTGCGAAATAGTCGCGGATTATAGCGTGCCAGTGTTCATCTCGCAGAATACTTCGCAAAACCGGATACGTATTGGCCATAAATGCTTCGACATTGTTATAGAACAGGTCGCAATAAATTTTCATGCGCCGTTCCTCTATATCATGTGGACGTGTATGACCACCGGGATCCCGAATATATGCAGCAAAATCAAATTGCTGCTGCATGAACACAGATCGTTCAGGCATGCCGGTTATAATCGATTTCGGCACGATGTTGCCAGCGGGACTGTAGCGCTCGAATATGGTCCACTTCGCAAACCAGCTCATGCAAAGCGGGGATATTAAAATCCCTTTCCAGCAACGTTGGTATGACTCCAAATTGTTGATACGCTTTTTCAAGTAACGACCAGACCGGCTCAATAACATCAGCCCCATGCGTGTCTACAATCAGGTCCTCTGCTTCATTGTAATGGCCTGCTATATGGATATAACGAGTTCGTTCGGCAGATATCTGCCTTAAAAATTCCTCTGCTTTGTAACAGTGGTTGACACTGTTGACATAGATATTGTTGATATCGAGCAGAAGGTCACAGTCAGCTTCTTCAAGAACTGCATTCAGAAAATCTATCTCCGCCATTTGCTGTCCCGGTGCCGCATAATACGATACATTTTCTATTGCTATACGCTGTTCCAGAAAATCTTGAACCCGTTTTATTCGTTTTGCAACGTAATGGACCGCCTCTGTTGTGAATGGAATTGGCATCAAATCGTAAAGATGGCCGTCATCACTGCAATAACTCAGGTGTTCACTGTAGCAACGTATTTGATGTTCTTTCAAAAAGCCTTTGAGCCGCCACAAGAATGCTTCATCAAGCGGCGAAGGACCACCTAGCGACAGCGATAAACCATGACATATAAACGGATATTGTTCTGTAAGCGTGTGCAGCTTCTTACCATAGTAACCGCCAACACCTATCCAGTTTTCTGGAGCAATTTCCCAGAAATCAACCGGACATGCAGCTTGGTCTGTCAGCGAACGCATCATCGTACGCCGCAGACCAAGTCCCGCACCATGAACAGGATACTCTAGTGTGCTCATGAAAAAAAATACCTGGGCACAGGCTATTTACTACTACCACACTTGCCTTCGCCGCACTTACCTTCTTCTTCGGCTTTCTTGCCGCCGCAATTACCTTCCATATTTTTTTTCATATCATCGCCGCATTTGCCTTCGCCACATTTCCCCTCTTCTTTGGCTTTCTTGCCGCCACAATTGCCTTCGCCATATTTGTCTTTTTTCTCTGATTTATCTCCGCCGCCGCCATAGGCAAGCTGCATATAGCCGCCGGATAATTCGTTCATGACGAATGGGTTATCAGCAGAAGAAACCTCAGATGAGACATTACCTGCGGCCAGGGTAGCAACAAAAGCCGTACCAACAGCCAGGGAAACAGGTTTTAATGATTTCTTGGACATTATTTTCTCCATATAGCATTTGAAAAATGGCTGAATCATTCACCAAGAAGTAATTACAACACCGTGTAATCAATTATTGATTGATGTTCACCCGGTTACGGTTATTTTATTACATGTGCCAACTAATGCATGTAAAGTCCTGAAGAACACTGACTATATAAATAACCACTATACGTATAGTATCTTTTTTTTAAAATAACAACATTACACATTCTTGCTTTTTTTGCAAGCTGCTCTCTGATACACTCAGCCCTGCAAAGACACTGCTGAAAATGTCTGTATTTTGCCAAACGCAAAAGAGAGAAATAACACGCTTTTCGCAAATACACGCAGTGAATCTAATCAGTAAATAGCGGAGTAATACATAATATTACATGCTATTACAGAAAAAATACCCATGTTATGAATATAATAACCAACGCAATAATTTGATGCCAGATTTGAGGAGCAATGAATGTTTGACAAACGCAACCAGCTAATTTTTTATGCCAATATCCTGATTATACTATTTGGAATCACAGTAATCCTGATGAGTGATTTCATGATAATAGGTTTATTGTTTATAATCAGTGCTGCTTTATTAATTTACGAACAATTGCAGCAAAACAAAGGTGCCTTCAGTATTTCAGGACTGGAAAAGATCCTGACGGTTAAAGACACGTGCGGTAACAAAGCTGAGTTGGTGCAAAAACAAAAAACCACGCCCTGCCATGTCGACAATACTGTCTTCTGGTTTAAGAATATTAGTCCGACAGGGACAATCAGCGGATTCCGCATTAATAACCAGTCACCCATCGAACAAACAAAAGATACAAATAACAATTACCAGGTCAGCATGGCATTACCTGTAAATCCGAAATCAACAAATGGGCTGGATACAACGTTGTCGTACACATGTACGGGTGCATACAGTCAGACTAACTGCTCACTCTCCCATGTCGTGGGGGATGAAACCGATCATCTCAAACTTATCGTTGAACTGCCCAAAGGGCGCCCCATTTCTTCTGCCCAAGCATACTGTTTATACAATGGCAATAAAGAAGCGTTGTTACCACCTGTAGTCACTGGCGAAACCCGGATAGAAACAGAAATTAAAGAACCCAGGCTTGGCGCAGAATACCTTCTGGAATGGACATGGCCTGAAGCTAACATTATTAGGAAAATTGGCTGCTATCTGAGCTGACGGTATCATCTGAAGGGAAATCGCAACAAATGCAATTTCCCTTAGCGAATTCAGACACTTGTTATATATCTGTTTGCCAACTACAATTCACACTGACAATCGATTTCAACCGGTGTTTAAGCTAAGAAGCGCCCGTACCGGATTAGAAGACTAGCTCGCTGGAACTGATTAAATGTTTATGCAAGTTATTACGGCATGCAAAGTTTCTTCTGATTCGTACCCAGCCATATTCACAAAATTCTTCATGATGAGTCATGACATATCAGCAACACACAATAAAGGACCTATCAGTTGTCGCCGTAAAATCAACAATCCCGTACCTGCACCTGGTTGATTCTGCATCAACTATCTTCAGTGTTAATAAATACTGATAACTGTGCCGAGCAAACTGATTCGAAACTAAGATTCATTCAGCTTTCCTGTTTCCAGCAGCAATACCTGCTGTAAGGTAAAAATAGCATGAAATTTTTAACAAAAATAGTAAATTTTAATTATGAAGCTGTATCAAGTTCATCGTTGTATTAGTTTTATCGATTGAATAATGAGATCGCTTAAAATCAGAGCAAATTTTGGTACAACTTTTACAGTAGTTAATTACTTACCTTGAATTTATTGCGTGCTCTGGCTGCTGTCAGCAGTATGACCCTTATCTCCAGGATTCTTGGCTTTATACGTGATGTTATTATTGCGCGTATTTTTGGAGCAGGAATGGCTGCAGATGCATTTTTTGTAGCATTTCGCATTCCAAATCTTCTAAGGCGTTTATTTGCTGAAGGCGCCTTTTCTCAGGCATTCGTTCCAATATTGGCGGAATATAAAAACAAACGTACAAGCGAAGAGACTCGCTTGCTGATTGATCATGTTGCAACACTGCTGGCTCTGGCACTTTTCATTGTTACGCTGATTGGCGTGATGGGCGCACCTATGATCATCTATGCCAGCGCACCCGGCTTTGCCGCCAATACCGAAAAATTCAATTTAACCGTTGAGTTACTGCGAATTACATTTCCATATATTCTGTTTATTTCTCTGGTTTCGCTTGCAGGTGGCATTCTTAATACCTATGGAAAATTTTATGTGCCAGCACTGACACCGGCATTATTGAATCTTTCTTTTATTGTAAGCGCACTTTGGCTAACCCCTTACTTCGACCCTCCCGTGCTGGCACTGGCATGGGCTGTATTCATAGGTGGAGCGTTACAGTTGTGTTTCCAGATTCCATATTTGACGCGTCTAAAGCTAATGCCACGAATTCGGCTTAAAACAAATGATACTGGAACCTGGCGTATTCTGAAATTAATGGGGCCAGCTGTATTTGGGGTATCAGTTGGGCAAATCAGTATGCTGATTAATACGATATTTGCGTCATTACTCATAACTGGCAGCGTTTCATGGCTTTACTATGCTGATCGACTGATGGAATTCCCGGCCGGCCTCTTGGGTGTTGCACTCGGGACGATATTATTGCCATCGCTTGCAAAACATTACAGCAGTAACAGCACAGAAGCATATTCCAAATTATTAGACTGGGGATTGCGCCTGACAGTATTGCTGACATTACCAGCTGCACTAGCACTAGCGTTGTTATCGACACCGCTGATCACAACACTGTTTCACTATGGCGCTTTTACCGATAATGATGTTTTCATGACCCGGGATGCTCTTGTGGCTTACAGTTTGGGTTTGATTGGTCTTATTCTGGTCAAAGTACTGGCACCCGGATTTTACGCACGACAAAATATCAAAACTCCGGTTAAAATTGCAGTCATCACCTTGATTGCAACCCAATTAATGAATCTTGCTTTTATTATTCCACTCAAACATGCTGGACTCGCGCTGGCGATTGGGCTTGGTGCTTGCCTTAATGCCGGTTTATTGTATTACAACCTGCGCATTCAAAAGATTTATCAGCCACAACCCGGGTGGGCCATTTTTCTGGTCAGGGTAGCTACCGCCCTGCTAGTCATGAGCGTCGCACTGTGGTTCACTTCTGGAACGGATGCGTCGTGGCTTGCTGATACTGCGATCACGCGTGCAGGTCGTCTTGCAATAATTATCCTAACAGGTGCATGCAGCTATTTTGTGGCCCTATGGTTACTGGGACTCAGACTAAGAGACTTTTCCAAGAACCAGTTTGAAGATACACCTGAAAAAACCTGAGTGATCAGATACGAACTGCTGTTTTTTTATCATGTTCGATCAATGCATAAGCCGAATGATTATGTATTGATTCAAAATTTTCTGATTCAACTATGTACGCATCGATTCGCTCATCCTTATTCAGGGTATCGGCTATATCTCTGACGATATCCTCAACAAACTTGGGATTATCATAGGCTTTTTCTGTTACATATTTTTCGTCTGGACGTTTAAGCAATCCGTAAAGCTCACATGATGCATTATCTTCAGCAATTTTAATCAGATCTTCAATCCATACGAAACTGTTGGTGCGCGCGGAAATTGTTACATGCGAGCGCTGGTTGTGTGCACCATAGTCGGATATTTTCTTTGAACAAGGACACAAACTGGTTATCGGCACAACCACTTTGATCGTAAAAGCATATGCTTTGTTCTTGATCTCGCCTATAAATGTAACTTCATAATCCAGCAGACTTCTGACGCCGGAGACGGGTGCTGCTTTGTCGACAAAATAAGGAAACGTCATTTCAATATGGCCGGAATCACTTTCCAGCTTTTCTACCATCTCCTGCAAGATGGTTTTAAACGACTCCACTGATATTTCCCGTTCATGGCTATTGAGAATTTCAACGAACCGGGACATATGCGTGCCCTTAAACTTATGCGGCAAATTTACATACATGTTAAACATGGCAACAGTATGCTGTACACCATCATCTTTATCCGCAACCACAACCGGATGACGAATTGCTTTGATGCCGACTCGGTCAATTGCTATACGTCGTGTATCGTGTGTACTCTGTACATCAGCGATGGGCAAATCTATTTCTTTATTCATGTCTATCCCATCCTATTTTAGAGATTGTTAATTATGTTGATACTAAATACAAACAGACTTAAAACCATTTAAATGATCCGGCTTGTGCGACTCACAACCAATCAGGACAGATATTCCCGCACGGACTGGACAATGCCGCTCTTATCCAATCCACAGTCCGCCAACATATTAGCATGATCCCCCTGTTCAAGAAAAACGTCAGGAAGTCCCAATTGCAATGTTCTCACATATATTTTCTGTCTACTCAACGATTCGACTACCGCACTCCCGGCGCCTCCCATGATAGTGTTTTCTTCAACTGTGACTAGTAGATCATGATCATCTGCCAAAGTTGCAATCAATTCATTATCTAACGGCTTTACAAAGCGCATATCGGCGACTGTAGCATTCAATTCTTCAGCGGCTGACAGGGATGGTGCAAGCATGCTGCCAAAGGCGAGAAAAGCAATTTTTTCACCTTTTCGACGAACCACACCACGACCAATAGGTAACTCAACCATATTTTTTTGAGCTTCGATGCCTGGTCCCGTTCCACGTGGATACCTGACTGCAGACGGCGTATCAAGTTTGAAAGCAGTATATAGCATTTGCCTGCACTCATTCTCATCCGATGGCGTCATGACAGTCATATTGGGAATACAGCGCAAATACGACAAGTCAAAGCTTCCTGCATGTGTTGGGCCATCAGCGCCGACCAGTCCCGCCCGGTCTATCGCAAAAAGAACCGGCAGATTTTGTATAGCCACATCATGTATCAACTGATCATAAGCCCGCTGTAGGAACGTTGAATAAATCGCCACAACTGGCTTCAATCCGTTACAAGCTGCACCTGCTGCAAATGTCACCGCATGCTGCTCTGCAATACCAACATCAAAATACTGATCGGGAAATTCCTGAGAAAACCTAACCAGCCCAGACCCTTCCCGCATCGCCGGTGTAATGCCTATCAGACGCGTATCACTGGCTGCCATATCACATAACCATTCACCAAAAATATGGGTGTAGGTTGGTTTGCTAGATGGCTTGGCAACAATACCCTCTTCCGGATTGAACTTGCTAACCCCATGATACAGAATCGGATCTTCCTCAGCAACCTTATACCCCGCGCCTTTCCGGGTAACCACATGTAAGAATTGTGGCCCTTCAAGATATTTGATGTTCCTCAGCGTTGTAATCAGCACTTTGAGGTCGTGACCATCTATAGGACCGATATAATTAAATCCAAACTCTTCAAAAAGCGTGCCTTCGGGCGTCACCATCCCTTTCATATGTTCTTCTGCGCGCTTGGCCAGCTCCAGCATAGGCGGCACTACACCAAGCATTTTTTCACCCGCCCGGCGTGCAGTTGCATAGAATCGACCTGACATCAACTTTGCAAAATAATTATTCAGCGCACCAACCGGCTTCGAAATGGACATATCATTATCATTCAGTATAACCAGCAGATTGGCATCCATAACTCCCGCATTATTCAGTGCTTCAAATGCCATACCCGCACTCATCGCGCCATCACCGATAATTGCAACTGCACGTCGGTCACTTTTTTCCAACTGGGTTGCGACGGCCATACCGAGAGCCGCACTGATAGATGTGCTTGAATGCGCGGTTCCAAATGCATCATATTCACTTTCATCACGCCTTGGAAATCCCGAAATACCACCCTGCATGCGCAGCCTACCCATTGCTTCTCGTCTACCCGTGAGTATTTTATGCGCATAGGTTTGATGGCCCACATCCCAGACCAGCTGATCATGCGGTGTATTAAACACATAATGCAGTGCTACTGTTAACTCAACGGTACCCAGATTGGATGACAAGTGACCGCCGGTTTTAGAAACTGAGTTTATTAGAAAACTACGCAATTCCTTGGCATACTCAAATAAATCTTTAAGTTCAAGTTCGCGTAATTGAGCTGGAGAATTGATACGATCTAGCAGTGAGTACATTCAAATTCTGAAAATTTATTAACTTTATGATATGAAAACAATTAGAATTCACGTTTTATAATAAAATCGGTGACCTGGCGAAGCCTTAGAGCAGCGTCCCCAAACTCTCGTAATATCCGGTCGGCGTCCTGTTGCAGCTTTTCCGCTCTCTCTCGTGCTTCACGAACACCCATGATACTGACATAAGTCGGTTTATTATTTTCGGCGTCTTTACCAGCAGTTTTTCCAAGTGTTGCAGTGGTGGCCTCTGCATCAAGCAGATCATCGACGACTTGAAATGCAAGGCCGACACATTTAGCAAAATGATCCAGTTGATTCAGTTGTTCGTCATTTAACCGGTTGCTGCAATGTGCGCCCAGCATCACAGCAGCTCGTATCAATGCACCGGTTTTGTGAATATGCATGAACTCCAGCTCTGGCAATGCCAGTGTTTTCCCCACGTTATCCAGATCAAATGCCTGACCACCCGCCATACCCCTGGAGCCGGAAGCATTTGCAAGCTGTCTGATCATGCTTAGCTGTGTCTTTGCATCCTCAGTCAGCTGTTTTTCCGCAACCAATTCAAACGCGAGCGTCTGCAAGCTGTCCCCTGTCAATAACGCGGTTGCCTCATCGAACTCGACATGGCAAGTTGGTTTGCCGCGTCTGAGCACATCATTATCCATGCATGGCATATCGTCATGAACAAGTGAATATGCATGAATTAACTCAACAGCCGCTGCTACTACCGTTACACTTGCGACATCGGCCTGTCCCAACTCACCAGCAGCAAATGCCAACAGCGGGCGCACTCGTTTTCCACCACCAAGTACTGCATACCGCATCGCTTGGTGCAAACGTACTGGCACGCAATCTACTGAAGGCAAACGTGAATCCAAAAAATTTTCAATAGATGCCTGACAATGACTCGCCCAGCTCTGGAAATCAGCGGTCATGGACTTCGGGCATTGTATAGTTTTTTAACAGATCAGCCTCAAGAATACGTACTTGCTGTTGAGCATCCTGCAGTTGCTTCTGACAATATTGCAGCAATTCGGCGCCACGTTTGTATGCGGTCAATGAAGCTTCCAAAGACATCTGCCCTGCTTCCATTGCTGCAACAATATTCTCGAGTTCTGCCGACGCTGCTTCAAAGCTTTCTGGCTGCGAGGAAGCGGATACTTTTGTTGTTTTTGCCATAATGCTGTGTGACAAGAATAAGAATAATTGTAAGCCAAGAATATGCGTTTAGTTTGTAATCGTTGAAAATAACGTAAATAACAGCCATTGGTCAATTTTATTTTACCATGCCAGCCTGATCATTAGATCAATGCTTTCAAATTCGGTCATATACAGGATTACCGCAGTGCCTTGTTGCTACACTATTACTTTCTGTATTATGAATCAATAATGTATATCTACTACTCCTCTCGGATCACTCGCGACCAGCGACTGTCGGTTTTGTTTATCGACAAGTATCATTTGCATATTGCCCCATTTTCGCGGCATTGCACGCACTTCATGCCCTTTGTATTGCAATGCTTGTATCCAATTGGAGCCATATGCTTCGGGTTCAATCTGAATAAAATCGGGCAGATATTGATGATGAAAACGCGGTTTAGCTACCAATTTTTGAGGATCTGTCTGATTATTATTCACAAAATCAAGAATCACCAGCAACACCATACTAATGATGCGCGATCCACCAGGTGTTCCGAAAATCAAAATGTTTTCATCAGTTTCCACAAAAGTGGGTGACATACTCGATAAGGGACGTTTACCCGGCGCAATGGCATTTGCCTGCGAACCGTACAAGCCGAAGACATTGGGAATACCCGTGCCCATTGCGAAGTCGTCCATCTCATTATTTAGTAAAATTCCGGTGTTCCCTGCAACAAATCCGGAACCAAAAAAAGTATTGATACTCATCGTAGCAGCAACACGGTTTCCATCTTTATCAAGGATTGAAAAGTGTGTGGTTTCTTTGCCTTCATTATTGACCGGTTGTGATGGCACACTTATCCCGGCTCGTTCTGGGTTTATCAAGGCCGCTTGTTGCCGTGCATAAGCTTTACTGGTTAGCCGTTCGATCGGAACCTGCACAAAATCACTATCCCCAAGTAATTCGGCACGATTTTTATAACTGACCCGCAATGCTTCAACGACCAGATGCACACGCTCGGATACATTGCTTTCTTCAAAATTCAACGATTCAAGGATGTTTAATGCCTGAACAAGGGTCAAACCTCCTGCTGACGGCAATGACGCAGAAGTGATAAGCGCATTTTCATACCTGAACTGCATGGGTTTTCGTTCAATGACACGATAACGGGCCAGATCCCGCGCGTGCCACACGCCTCCCGAGTTTCTAACAGAACGAATCAATTCATGTGCTACCGGACCTTCATAAAAGCCCTTACTCCCCGACTGCGCAATCGCACTTAATGTTGCAGCAAGCTGAGACTGGCGAAAAAGCTGGCCGGGTTCAGGCGGTTTTCCGTCAGGCAAAAATATCTTCGCGGTATCTGTGTATTTCGCAAGCTTTTTCTTATGAAATTCAAGTGCTTGAGCAAATCTATGATCAACTCTGAAGCCTTCCCGCGCCAGACGAATCGCCGGAGCCAGACTTTGTGCCAAGTCCAACCGGCCGTATCGCCGTGATATATAAGCCAGTGCCGCAGGAGTACCGGGGATTCCGGCTGCTAATGGGCCATTCAAAGATTTACCCGGAACAGGCTGATTGTTACCATCCAGATACATGGTTTCAGAAGCTTCTTCGGGTGCAATTTCACGCCCGTCGATCATAATATCTCGATCCACATCTGCTTCATGCAGTAACCAGAATCCTCCTCCTCCCAGACCTGAGGCATATGGCTCAACAACAGCCAGCGTAGCACTCACAGCAACAGCGGCGTCAAATGCATTACCGCCTTGGTCCAGAATTTCGTAACCAGCAGAAGTCGCCAGACGATGTGCCGACACAACAGCAGCGGATGTACCCGCATAAGCCTGACAGATAACTCCGGCCCATACAATGAAGCTCAAAATGCACAAACCATAGCTGCTTTTTTTCAAACATAACTGCATAATCAACATATAAATAAAATTTCTTGCTTCTAATAAAAGTAATTATTCCATTCTTATGACTGTTATCATATTGATACAATGATTTGTCTATGGCAAGATTCACAGGTTTTTTTAATACATCATTGAAAAAAAACCTGTGGTCAGCTACACATCTAATTAAGAAAATATTGCAGATATTAACAGGCAGTTACTCAGTTAATATGATATTACTTGCTCTTAATATTTAGCGACTACACTGTGGATTTTCCAGTTTCCACCGACACAAGTTGACAGTAGTAAAATCAATACAAATATAGCGCGTTAAAAAAACCGACAATACAGCAGTCTATTAATTTTATGTAAATGAAGGGGTTACCTTGGAAGAGTATATTGATCAAATTTCCAAATATTTTGAAACCGTACCACTATGGCCGTTTTTCTTATTTGGTTTCGTGGGTTTGGTTGCCATAGCTGTTGAAATAGTCAACCGCAAACGTCGCGAGGAAGCAATTGAAAATTTCCGCAATACGATTGAAACCGAATTGGCACCTATGTACCCCAAACATATTCGCTGGCCGGAAAATGTCAATCAATATTTATGTTCCCGTTTGCCCGAAATGCAGCATAATTTCGAGGTATTAAGAGTTTTTATTCCGCAGAAGCAACTGCTCAGCTACAACACAGCCTGGAATAAATATTGCGACTTCTGTCGTAACATTACAGATGAGATCTGTGCCGCATCCGAGCAATCTACAAACGCTTCTTCAGGAACCGGGAATGGCACTTCAGTTGATGAAAACGATCCGAAGAAAGTATTTCATAAACTTGTTTCTGACTTACTTGAATTTTCCAAGAAATAACGGATATCTGAATGCAGGCGTGCGCATTCGATTTTGAAAATTTATGTCGCTCTGTTTGTAAATGATTATCCATGTGATCGGTTATCGGTCGATTGATGGCATGCCACTTTACACGGTGCGAAACAGGATGCTGTGTATAATAGATATTCAGAAGTTCAAGCCATAAGGCCACGAGCCAGTTCTTCAAGTTCGGAACGGCATTCCACGACTTTTTCAAGTTCAATTTCTGCATCAGCTTCGTTGATGCCTAGTTCATCCATCATCGCTGACGTTTCAATATGTTCGCAGGCATCAGGCACACCATCTTTGTGTAACAGCCGATTAGTCGTAGCAACAAGTTTTACGTAGTTCACATGCTTGCCAACACTGTCAGGATAATGATGTTTGGCCGCCATCATAATCACCTCCTCAGGCAGACACCAGGCCTTTAGCAGATAGAGACCGATGAGATCATGAGTAATGCCAAAATGCTGAATTTCAAGCGGCCTGATGTCCTGATTTGGATTTTGTCCTATCATCTCATTGAGACTCGCAAACTCTCTCGGACAAAAATGCGCAAACATCAGATAGCCAAAGTTATGAAGCAATCCACCCAGATAAGCAAGTTCTGGATTTATACAATGTTTTTTTTCCAAAGCCCTTGCTATTTGACGACATAATTGAGCACACAGAAGCGCGTCTCTCCAGAGGCAAACACGACCGAGCGGTCCGTAATTCGGCATTTTGAGCGAGCCTGACGCGGCCACACTCAAGGTCACATTTAATGCCGTTGCATAACCAAGTACCAGGGAGACAGCATGCGTCACAGAAGTTATTCGATCGCCGTATCCAAATATAGCCATCCGTGCGTATTTCATGACAAAAGCCGCCAGAGAGGGATCGCTTTCGATTACACAAACCAACTCATCCAGGTGTGCATCCGGTTTATTACGAAGCAATAAAATTTTACTGGCTGTTTCCGGAAGCGGGGGAATCAATTCTGTTTGTTGCAGTGTCTCGCGTAAATTTTCATTGAGTACCTGCCTATTATGTACATTCAAAACTTTCACCTTTCCCTCTGTTCTCCTGAGCTTTCAGATTTAAATATAAATCCTGAACAATTTAGATCTGTCAAAACCATGAAATTCGTATTGTTTTTATCGTAACTCCTGACTCAATCTTTAGCATACTGTTAAAAAATACCCCGAGTACATTATTACAAAGCCAATTTTGAATGTTGCATTTCGACCCAGATAGGAGCAATAGCATGTACGGAGTAAAAGCAGGTATGGTGTTTTATAAAAAAACCGTGGTAGCAGCTGCTGTTTAAAACGGAGAGGAACGATAACTCAGATTATTGCAGTAGCCTGTAGGCGTCCAATTTGAATAACAACACCTGAATAACTAAGACACTATCGTTAGTGTTAGAAATTTACACGATCAAAATTTACAGACCATTATTCATTCGCTTTGATAACGCAATAATGGCACATCAACAGAAAAAACCTAAAAATCGCCAATAAAAATGCGATTCCTTGAATTTATTAACAGCTGTTCTGTTCACAGCAACGAATCTAAACGAAAATTCTCTACGGCCAAAACAGCTCAATTCAGTAGCTTTGTCACACATAACTACGGCTCGGTACATGCAGCAGTCCACTCAACCTCTTTCATACTATCCGGCTGCACACGTTCCCACTGCTGGGGCTGATTATAGGAACGTAGTAATTCTCCTTTCTCCATATTCCAGCTGAATAATGAAAAAGCGAGTGTTCTTATACCTGCCTCTCTGCAATTATAGTCTCGACGTATTTTTTTAGATAAAAAATTGGTACCGGATGCTCTTTGTTCAGATTTATAGTCATACAAAACCCACATTTTGACCCTTCCTCCAGCTCTTTGGGCCGAAGTTAAATCTGCATAAACAACAAAAGCACCCTTCTCATCGCTTTCTGCAATCTGAGTCCACTCTGCCCATACAGGCAAGGTTATCAGTGTAAGCATCAAAATTATTAATATTTTTTTCATAGTCGGTATATGTTTGGAACACATCTCAGTCTGCGACTTAAACAGGCTGATCTCATCTAATGGTTTTATCAGATTAAACTTTCTATCCATATTGAGATTCTTACATTATCACTACACTAACGCAAATTATCAGCGCAATACGCATTTTCCAAAAACTGTTTTTTTTTCAAAAAAACCACAACAACAAACTGATAAAAATATATTTTTATTGATATTCTATTAAACAGGAGAAAATCCGAACACCCTGCCATGTTTAAAGCAAACATCAATTGTTTTCATTTTACTGAAGATCAGGCAGCTGCATGTAGAAAAACTACTATTAGTTCCTGCTACTGTGAATTGTATAAAACACCCAAAACCCCATACTACAAATTACCCAATCTATTATGAGGGACTTATGAATTACCTTATTCTCAAACAGTTTATACTACTTTGGTTGACGCTTTCCCTTTCAATCTTGGCCTTACCTGATGGCCTCGCCAAAGACCCTTTTGCAGTTAAAAGAGCAAAAATGATTGAAACCATAGAAGCGGAAATCAAAACCGGATACGGTAATCTGGCAAATAAAAAGCTTGATGACAATGTCATTAGCGCACTCAATTCTGTGCCTCGCCACGAATTTGTACCAAAAAAACTGCAGCACAGTGCATATGACAACCGGCCATTGCCGATTGGTCACGGGCAAACGATCTCACAGCCCTACATTGTAGCCATAATGACTAATTTACTGCATGTTGGTAAAAATGACAGTATCCTTGAAATCGGCACCGGCTCAGGTTACCAGATTGCGGTACTTGCTGAATTGGTCAGCAAAGCATACAGTATAGAAATTATTGAGCCATTGGGCAAAGAGGCACAGGCGCGTCTGCAGCGACTTGGTTACGACAATATCACGCTTAAAATCGGCGATGGTTACTACGGCTGGGAAGAACATGCTCCTTTTGATGCAATAATCGTGACGGCTGCCGCCAGCCACATACCGCCTCCACTGATCAAACAGTTAAAACCCGGTGGTCGCATGCTGATTCCAGTAGGCTCACGGTTTATGGTTCAAGAACTATTACTGGTAGAAAAATCGGAAGAAGGCAAAGTCCGCACGCAGCAATTATTGCCTGTTGCTTTTGTACCGTTAACAGGTAAACATTGATTTATTCGATGAAAATCAGGCCGCCGTTTTTTACAATAGCGCTACTGTCATCCGCCATACTCGGGTATGAGATTCTGCTGATGCGGCTGTTTTCTATTATTCAATGGCATCATTTTGCCTATATGATCATCAGTCTGGCATTACTGGGGTTTGGCGCAAGCGGCACATTTATCTCGATTTTTCAGGACTCTTTCAGCAAAAGATTCTCTCATGTTTTTCTTATTAATATCATGCTGTTCGCCCTTAGCAGCATCGGCTGTTTTTTGCTGGCGCAGTCAATACCTTTCAATCCTGACGAAATTCTTTGGGACTATTGGCAACCGCTACGACTGCTCGGTATTTACCTGTTACTGGCGCTTCCTTTTTTCTTTGCCGCCAATGCAATTGCACTGGCATTAACCTGCTTTCATTGGCGTATCGCAAGTCTTTATGCATTTGATTTAATGGGCGCAGGACTGGGTAGTCTGGGAATTGTTTTATTACTGTTTGTAGCCATGCCGTTACAAGCGCTTTTTATTATTGGCTGTATTGGACTGGGGGCACTGGTTCTTGCTGCATGGGAGCTAGGATTTCAGCAACGAAACACAGTTTATACTGTATCGTTAGTGATAGGCATTACAATAATAATATTACATAATAACAACGAGTTGCGATTATCTCCCTACAAAGAACTGGTCCAAATACAGCGCATACAGGGTACCGAAATCATCAGCGAGTACTCCAGTCCGCTGGGCCTGCTTTCAATCGTACAAAACGACATCATTCCGTTGCGGCATGCGCCAGGATTAAGCCTGAATGCAAAAACCGAACCACCCGAGCAAATCGGAGTTTTTACCGATGGGGGCGGCCTTACTGCCATAACACGCGAATCCGGAAATCCTGCTGACTATGCTTATTTAGACCAGACAACATCGGCGGCACCCTACCACCTTGCACAGCTGAACAAAGTGCTGATTCTGGGTTCTGGTGGTGGCAGCAGCATTTTACAGGCACGGTATCATCAGGCACAGCAAATTGATGCTGTGGAATTAAATCCACAACTTATTCGTCTGCTGCATGAAGATTATGCCGAATTTACCGGCCACTTGCTGAATGGCGATACAGTACAGCTTTTTCAAGGAGAAGCGCGCGGATTTATCAGTGAAACACAAGAACATTATGACCTGATCGAAATTGCATTACTGGATTCGTTTGCGGCTTCGTCGGCGGGTTTGTATGCATTGAATGAAAGTTATCTTTATACCGTCGAGTCGCTGCAAGATATGTTAAAAAAATTGCAGCCCGACGGATATCTGGCAATTACACGCTGGATAAAGCTGCCACCTCGCGACAACCTTAAGCTGCTAGCGACCGCTGTTGATGCTCTGGATAATTCAGGTGCAACGAACCCCGGCAACCAGTTAGTATTTCTTCGCAGTTGGCAAACCGGCACTTTACTGATCAAAAACCGCCCGTTCACAAATGAAGAAATTGAGGCACTAAAAACGTTTTGCAATGCACGCTCTTTTGATCTTGACTGGTATCCCGGCATCACCCCCGACGAAACAAATCAGTTTAATCAGTTGGCGGAATCCTATTTTTTTCAGGCTGCAAATGCGATCATTAACAATGAGCGCAAGGATTTTTTCGAACGCTACAAGTTTGCACTGGAACCAGCGACTGATGATCGCCCTTATTTCTTTCACTTTTTCAAATGGTCGGTATTGCCGGAAATCATCTCGCTACGCAACAGCGGCGGACTGCCCCTCCTTGAAGGCGGCTATCTGGTACTGATTGCAACACTTTTTCAAGCGCTCGTTGCCAGCACTATTTTGATATTACTGCCTCTACTTTTTTTTAAAAAAACAATCATGACAGCCTCGCCAGTCACAGCAGCAATCAGCAGAAATCGCGTAATCATATATTTTTCAGCCATCGGACTGGCATTTTTATTTATTGAAATCGCTTTTATTCAAAAATTTATCCTGTTTCTGCATCATCCGCTGTATGCCGTAGCGATCATACTGACAGCTTTTCTGATGTTTGCCGGATTGGGTAGCGGGTTTTCCCAGCGATTAATCCAGTCCGGCCTTTATCAACCTGCAATCACCTTTGCAGTAATTGGCATTGTTGTACTTGGCTTTCTATACATGGCTTTTTTACAGTCGATTTTCTCAACCAACCAGTCATTAACCATGCCGCACAAGATTATTCTGACTGTCAGTTTGGTCGCACCGCTGGCTTTTTTGATGGGAATGCCATTTCCACTGGCTCTGGCAAAACTAGGTAACATAGCCCCGGAAATGATTCCCTGGGCATGGGGTATCAACGGGTGTGCTTCAGTTGTGAGCGCCGTGCTGGCTACTTTGCTGGCTATTTCAATTGGGTTTAATGCGGTGATTGTACTTGCTTTAGTGTTATATAGCCTGGCTTGGGCCAGTTTCCCGATACAGCGCAGTTAAAAGCCACTCGTCTGTCCTATATCTGCAACTGCAAAGACACAGATTATTTTTTCTAAGTGGCTACTGCCACCCTTTTATCACCGGATTTACGGGAACCGACTAATTTGGCATCTTTGAACCAGACAGCTACACAATTTATTTTACAGTGCCGCCTCGATAAAAGCGTTAGCCAGCATCTCGCAACGTTCCATCCATAAAGGGCATTTCTGTAGACTGTCCCATTAACCGTTTAAACCGGTAGCGGTTCCTCGCCGTGAAGGCTATGTTCTGATCGATTACCGGTTTAAACGGAACAACTAACGCTTACGTTATCCGCTAATTTGGAATTAACGCAAGGCTGTTTAAATTGACTTCCTAATAACCACTGCTGGATCTTGCTTTTTCCTCGATGTCATCACTGGCATCTTCAACTTCATCACCAGCATCTTCGAGTGCGTCCCCCAGCTCTTCCATTGTCTCGTCTGCGCCTTCCATGGCGCTATCCATGGCCTCTTTTGTATCTTCAGCAGCAGTGTCCAGTTTGTTGTTAACCTCGTCGGTGGCGTCACTCAAGGTTTCTTTAGTATCTTCAATGGTCTGATCAATCGACTCACCCATACTTTCTGCTGAATCCTGATCAGCACAAGCCACCATAAAGAAAGTTAAAGTAACAAACGACAGTATCCAAAATACACTTCTCATACTCGTTCCTCCATATCCTTTGTAAAAGAATTATCACAATGTGTGCATGCACATTTCAAGAACGATATAACCACAGCTGCTTGTCCGAAACAGACATAAAACCACTCAGCACACATTTCATTTTCATCTTAACATCCACTTTTTATTTCAGCAAATTCACAATTTGATATCCGACTTTCGTCATTGCTTTGCGTTAGGTAAAAATCCAGACTATTCAACACCATCATTAATACAATAATCATCAATACAAATAACAGAATTAGACAAGTGAATACTGCTAAGGGTAAATATAACTTGCTTGAACACCGAGCGGTAAGCCCACAAAAGCATACAACAGCAAAAATAAGGTCCACGTTACAAGAAAAGCTACTGAATATGGAAGCATCATCGCTACTACTGTCCCGATCCCTGCATGTTTAGTGTAGCGCTGGCAGTACACAACTACAAGCGGGAAATATGGCAGCAACGGTGTAATGATATTGGTGCTCGAATCACCGATACGGTACGCTGCTTGTGTCAAATCAGGCGAAATACCAAGTTGCATCAGCATGGGCACAAAAATCGGTGCAAGCACTCCCCATTTTGCACTGGATGAACCTACAAACAGGTTGATGAATGCGGTAATTAGCACAACCCCAATAATGGTAATCGTCGAAGGCATTGCCAAAGCCTTTAGTGCTGCCCCACCTTGCAGAGCAAGCAGAACACCAAGATTCGACTGTCCAAACGCATATACAAACTGGGCGATAAAAAACATGATGACAAGATAATAAGCCATCTGGTGCATGGCATTAGTCATACCATCAATGATATCTTTGGCACTCTTCACCGTACCAGCCACAATACCATAAACACAACCTGGTATAACAAACATCAGGAAAATCAATGAAACTATGGAACGCATGATCGGGGCAGAGCCGGAAGTAAGATCACCCGAGGCATCCCGCCATGACGAATCGGACGGCCAGGCTGTAGCGATTAAGACAGCAATGCTTAGCAAAAAAATTAATCCGGCTGCACGCAAACCATTGTGCTCTTCTGGTTGCAGTGCTCGCATATCAGTATGCCCCCCGGAATCACCGGCATATTCGATATGCTGCAGGCGTGGCTCAACGATCTTCTCAGTCACATACCATCCAAGCCCGACAATCAAAATGGAAGAAGCAGATGTAAAAAAATAATTGTTGAGCGGATTCAACACAACATCGGGATCAAGAATCCGGGCTCCTGCCTGCGACAGACCCTGCAATAACGGATCAAGCGATGAAGGTAAGAAATTTGCTGAAAAACCACCTGAAACACCTGCAAAAGCGGCAGCAATTCCGGTCAATGGGTGCCTTCCTGCAGCATAAAATATAACACCACCCAGCGGTATGACTAGCACGTAGCCTGCATCGACAGCAGAGTGACTGATGATGCCGGCGCAAATGACCATGGGGGTCAGAAATCGTTTCGATGTAACACTCAGCAAAGCCCGTAATGCAGAATTGATAAAACCAGTGTGCTCAGCAACACCAATTCCCATCATTGCCACCAGCACTACACCTACCGGATGAAAATGCGAAAAATTAGTCACCATAACCGACAGAAATTCGGTTATTGCTGCGCCAGACAACTGGTTATGGATAATGAGCGGGGCTTCAGTACGTGGATCAATGACATCGAACGGTATGTACGAAAGCAGCCACGACAATAGCCAGATAGCAAGCAGCAATCCTACAAACAGGATTGCCGGATCAGGCAACCTGTTGCCTGCCCGTTCGACGGTTTCAAGCATACGTATGGAAAAGCTAAGTTTTTTCTTTTGCATATCCTCGGGCATGCCTATTCTTTTATCATTTCGAATATCTGACTACCAACAGTTCAGGCAACCAGTTATTTGTGTACAGGCCTTGCATTATGACAAGCTGCTAATAAACGAGACTGTTTCGAGCACTAATCAGCTTATATTTGCTACAGGCAATACTCTGCAATCAAATCAGTCAGAATATCCACACATGGCCGGATGTTTGACAATTCAAGATATTCATTGGGCTGATGTGCCTGGGCGATATTACCTGGACCCAGAATGACAGTATCAATGCCAAGTTGTGTCAGGTAGGGACCTTCGGTACAGAATGCAACAGCATGTGATTCGGCATGCGTGTATTGTTCACAGCTTCTGACAATTGGCGACTCTTTGGGCGTCAGCATTGGAGGTGTACCCTGTTTTAACGGAAACAATTCCCATTGTATCTCCGTATTCGCGAGCAGGGTTTTTAAACGTAAATGCAATTCATGATGAACAGATTGAATATCCATATCCGGCAACAAACGGATATCGAAATGAACCTCACATTGGTCACAGATACGGTTGGGATTATCACCGCCATGAATATGGCCAAGATTCAAGGTCGGTACCGGAATAGTGAATCGTTTATCCTGATAGCGACTCTGCAAATCGTCTCGCCAGCGCAATAATTCTCCAAGTACCAGATGCATGGGTTCCATTGCATTCAAACCCAGTGCCGGATTACTGGAATGTCCACCACGTCCGATCAGCCGGATACCGTTCATAATCATGCCTTTATGAGCGTTGACCGGTCTGAGTCCTGTAGGTTCGCCAATAACAGCATAACGCGCCGGCAGTGGTTTCTGCGCCAGCATGGCAGCCCCTTCCATTGAGCTCTCTTCATCGGCTGTTGCCAGAATGACCAGTGGCTGTTTAAACCGGGTAGCATCAAATTGTCTACATGCCTCGATAACCAGAGCGAAAAAACCTTTCATATCGGCCGTACCAAGTCCATACAAACGATTATCCTGCTCTGTCAACTGAAAGGGGTTAAACCGCCAGAACTTCTCTTCGCAAGGAACTGTGTCGGTGTGACCGGCCAGCATCAATCCATGAGGCATCGTCTTTTCCTGAACAGGTCCAATAGTTGCCACAAGATTGGCTTTATGTGGCTGTTCGGTCAATGGCATGACATCTATTGTAAAACCTAGGGCTTCGAACCAGGTTGCCAATAAATCGACCACGGCACGATTGCTCGTGTCAAATGCCGGATTAACACTGCTCATGGATGGCAGGGCAATGAGCCGATGCAGCATGGTCATAAGATCAGGTGTGCTTTTTTTCATAATCGTTATCGACTTACAGTTATGCAGTAAGCACTGTCCTTGAAACTACGCCTTCATGATTATTTCAACTCAATTAAAAATGCAATCCCAGAACAGCGGTCAGGGATTGTTTGCCAGGGTCTCCAGGTATTCAACTTTTACTTTTCCAAGTCCCTGTTTATCAAGTCCTATTCTCTTTGCCGCGCCATGCGATAAATCAATCAGGCGGTTTTTTTTGAACGGCCCACGGTCATTAACCACTACGTCAACCGATCGTCCGTTTCTCAAATTGGTCACACGGACTTTTGTTGGCAGCGGCAGCGTTTTATGTGCTGCAGTCAATTCCCGGGGATTAAATCGGACACCCATTGCGGTACGGTTGCCGGACTCAGATCCATACCAGGAGGCAATTCCACGCTCACTGTATCCGACAGCGGAACGCATCGGATGATAGGTTATGCCTCTTACAGTATAGGAACGATTATAAGGCGCATTTATTGGAGAAGGCGCTTTGATCGTTGAGGTTCTCGGCATCGGGGCCTTCAAGGGTTGCGTGCAACCTGAAAAAAAAACGGCAATTAAAATCAATAAGCTGATTGAAAAAAAACTTTGGAAATTGAAAAGACTTTGGATATTGCTACTTTCCGGGCGCAATGGCAGCACGCGACAATTTAAAGTTTGATTTAGGTTCATCTTCATTGAGAAATGCTCTCCGCACGTCGATCAACTAGTCACTGTTTGTTAATGCGCTACTTGTACTACAGGTTTCACCCCAAGATCAAGTAAATTCTATGATGAATTATTCAGCCAGGGTAAGATAAAAATGATGAAGCCGGACAATCTGCGCTCTAAGATGGCCAAAATCCCGGTTATTACGAACAATATCATCCGCTTTTGTTAGACGGAACTGGCGGTCAACCTGCGTCGCCATAATAGCCTTGACGTCCGCAGCGCTCAATCGACTGCGCGCCATGGTTCGAGTCACCTGTAATTGTTCATCGCAGTCAATAACAAGAACGCGCTGAATCAGGTGATCATAGTCCCCAGTTTCCAATAACAAGGGAACAACAACGATCACGTATTGCGAGAGGGATCGTTGAACATGAGAAGAGACTTCATCGAGAATAAGCGGATGCAACAGCCGTTCAAGTTTTTGTCGATGAGCACTGTCAGAAAAGATCAGCTGGCGCATTTTCTGCCGGTCAAGTGCACCACTTTCGGTAATATAGGCATCACCAAACAAGCCGCATATTGCTGGAATGGCAGCGCCGCCTGATTGCGTCAACAGACGTGCAATTTGGTCAGTATCGATGACATCAACACCCAGTTCTGCAAAAATTTCACCTGCTGTGGATTTGCCGCTACCAATGCCACCAGTCAAACCTATGACAAACATGAAAAATCAGAATAGACCAAAATATGCGTGATTGATTTCCTGTCCCCAGAATAATGCAATGAGTGCCCCGCCGGCCAGATATGGGCCAAAAGGAATCATAACGTCTTTGTTAAGCTTTGCCGCTATGATTAAACCGACACCAACCATAGCCCCAACAAGTGACGAAAACAGAATCACCAGCGGCAAAATGCTCCAACCAAGCCATGCACCGATAGCTGCCAGCAGTTTGAAGTCACCAAACCCCATACCTTCCTTGCCCGTGATCAGTTTGAAAACCCAGTATACCATCCACAACGACAAATACCCTGCAACTGCACCTATCACAGCCGAATGGAGATTAGTAAATCCGTTTTGCATATTAACCAGGATACCCAGCCACATTAACGGTAATGTAATATTATCCGGCAACAAGTGGGTATCAATATCGATTGCAGCCAGTGCAATAAGCGACCACACAAAAAAAAGGGCAGCGACCATCTGCCAGCCCCAGCCGAAATGCCAAGCGACAAAACCGCTGATTACACCAGTGAATACTTCAATCATGGGATAACGCATGGATATCGGCGAACGGCACTCGGAACAGCGCCCCTGCAAAAATAAATAGCTAATAACAGGTATATTCTCCCAGAATGCAAGCTTATGCTGGCAATGAGGACAATTCGAACGAGGGGTGGCCAGATTGAAAGCAGGGGCAGCTTCAACTTGCTCCCCCCGAAATTCCGCACATTGTTGCTGCCAGCTTCTTTCAATCATCTTGGGCAGACGGTAAATAACCACATTGAGAAAGCTGCCGACCATCAAACCAAGAACGGCGGTCAGAGTAATCAATAGTGAGATGGACTCCTGTAACTGTACGATCATAGGCATTAAAAAAAATGTTAGGTAGCACGAGAAAGTTTATCAAACACAAAAGGTTACCCGTTAATCGCAAACTGGCACCACACAGCGGTGACAAGTTTGTAGGACAACAGGTTTTCAGCACTTAACCAACTGCCATACCCATTTTAAAGATTGGCAGATACATAGCAACAACCATACCACCAATCAATGTTCCCAGCACCACCATAATCATCGGCTCCATCAGACTTGATAACGCTTCCACAGCATCGTCCACTTCGGCTTCATAAAAATCAGCAATTTTACTCAACATGGAATCCAGCGAACCTGCTTCTTCACCAATAGCGACCATTTGCAATACCATATGGGGAAATAATTCAGTACCCGCCATAGATGATGTCAGGGAGTTACCTATACTCACTTCAACCTGAATTTTCTTGGTTGCCTCATAGTAGACATAATTGCCCGCAGCTCCGGCAACCGAATCGAGCGATTCAACAAGTGGCACCCCAGCGGCAAACATGGTTGACAGCGTCCGCGACCACCGGGCAATTGTCGCCTTGCGAATAACATTACCAAATATGGGCAATCTGAGCATCAACCGGTCAATAACCCGCTGCATGGCGACTGAACGTTTCCAGGCATAAAAAAAGGCATAGATACTGCCCCCGATTGAACCGAATATCGCCCACCAGTATTCAACAAAGTAGTCTGAAATCGTCATAACAAATAATGTTGGTCCAGGCAAATCCGCACCGAAATTATCAAACAGATCTTTGAATGACGGAATTACAAAAATCATCATGATCGCAGTAATGATGAAAGCCACGACAATAATCGAAAGGGGATAAAAAAGTGCGGATTTGATTTTTCCTTTGATGGCCTGAATCTTTTCTTTATATGTCGCCAGCCGATCGAGTAAGGTATCGAGAATACCCGCCGCTTCGCCAGCGCCAACAAGGTTACAAAACAGGTTATCAAAATACAGCGGATATTTTCGAAACGCATCGGCTAAATTGTTTCCGGTTTCCACATCGGTTTTAATATCCAGAAGCAGTTTTCTCATTGCTGGATTATCGTGTCCCTTGCCAACGATATCAAAGGCCTGCAGCAATGGCACACCGGATTTCATCATGGTTGCGAGCTGCCGGGTAAAAAGGGTGATATCTTTGTCCGTAATTTTTCCACCCGATTCATTGACTTTCTTGATTTTTGTAACTTTGATACCCTGACGGCGCAATGCCGACGTAACGACAACAGAGCCGGCGGCACGCATTTCACCTTTGATCTGTTTGCCGGTTTTATCCTTCCCTTCCCAGGAAAAACTGACTTCTTTGACTTTTTTATCAGTACGTGCTGTAACAGCGCCCATATTTACTCCTTAATATCGGGGATTCGAATTAATCAGCTGAGATAACTGACTATTTTCGTTTCAATAGATGGCAGTATATACGGCACGATACCGCGATAACTTAGAGATAAACCGACATGGGAAATACTGTCCGCACTGGAAGCGAACGTCTCACTGCTATGAAAATAGAGCTTGATCAAGTCAAACGGAATACGTCAGCGCTTCGCAGCCGGCTCCGTTTCGTTGTGTAAAATACCCGCAATCAATTTGGACTCTATTTCCAGATATTGTTTATTGTTATTGCGGGATGTTGAAGCTTCATGCCACGCAGGGTTCTGGCGAAGCGTACTGATAAGATTAGACCAGTCTTCAGGCAGTTTTATTTTTTCCGGCGTATCAACCTGCATCGTGTCATAAGCGGCATGTCCTCGATGCATCAGTTTTTCCAATAACTGCTTTTGCCGCAGATAGAGCACCTGTAATGTGTTCTCATCGACACAAAGCCATTGCGTACCCCGCACTGACGCTTTAATTTCATCGCCATAACGCTTGAAAGTAGACCATCCTGCACCCGCGAGAGCACCTAGCGCACTTGCTGCTCCCAGGCTTAAGCCACCGACCATCAGATCAATACCCGCACCCGCTGCCGCACCCTTTGCTGCCGCACTGCCGACATCTAGCCCATATGCTTTCATGATACCAGGCGCAAAAATGTCCAGTTTCCATTGACCGTTACTAACCGGAATTTTCTGGATTGCAACATCTTTCTCCGAAAAATTAAAAATTGACAGCAAATCTTTAAGGCAGTTTTGTTCAGCTTTCCTGACGTAATCGTGCAGTTTGTCTTCATTCAACGATTCAGCAATATGGCCAGGCCTGACATTCTTGCTTTCTCGATAGCTGGCCACACTGACAATCAATTCCGCAATACGTTTTGCGCCGGACAGACAAAGCTGTTTCCAGACCTTGGCACGATAGTCGATCAGTTTTTGCAGCGTGTCGTATTGTGTTTCGACCAGCGTTTGAATTTTCTGATATAAACGCTTCTCAGCTTCAAACGTAAAAGCAACAGTATCAAATTCAAGTGTTGTATGGATATTGTAGACGGCTAATTGTTCTCGCCAGTGATTCAGCTCCTGCCTGTGCTCAGCAATGAAGTTAAAAACCGGAATGATCGGTTTCGACGACCGCGTAAGTATCTCCAGTTCTACACGATATTTTTCCAGAAAAGGCTCACGCACATCAATGACATAGAGTAAAACATCACTGCGTAAAACCTGACGAATGACTTTAGCTTCCTGTTCCAGGGGATCGTGCATGGAGATATTCGTGACGAATTCCTCGAGAATATTCACAGGCGCTACCAATCTGGACTTACCACTCATTTTTTTCAAATGCGCATACAATGCGTGTGTATCTTCCAGTCCAGGTGTGTCATGCAGGTTCAGAACAGGCAAGTCACCCGCCGTAATTGTGGCCTGTTCCACATGACGTGTGGTTCCGGCGGCATCCTCTATTTCGCCGAATTCAGCGCTACGCAACATAGTGCGAATTAATGAAGTCTTACCGGTATTGGTATGCCCGACGACAGCAATATTTAACAGGCGATGTGAGAGGTTTTCCATGATCATTTACTGAGTAATAACCTGCTCGGCTGGAATTCCGCAAGCCTGCGCCAGACGAAACCAGGCCTGCTCCCGACTGTGAGCGACGGGTACAGCCGGATTTTTATTCAACAGCACCAGCCAGGGGCTACATCTGGTAGCTGCAAGCAAATCGCTGACGATACGCTGAATACCCCGGTCTGGCAAACGATGTGCAGCAACACCAATGAGTAGAGATCCATTCAGTGATTTAACCAGTTGAAGCGCTTCCGCTTGTGTTTGCTGATCAACAATATTCAGGTGGCAAACCACCGAACCAGGCCAGACAATTTTTTCGTCGAGCTCAATACCAACTGCATATGCCTGATCCGGTACTGTGTTGTTAACCGTAGCATAGTTTACTTCTGCCGGTTTCTTATTCGCAAGCGGATCGGCATCGATAATTTTAGAACTGTCTTTACGCGTCATCAGGCGCTGGCGCAAATCGATGTAATATGGCAGATACAAATCCAATTTAAACCGGCGTTCAGACCACTTCAGCATCAATGCTGATAAAACAAGCAGCACTAAACGAGGAAACAAACCGTAAATCAACAGCACGCCAATCAAAAACCGCGCCCATGCGCCGCGTGTTTCTGCGTCCTGCTCTACTATTCCCATCCTGCTTGCAGCAATCTGCCGGCTGTCAGGTATCTCAAAGCCTATCAAGACCAGTGGCTTGCCTAATGATTCCGTCAGTCGGGGCAGACTATGTTCAGGCAGCAACGTGGTTCCCCAGATAAAATTATATTGTTTGGCCAACATTAGCAGGACCAGCAATACGAGTCCTGCAGCCAGATAAGTCAGCCAGAATTGATGAGTAAGCACACTGACACGCCACTTTCCAATAATACCAGTCAGGCAGCTCTCCCACCAGGCAAGTCTTGCCAGTGATTCCATTGTATCCTTTTCTTTTTTTCGGAAAGGCCACCAGCCAGCCAGTTGCGCTGCAACACCACTGCTCAGTCCCTGCAAATTCAATACAATGCCGGTCGTCCACAAAATCAACGACAGCAAATGAAAACCCAGCAGTACCGAAAGCAACCAGTAGATATTCAATGTTTGCGACACACTGACAGCATTCGCTGCAGCCAGACAGCCCAGAATCGCAGCAATGATCAGACAAATCTGACCAGCGCGCCTGAATTGTTGACGCGGTTTTGTAATTGCATCATCCAGTTCGTTATCACGAATCAGAGAGTTTGCGCGTGTGGTCAGCCTTTGCGTAAAATCGGCATATTTGAAATCCGCCATAGATTGGTTTCTTATATCCGCCACGCCAGCGTAAGACAGCTCCTCGGATTTTACAGCTTCTATGGTGCGTATCTGTTCAACTCGCACCAGATCATCGAATGAATTTTTTTTGACTGACATCGAATAACAAAAATAACAGCAAATAAAAAAAACCGGTTATGACTATTGATCAACCATAAATTTTAGCGATCATACAACTGCAAGGAACCAGCAAACCGGCATAAAATTGACAGGCATTATCAGAAGAAAATAAGATGACGGTACCCATCATACATATGGACTAATTTTTCAGACTCATAGTTAGCGAACACTTCATGAAGCCAGTTGCTATTTTCAGATATCTGCCCATAGAAGGGCCCGGCTATTTTGCCACATTTCTCGACAACAATCATATTCCGTGGGAATTGATCAAAATCGATGCAGGCAAAGAAATGCCGATTAACGCGGAACCATACAGCGGATTGGTTTTTATGGGCGGCCCGATGAGCGTTAATGATGATTTACCCTGGATTGAGCCAACACTGAATATAATTCGGCAGGCAGTGGCACGGGAAATACCCGTTCTGGGACATTGCCTGGGTGGTCAGCTAATAGCCAAGGCCCTTGGCGGTATCGTTACACAGAATGTATGCAGAGAAATGGGTTGGGGCGACGTCCAGGTAGCGCAAAACCCGGTAGCTCGTGCATGGTTCAATGACATATCAGAATTTGAAACCTTCCATTGGCATGGTGAAACCTTCAGTTTACCGGAAGGAGCCACTTGTATTCTTTCCAGCCCACACTGCGAAAACCAGGCCTTTGCCATTGGTATTCACCTGGGTATGCAGTGCCACGTTGAAATGACCGAGCGCATGGTTAAAGACTGGAGCGATGTCAATTTCCAGGAAATCATTCAAATGGATGAGCCGACTGTCCAGTCTCCAGCGGAGATGGAAAAAAATCTGACTGAGCGGGTAATAAAGCTCAATAATATTGCCGATCGGCTGTACGCAAAGTGGATCACGGCTTTAAAATAGCACGTACCAGACTGACCTGGGTTTCAGTCCAGATCCTGTCCCATCAGCAACGACATGAATTTTTTCCTCGTTTCACCGGAAGCATCACGGTACAGCGTATATCTGGCGTGTTGCTCAGGCTGCGCCATGTCTATCTCGATACCCCAGAGCGGCGCCAGCGACATGGGAAGATTGGAATATCGCACATCAATCAACACCTCAGCATGCTCTGGCTGCCCAGTCCAGAGAGCCACCAGACCATCGGAAAAATGCGTGAACCGTTCAATGTCGCCAGCCAGAACGGATGAAAACGGCAATTCGCGCATATCACGTGAAAAATCAAACAATTCAATTGAGTCTCCAGGATAAACCCGCACATCTGAAAACAGTCCAACGCGCACCGCATCGACATACAACTGTCCATCGAACTGATAAATCGAACGCCACAACACCAGATTTGCCAGAGTCGGTTTAACCAGCAGGCGCTCGATCGTATGTCCTCTCTCAACAGCCAGTTTCTCAGCAACGCTTTCTGCACGCTGCAACTGCGTCCAGCCAAACGACAAATAAATCCCAGCCAGCAACAATCCGACACGCGCTGCAATAACGGTATATTTCCTGAAAGCGACCACAACCGCAGTCAGCAGGATTAAAGTAAACACCGGATCAATAACCGAAATCATATTGAGCGCTATACGCGCATCACTAAGCGGCCACAGCAAATGCGTACCATAGCTGGTAAACGCGTCAAGCACTCCACTCAGGCAATACCCCAGAAACGCAAACAAATAAATACGCGCAAACGGCAAACGCTTGCGTAAAAATGGCCACAACAGCAAAGTCGCGATTAACGCGCCAAACGGAATAAAGAAAACAGAATGCGTGAAATGCCGGTGAAACTCGATATTCAGCAAAGGATCGTTCTCTGACCGAATCAAGATGTCCGCATCAGCAATCAATCCGGCAAAAAAACCCACGCCCGCAGCTAGACGCACATCATCACGCCGTGCCCCCGACTGTGCCATACCCGCACCAAGCAACCCTTGTGTTAATAAATCCATTGTCTATGAATGAGTAGATACATAACAAAATTCTGATTCTGAGGCTAAAAAATGTAAGTATATACGTTATAACACACGAAGATACGTGCAAAATCTGCACAAAAGCAAATCAACTATTTACCCGCCCCACCACTAACAACTATAATACTGGATTATTTCAAACGCACACCAAAAAAGCTGTTGTAGCTCAGTTGGTAGAGCAACTGATTCGTAATCAGTAGGTCGGAGGTTCGACTCCTCTCAACAGCACCATTAAATCAATAAGTTATATGCCAATACTGATAGCTATATGAACTAATAAGATTGTTCGCTCAATTTAGTCCTAGTTACAGTCCCAGTAAGTAGTTTTATTGGAATCAAATATTTTTTGAATTTCTTCTTTATCTTCTTTAATCAGCAGACAAACTTAAATACAAATTTGCAAAATACCTTTCTTGAAAAATAACTGTATGCGTCCGTTACGTCCGTCTAGAATTTTTATAGTTTTAATGCTTCGATAAATTTCGGAGCGAGTGGCAACAACTCATCGATACGGCTGTTAG
>NZ_FOIA01000078.1 GCF_900111605.1 Nitrosomonas marina | reverse complement strand
GTCCGGTTTGATGAGGGGAGGCTGTGACGGATGGCGCGTGAATATGCGTTGTTTGTTGCAGTCTTCTACTCTAACGAGCCCTGGTCGGGGAGCCATACTAAATGGTAACTGGCTATATTTCTTGGTAAACGCTGAGATGATTTAAACTGCCGACGAGACAGAATTACGTTAATTATGGGCACAATACAAACACAAAGCAAAGCAGTATTGTGCGTAATTACTGGATCACTTGCCAGAGCAATAGTGCGATCAACAAAATGACGACATAGATGAGGAGGCGGTTTTGCCGCTTTTCTTCTATTATCAACTTTTGTAATTTGTCTTCAAGGCCCTGATTTCTGTTCTCGGCCAGTAAATGATGAAGCAGGCGTGGAAACTGTGGAAAAATGACTGCCCAGTTAGGTGCTTCTTTTTGTATGCGGCCAGACAAACCGCGCAATCCGATCTGCTCTGACATCCAGTTTTCAAGGAAAGGCTTGGCCGTTTTCCACAAATCGAGATTGGGATCCAGATCGCGGCCTAGTCCTTCAATGTTGAGCAGTGTTTTTTGTAATAAAACCAGCTGCGGTTGTATTTCGACGTTGAACTGACGTGAAGTCTGAAACAGCTGGAACAATACTCGACCAAATGAAATTTCTTTGAGTGGCTTATCAAATATTGGTTCGCATACAGCGCGGATGGCTGTTTCAAATTCATCAACGCGGGTCTCTTTGGGAGCCCAGCCGGCTTCTACATGCGCCTGTGCAACCCGTGCATAGTCACGTCTGAAAAAAGCCAGGAAGTTTTGTGCCAGATAATTTTTATCTTCATCGCTGAGTGTTCCCATAATGCCAAAGTCAACAGCAATATACCGGCCGTCATCACCGACAAAAATGTTACCGGGATGCATATCTGCATGGAAATAACCGTCACGGAATACCTGTGTAAAGAAAATCTCGACCCCCATTCGCGCAAGATATGGAATATCAATATGATTTGCGATTAGTTCATCGACATGACTGATCGGTACGCCGGATACGCGTTCCATAACCATAACGTTGCTGCGACAGTAGTCCCAGTAAACCTCCGGAACCAATAACAAAGGTGAATTTAAAAAATTACGGCGCAATTGACTGCAGTTCGATGCCTCGCGCATTAAGTCAAGTTCATCATCAAGATGTCGGGCAAACTCTGATACTACTTGCCTGAGTTTCAGGCGTCGTCCATCAGGCCACAGTTTCTCAACCAGCCATGCCCCTGTATCCATCAAATCAATATCATGAGTGATAATAGGAGCAATCCCTGGCCGTAGTATCTTGACGGCTACCTCGGTTCCATCGTGCAATACTGCTAAATGCACTTGTGCAACTGAAGCGCTGGCAATAGGATCTTTATGAAATTTTAGAAAAACCTCATCGACTTTATTTTCGTAGGTTTTATCAAGTATGCCCAGTGCGATATCCGAAGAAAAGGGTGGGACCCGATCTTGCAGCCTTGCCAGCTCATCGGCAATATCATGCGGTATGAGATCGCGCCGGGTTGACAGCATTTGACCGAATTTGACAAAAATTGGGCCTAGTGCTTCAAGCGCCAAACGCAATCTTTCACCGCGCGGCTTGTCCAGTTTGCGCCAGAAAGTCAACCATCTGATCGGTTTGTTTAAAAAACGCAACGGACCGTGAGTTGTGAAAAATTCATCCAGCCCATAACGAAATGCTACAGATTGTATTTTAAGGAGACGAAATATGCGCATTAAAATGTGTGTGAAAAATAACCTATCCGGACACTGGTTATCTTTAGCATAACCGGATTGAACAGATTTCTGGCGGTTAAATGGCTTTCAAACATGGCCTAAATGATCATCATTAGACTTAGTAGCTTAGCAAAAATAACTTGAACACTTTGGCTTAGTGTATATCTGACAATTGATGAGGTTTGATTTGGTAATTCCATTCACCATGGAATTTG
>NZ_FOIA01000030.1 GCF_900111605.1 Nitrosomonas marina | reverse complement strand
AAGCTTGTGCTGAAGGAAGACGGCTGGGATGAATGGGACGAAGATGACGATGACGACTACGATGATGATGACGAGGACGACGACGATTATTAATATGTTTGCACGTTGGAATCAATTGATTAATTAAAACGCCATAACCCGCATAGTGATTATCTATGCGGGTTATCTTTTTTTTAAAGTCAAAATTGACTTTTTAAAAATCGTAACCAGAATTTAGTATTTTCACACTGCCATATCTATCCATTTTCACGTCCCGATCGAGTCCAGAGATTAACGACTCAGTTAAGCTGTATTCCCATTTTTAATGAAATCTATGATTGACAATATATGTATCAAGTCATTATTTTTTCACAGGAAAACAAAACCACTTATATTATGAAAATATAAGAGTAGTAATAAAAGGCAAATGTTTAGGAGTTTAATAAATGCTATTTGAAGAGCTTGGTTTGTCAGCCAACATTCTGCGGGCTGTTTCTGAGGAAGGTTATAAATCCCCAACACCCATACAGGAAAAAGCGATACCGACAATTCTAGAAGGCAAGGATGTGATGGGCGGTGCGCAAACCGGTACAGGTAAAACCGCTGGCTTTACATTACCAATGCTGCAACGACTTGAAGTTTATGCAAACAGCAGTGCATCACCTGCCAGGCACTCACTGCGCGCTCTAGTTCTGGCGCCAACCAGGGAACTGGCCATACAGGTTTTTGAGAGTATTCAGAACTATAGCAAATATACAGGTTTGAGATCTGCGCTCGTCTATGGCGGCGTAAATATTGATTCACAAATCAATATTATTAGAAACGGCATAGAGCTACTCGTTGCAACACCCGGTCGCTTACTGGATCATATCCAGCAAAAAAATTTGGTGCTTTCAAAAGTTGAAATTTTAATATTGGATGAAGCTGATCGAATGCTTGATATGGGTTTTTTGCCTGATATAAAAAAAATAGTGGATTACTTGCCACCGAAACGTCAGAACCTTATGTTTTCAGCTACATTTTCTAATGAGATAAAGAGTCTTGCTAACCAAATATTAAATAATCCGGTACTAATTGAAGTAGCCAAAAGAAATTCAATCAATGATTTGATAACACATGTTGTTTATTCAACGCAAACTGTTTCAAAGCCAAAGTTGTTGATGCACTTGATAAATGAAAAAAAGCTAAGCCAGGTTTTGATATTTAATCGCACCAAAACCGGAGCGGATCGTTTAAAAAGATTTTTGGATAAAGAGGGTGTTTCTGCGGCGGTTATTCATGGTAATAAAAATCAACTGCAACGGACACAAGCCTATAATGATTTCAAACAGGGTACTATACAGGTTTTGGTCGCTACCGATGTGGCAGCAAGAGGATTGGATATTGAAGAATTGTTATGCGTTGTTAATTTCGAATTACCCAATAATCCCGAAGACTATATTCACAGAGTAGGTCGTACTGGCAGGGCAGGCGCGAAAGGCTATGCCATATCATTTGTTAGCCCAGAGGAAAAAAAATTATTGGCAGGTATCGAAAAGTTATTACAAAAAAGAATAAAGATTGAAAAATTACCGGAGCTTGAAGAGAAACCCGGTAAAGGCACTAAAGTTAAAGAAAAATCAACATTATCTGGTAAGCGCGATAATAAAACAAAACACAGTCCTACTGAAAAAAGTAATGTACGTGACTCAGTCGAAAATCGTGCTGAAGTAATATATTTCAATGGCGAACAGGTATCGCATCATAATGCTTCAAAAATCTCTGTAAACGATGATCCGCTGTTTACACAACCGTATAATTCAAATCCAGATAAAACGAAATTACATTCCGATTCGGACGAGCGTAACTTGACGTCAAAACATAAAAAAAGAAAATTCTTAACAAAACCGATCCCCGCTTTGTTCGTTCCACCGGTAAACAAATAGTAAGTCTTAAAATACTGCATTTGATTAAGCGGTTTGCCTTAACGCAGTTGCTTTTTATTTTGTTTGAAGCTTTTGAATATCCTCAAGGACTGGGATTGGGATGAGACTGATGAACTTCTTCAATTTCTTCGAGCACATCTTTCGATAAATTCATGTGGACGCTATTGATGTTCGATTTTAGCTGTTCCATGGTCGTAGCGCCGATAATCGTACTGGTAAGAAAAAGCCGGCTGTTTACATACGCAAGGGACATTTGCGCGGGATCCAATCGATATTTTTTTGCAATTGAGACGTAACTTTCAATTGCACGTATAGCGTTTTGACTGCTGTATCGCGTATAGTTCGGAAATAAATCGAGTCTTGATCCTGATGGTCTTCGATTGTTCAAGTACTTACCAGATAAAGCGCCGAACCCCAGTGGGGAATAAGACAATAATCCAACTTTTTCACGCCAGGATACTTCGGCCATACCTATTTCATAACTGCGATTCAGTAAATTGTAAGGGTTCTGAACACTGACAATACGCGGTAAGTTATGCTGCCGTGCTAGCTCAAGAAACTTCATCACCCCCCAGGGTGTTTCGTTTGATAAGCCGATATAACGGATTTTTCCGGTACGCACTGCTTCATCCATTACTTGCAGTGTTTCAACAAACGATGTGTATTGATTATCGTCTTCTGGCACAAAACCAAGTTGACCGAAAAAATTGGTTTTACGCTCCGGCCAGTGTAATTGATACAGATCTATATAATCCGTCTGCAGACGTTTCAGACTGGCGTCCAGCGCGGATTGAATATTTTTCCGATTGTATGTGGTTCGTCCGCTTCGAATATACGGTATCCAATCAGAACCGGGGCCAGCTATCTTTGTTGCCAGGACAATTTTATCGCGTTGGCCGCGCGCATTGAACCATTCACCGATGATGGTTTCTGTATGGCCATATGTTTCAGCTTTTGGCGGTATTGAATACAGTTCAGCGGTGTCAAAAAAATTGACGCCTTCTGTCAGCGCATAGTCCATCTGTTCAAAAGCTTCTTTCCGGGTATTTTGCTGACCCCAGGTCATCGTTCCCAAGCAAATAACACTGACTTGTGTTTCGGTATTGCCCAGATTTCTGTATTGCATGATTTCAATTAATTTTTCATAAAATTTACAATGTGAATGTTTTGGCAAGTGCTGAGTAATGTGCCCGTAATGAAATAACACTCTTCTTTCAATTGATGATCGCAGAATTAATCGACGCATGTCAAACCACAATATTGCATCAGGCTTTTAGAGAGATATAGCCGTTTCCAAAACATTATTCAAAATAGACGTAAAGTCATTGAACTTAAAATAGAAACAGTTATCATACCGACATGAAAATTTGCTTTCTCATTATCATATTGCTGCTGTTGCCTCCAATACAGACAGTAGCACATGAACTACCAGATCTGGGCGATGTTTCGCAGGCAACAATTACGCCACGTGAAGAACGACAGATCGGATTGCAGATTATGCGGCAAATTCGAGCTGACCCCAGTTATCTGGACGATCCTGAGATTTCAGCTTATCTTAATAACCTTGGACACAAATTGATCGCAAGCTCAAACGAAATACGACCAGGTCAGTCCTTTGAATTTTTTGCATTACAGGATTCCACCATAAACGCGTTTGCATTACCAGGTGGTTTTATGGGTTTTAACAGTGGTCTGATTATTGCTGCTCAAAGTGAGTCTGAGCTTGCAGGTGTTATGGCCCATGAAATTGCTCATGTCACACAAAAGCATCTTGCGCGTATGATTGCCGGTCAGAAATATAACATGATTACATCAATAGCAGCGCTTGCCGTCGCCATTCTGGCGTCACGTTCAAATCCACAAGCAGGTCAAGCAATCATCGCAGCATCTCAGGCTGGCGCCATACAGTCACAGCTTAACTTTACACGAAAGCATGAGAAAGAAGCAGATCGCGTCGGCCTGAACATACTGCTGGATGCAGGGTTCGATCCACAAGGCATGTCAGCTTTTTTTGAGCGATTGCAAAAAGCTGGACGTTTTTATGAAAATGGTGCGCCTTCCTATATGCGTACACATCCATTAACATACGAACGTATAGCTGATATTCAAAACCGTACGCATGAACTTGGATACCGCCAGGTTCCTGATAGTTCGGATTTTCTACTGGTGCGTGCGAAGCTGCGCGCCTTGCACGGAAAATCTACTGATGCAGTCAGTCAATTTAAAGCCCGTCTTGAAGATAAGCGGTATATTAATGAAGCAGTTGAACGGTATGGTTATATTTATGCATTATTGCGTGATAAACAATATCAGGAGGCTGATTCGCAGTTGGCACGGCTTTATACGCTCATACAAACTGATAATAAACCGGATATGGTCCTTAAAGACCACAGGCTTGGAAAAGCGATTCAAGTAGAGCAAAAAGGATTGCAAGCCGGCGCTATGGTCGAGACACTGGCCGCAGAAGTAAAACTGGCGAATGGGCAGATAGAAGACGCATTTCGAATATATCGCACCGCGTTGAAAATTTATCCGCAACATAAGGCGCTTATTCAGGGATATGCTAATACACTGCTGCAAAACAGTCAGACCGATGCCGCGCTAGAACTGATTAATCGTGAATTGCAGTTTAATCCCAGCGATATTCCATTATACCGATTACAAGCTCGTGCATACGCACAACAGGACAAGTTAATGTTGAAACATCGTGCACTGGCAGAAGTCTATTTCTTGCAAGGCTACCATGATGCAGCCATCGAGCAACTCAGAATTGCACTAAAGCATGATAATGGAGATTTTTATCAGTTATCAAGTGTCGAGGCACGCCTACGGCAGCTACAGAAATTTATTGAAGAAGAAAACGAAGAATGATTCATCAGATTACGGCAAATTACATCCTGATGGACTCGGACGAATAACTACCACGATACGTCAAAGATACTTTAATAGAATCTTTTAGGTGGAATAACCTTCATTTTTTCCAGAAAACCACGCGCTAGTTGGCGTGCTTCAGCAACAGGCGGCATCGTGTTGGTTGCAAAGCGCAACTTCAGACGAAATTGCGCGGAATTATCTTGTCCTTTTATCTCGGATCGACGCAAAAGAAAAGGATCGGTATCCAGTCTGTTTGGCCAGGGCATTGTCGAACACGCGCCAGTATAATTCGCATTCATGACAATTTCACGTACAGCAGGATTCCAGCTCCCGAATGGATATGCAAAGTGTGGTACTTCGCAAGCAAGTATATCTTCCAGCATACATTTACTCTTCAGTATTTCATCTATGGTGACTTGTGTTGCTGTCTTGCCCAAAGCAAGGTGATGGACAGTATGACTGCCAATATCCACACCGGCTTTTTTCAAGGCTTTTATTTGGTTGACAGTTAGCATGCGTCTTCGGGAAAAACCGTAGTTTCTGCTAAAGTCATTGTATCCACCAATATAACTTGTCACGACAAATACCGAAGCCGTATATCCAAATTCTTCCAATACAGGCAAGGCATTTTCATAGTTACAAGCAAGGCCATCATCGAATGTGATAACGACTGCTTTGCTTAAGTGTTGGTCTTTATTTTTTATAGCTTCTAGCAACGTCTTCATTGATATGACACGGTATCCCGCTTCATGAATAATCTGCATATCATTTCGAAAATTTTCTGGAGAACGGCAAAAACGTCGCTCCTCGGGTGTTACCGGCGTATCTATCATGTGATACATCAAGACTGTTACGCGCATCATTCAAGTTTTTTCTTCAAATCGTCATTTAATGAACGCCAGGTCGGCCAGGGAATATCAGTGCGATTCAGTTGCCGTGACAATTCGAACATGTCATCAGCCAGTAATGATTGCAAATATTCTCGTGTAGATGGCTGTATTGCAGGAATAATATCGCGCAGATCGACTTCATTATACTGACGAAGTCTGCGTAACCATTTGTTTTTCTTTACACTTTCTATGATGCTGCCAGCACCTAAAGCACGCCCTAACTGCCCTGTATATCTGGCAAAGCGCTCAAAACCTTGATGCCTGGAAATCTGGCTTTTATTGATCTTCTCTTTTAAGAATTTTGAATGATGAGAGTCATCTAGTCCGAGGAATCGATAAAGTTTGCGTGACTGCTCAAGAGGCGTATCGCGTATCTCTTCCTGAAATAACACCAGTAGCTGGCTGGCAGGAAAAATCTCCAGCCAGCGTTTCAAATGCAAAGAGTAACGCGATTGCAACAAATACATCGGATTATTTTTTA
The DNA here is from genome assembly GCF_900111605.1 of Nitrosomonas marina. Classification (GTDB taxonomy): domain Bacteria; phylum Pseudomonadota; class Gammaproteobacteria; order Burkholderiales; family Nitrosomonadaceae; genus Nitrosomonas; species Nitrosomonas marina_A. The sequence continues at coordinate 34,132 of NZ_FOIA01000030.1, read as the reverse complement.
GCCCGGTTTCAAAAGTGAGGTTACGTCCGGTTATATGCTGTAGACGAACCTCATGCAGGTGATTTGAATAAGCTCGATCAATCGGGTCGCGCAGGGAGAGAATGATGCGCATGCCAGGATTGTAACTGAATACACGTTCAGGCGAATCACTGTCCGTGAAGTATGAAGTCGAAAACTCACCAATCGCGACTTTACCACTTTCTTGCAGCTGTTTTTCGTACCATTGGTAACCGCGATCGTAAAAAAAGGAAAAAAAATCTATTTGTTTCCCCGAATAAATTGTTACCTCAGGATGATCGGATAACACGCGATGTATCCATGTTGAGGCGCATTTCTGTGCACCAATACCAATAAAATTAACTTTCACTGTAAGCAAGTCAGTTTTCGAAATAATTCCGTAATCGATAATTGATGTATCCAACACCTCAGCCAGATTCGTTCATTAAAAACGAATAGTTGATTGGTGATCGGAGCGACAACTGTAAATCCAGATTCCTGTTTGTGTGATGTCACGCTATTTTGTCAGGTCTTTACCAGATAAATATTTTTTTATTCATAAAAGTATTTAGTCTTTTCCTTTCTTCAGCTTTAAAAGGTTTGATTAAATAAGCCGACAACAAGAAACATACAATTACAGCAACCATCATTAACAACATACTGATTTCACTGTGTAGCCATTCAAAGGTAAATTGCACAATAATCAATACACAGAATGAAGATAGTATTAGCCTGAAGAAACCGGCCGTATCCGGACGGTATGCCGTGTTGTGCACCAGATAAAAAATAATAGTAAGATTATAGAATGCCTGACCGGCAATAATCGCAATGATCGGTCCCCATAATCCTTTATCCATTTCCAGAAATAAATAGGCCATTGGCAATGATAATGCACCGAAAAAACCGCCCCATACAACAATTCTGTATTTATCAATGGCTACCAGAACGGTTGTCAAGATACGGTGCTGACTAAGTGGAATCATGGCCAGCATTAAACCTAAAAAATAATTACCTGATAACAGAAACTTGCCATCACTTAGCAAATTGAGGAACTCATCGCCACTCAACCAGATAAAAACGATGGCCGGCATTAAAATAAACAAACTCAATTTACCTGCCAGGTTCGCATTATGCGTTAATTCCCTGATGTCTCCAGAGCTAATGTAGCTTGCGACCAGTTTTGGCTGGATCAAGTTGAATAACAATGTTGCTGGTAAATAATTTGCAATCTGAGCATATATTTTACATAAAAATCCGAACAATGCGGTCGCCTCGATACCCAGGTAGCGCTGAGACAAAAAGATGAAGATTTGCGGGCTGTATAGTAATGTTATTAGATTATTAAAATACATATTACAAGCAAGGGACCACATTTTTCGCCATTCGGGAATGTTCCAATCGTTCGGGTCAATCTTCTCGCGATAGCGCTTTAAATGCCAGACCAGTCCGTATGCAACTAGCCATAAGCTTAATATAGATGAAACAATTTCGGCATAGACCACATGGAGTAAATCGATATTATTTTGAAACGCAAAAAAACCAATTATGAGCAGAAAGCTGATATTGCGTACTACCAGGCTGATTTGTGCTATTTTTTGTTGCATCAAAGGAGCCAGGATATTTTCCCGAATACGCCTGCTCAAGCCTTCGAGAATCAATACAACCAAAAACAATTTAGTTACTTCTGCATATTGAACCAATTCAAGGGGAAGGAAATACGGAACAGCAAAGCAGGTGAACAAACTGCCTAAAATGAGAAATAATCCAAGCAGCGCTACAATTTGCCATATAAATCGAGTGATTTGTGTGCGACGGGCATTCAACCGGAATTCAGGCAAATAACGTGCCAATAACCAGGGCAGGCCAAATGAAAAGATCGCCAGCGCCATTTCCATGCCGGCTACGAGCAGAACATACATCCCATATTCTTTCGTGGTAAGTATTCTAACCAGCAGCAATAAAGTGGCGAAAGTAAGAAATGCCGATACTGCTTTACCTGCCAGGAAATGCAACGCGCTGTATTTCAGTTCAGATGCAGTGTACATTTCTGAATCATGTTAAACGTTATCGCTCGCGGTTTGTAGATGCTGTCGATACAACCAGGCCAGGTAACCTAACAGAAGGGTAAATACAATCTGAAAACTCAATAATTCCAGAATACCGATCCGGTAAAACAGATAAAAGGCAAAGAGTGTTAGCGCTGCCTGTATGGCCTTCGCATCTGCGCGGACAATTGCGGAGGATGACTCCCTTATTAATCGACTGGCGCAACGCCAGGCTGATATCAGTATTGCCAAGAATAAAAGGAAACCAGCTAACCCCAGATCCCAGAGCAGGGTCGGAACAGCAGTCAGGTCTATGCCATATCCAGGGTAATGTACAGCTATATGTCCCTGTGTGGCACTGTGGGATGCACCCAGGCCGTTTCCAAAAATAAATGCTATCGGATTACCGACTTGCTGTTTCTGTGCCCAGAAAGTAATAGCAGTTGTACGGTTCAGATAATAACCCCCATAACCTTTGTCCAGAAAATTATATTCAATCGTGTCAGAAATGAGTGCTTCTCGGTTTTTCTCGGGCATCACGCTCAAATATGTATATCCAGCCGCGATTGTTATCAACATGATCATCGTGAAACTCAGCAGCCAGTAACGAAACTGGCTCATTATTTTATGCCGGTAAAGCACCATGAACATGAGTGGAAGCATAAACAATACCGCCTTCGTTTCACCCAGGAACAAGGGGGCCATGCTGATAAACAACAGTAAGATAAAATATTTGTTTGGCAGAATTTTTTCCATTCGCCGTGCTAATACAAAACCCAGGATAATAATCAGAAAAGTTGCCATTTCGGCACTTGCTCCACCTCCGGTAATACTTGAACCGAATGTGCCAGCAACAACATCAATCGGCACCATATTTGGATAAGCACTTTTTATGCTCTCTCGAAAGGGTACCCAGGTTATTAACTGATAAATTGCCAGCGGCAGTTGCATGGCAGTGATGCAGAGCATATAAACACGCCAGCGCTGGATTTTTTGTTCGTCCAGAGACAGCCAGCACAACGCAAAGATGAATCCCCACATCTGAAAGTAACGTTTAACGCCACCAAAAAACTCGCCAGACGAATGCCAGTTTGTCAGTGAAACAGTAATGGCATAAATAAAAAACAGTAACGCGATCCAGATAAATGCGGGTGTTTCCTTCTGAATACTCGGAGTTGAAAGTATCTTGAAAAACCCGACACACATCAGGAAAAAACCAAGTATTGAAACGCCCCACGCACTTCTGGCAGCAAAACCTTCATGAATGAAGAGTGGTAGTATGCCGATTGTCAATAACCCAAGCGTCAGTATTATCCAGATGATCCAGTCAGGTTTGGCCAATAATGCAAAACCGAGTATCAGTGCTACTGCAAAACTAATTAGCAGGGGATTTGCAGTGACAGCCATCAACCCGAAAAACAGCGCAAACGGAATACTGAGTATTAATATGATAAATGTTGGATTCGCGCGGTTGGCTACAGGAAAGAGGTGATTCATTTTGGGCTGGAATCCCTAATTGTATATTTCAGTTACAGATCAGCGAAACCAGTTAGCCTGCTGCGCATGCCAGCATCCAAGGATACCAGCATGTCCTGTAAAAAAATTTCCTGTATTTGGTAGGCCTGTTCAATATTTGTACCAAGTGTCGATACGCGCACCAGCATACCGTCTGGGACATTTCCGGACAAACCATAGCGGACTTGCTGTAATTTTTGGTTTATACCGGACAAAACTGCTTTATCACCGATAGTTACCCAATAAGTAATTGGTTCGCTACGATTGCCGCGTATTGCCAGCAAACGCCTGCCTGGCAAATTGCCGTACTGTGTGTTTATTTCTCCGGCAATATTTTGTTTAATTTCGAAGCCCTGTGCCAAATAGCAGACTTCCGGTTTGTGTAGCGACAATTGATCACTTTGATCGCCGCCATATGCGACGGCCAGCATGACACGCATGCCTTGAGAATTGATATACGTTCTTGCCAGTGTTTGATTGTACAGCTTATCCAGCTGCGCCTGAGTTTTGGGGTCGACCTGTAATGGGATGATGGATGTATCAATTTTCCAGTCATTGAAAGATACTGGAATCAACGCTTCCAGATCAATTGTACCTCTCAGGTCTGCAATTTTGACAGTGGGTGTTATCACCATTGTCAAAGCAGCAGTGGATATCATCAGCAAACATAGAACCAGGCTAGTCAATATCGGGTTTTTCATAAGAATTAGCGAATGTTTCATTTTATTCATGCAGTAGTTACGGCTGAATTCGTCCATCGCCGTTTTGTTAAAAAGTGCAAAAATGAATCTACGCTCAATATCAGAATAAGTGCGCTGATAAACAACACCATGCCAGCGAATCCATGCAGAAATCCCTGGCCGGCAGCATCCCCGTAATGATATGTAATCAATGTAAGTGCGATAACGCGAATAACATTTGCCACAAATGAAATAGGAATAATCAGAATGACCAACGTAACATTACGCAATGCTGAAGAATGTTGGACCAGATTTAAATAAAACAATCCCAGCGCTTCCAGTGTCAGAAGTGTCTGCAGGCCAGCACATGCATCAGCTACGAGCAACTGGTATTGACCGATTTGAAGTATGACGCCATTTCGGGCGATTGGATATTCTGCCCAAAACAAAACATGCTCCGCAACATAGGATACAGCCATTTTCATTGGCATCGTCAACATGCTGACAACCGGGCCAGGCAGCGGAATCATAAACAGCATAAAGAATAGCGGAAACCACAGCACTTTAAGGGCTGCAGTACCACGTGAAATTAATAGAACTGCTGTCAGGGCCAAAATAAACGACCCGATTTCAAATACAAGGATTTGCTGTGAACGCCCGATGGCATATAACCCCAAAGCCACGATCAATAAAAGCCAGCCGCTTGCGGCAGGGGGGCTGTATTCGCTGCGCCTTATCATTTGGGGCCATTTTCGATAAATGAGCCATATGGAAAGTACTAATATGATTGGACCATGCATTTGCTCGTCTTCTGTCCACAATCCGTTGGCTAGATCATAAAAAGTAGGCAAATACAATACAATCAAACCAATCAGGATGGGCAGCCAGAAGAAAAACCCTGTATTCCGGATATGCCGGTCTGTGACGGATAAAATCATGATGATCGAATATGTTTTTTGTTAACAGTCAATAAGAATTGACCCTATGATCGTGATACCGTTGTCTGCCATTTGTTTATTAACGGCGCTTACATCGGCCAGGCGGGATCGGTGCTTGTGTACCAGCAGTAAAGCAAAATCACAATAATGACTAATCATCAGGGCATCAATGGTTTCCTGAATATCGGGCGTATCGTATAGCACGACATCAAATTGGCTAGTCAGCATCTCGTGGATAGCTTTAAACTGGGCCAAACCAAGTAATTCCGATGAATTCATTTGCGAAGTTCCGGATGGCAACAGCGTTAGGTTCGGTAATGAATCCAGGGTTACCAGTACATCAGCTGCATTAGCGTGGTCGGTCAGCAGATCAGCTAAACCCCGATTGTCAGTCAGGCCAAATAGCTGATGCTGAACAGGATTTTTGAAATTTGCGTCAATAAGCAACGTCCGTTTGCCTAATTGGGAATACATGGCCGCAAGACTTGCAACAAAATGACTTGTTCCAGCGTTTTTTCGAATCCCGACTATGGCTAATGCATTCTGGCTGGATGGAAATCCTCGCAAAATCAACTGGGTTCGTACTGAGCGAATCGATTCCGCCAGAGTGCTGTCTGGTTGATTTAGTATGGGCAGGTTTACCGCAATGCTTTGATGTTTTGTACGCAGGCGCGAGTCGTCAAGTTGGCAAGCTAATGCATGCTGAATGTCATTATCTGAAATCAATTCCAGCTGCCTGGCAGCAACCCCGAACTGGACCTGTTTCTTTTTTTGCAGTTGCAGTATATTTCCAATATCGTCTAAAGTTAACTTGCCCATTTCCAGAAGAATCTGGCCGATACGCCGTATTTGACGTGGGGTAGAGCTGGTCAGGGAAGAAGAAGCATCTTGCGGTTTAACAAATTCGACTGCAGGTAATATAGACGGATTCATATCGCATTAATATTCCGTTACTTTGTGGGTAGGTTTCAAGAAAGTCCAGTGAAAACGTCCGGTTGTCTCAGAACGCAGATCGATATGACCCAGTATGGGGGCCTGCAGAACATCGATCAGATCTTCCGTTGACCGGATTCGCCGGTCAGCCATCTCCGCTAATAAACCGAAGACAACGCCGAGCAGACTGCCAAGAAAGACCGATACTATTAAATTGAGTTGCAGGTTTGGGCTATCATGACTGGTCGGAACAGTCGCAGGGTCAAGAATGGAAACACTTGAAAGATCAGAGCGACCCTCCAGACTTGTTCTATTCAAATGTTGCAATGCACTGTCATAAGCATGTTGTGCGCCCTCGGCTTCCCTTATTAGCAACTTGAGTTCATTTCGGGCCTGCTGCAATGCCAGCACCTTGGTTTTCTGACTATCAAGCGCATCCCGTATTTCCGCTTCCCGGCTGATGGCTTTCTGCGTTGTGATTTTTGTATGTTTAGCCAGTTCGGCCCGTATTTTTGCGACCTGCGCCTTGACTCCCTCATACTCGGGATGGTTCTTACCCAGCCTTTGTTGGGTATCTGCCAATTTTGCTTCTGCCTGAACGAGATTGACCTTAAGCCCGTTTATCAAAGTGTTGTTAACAAGACTGTGTCCTCCATCTGTATTTGAATCGCTTCGCTCCCCGCCGGAACCCATGACATCACTTTGCGCCAAGGTTAATTTACTGGAAAGCTCGTTTAACCGGCGCGTTTCGACATCAAGGCGGTTATCTACATCAACTATCCCTTCCTCCTGCTGAAATCGAGATACTTTTTTTTGCGCCAGTTGCAGTTTTTCGCGCAAGACATGTAATTGATTTGATAAATACACCGATGCCTGCTGCGAGGGTTCTACAGACAAACGAATGTTTATCTCCTGATATGCACGTGCAAAAGCATTTGCTACGGCGGCGACAAATTCTCGATCAGAACCTTTAAAGCTGATACTGATGACGTTGCTTTCACGAGATGGCTCAACATGTAAATTCTTTACCAGCATGGAGGCCAGCCAGTGACGAATACTCCCTTCTCCATCCGCTTCTTCGAATCGCTGTCTGATGGCTGTATGCTGGTCCAGCTTGAGCCGGTCCACTACCATCAATGCGGTTCTGCTGCTGGTGATAATATCCAGTTGCGTAGCCATAAAACCATGCATCAATTGAATGGGTATAGTATGGCCTGTTACAGGGTCGACACCTTTACTCGTAAGCATAACGGTCGTGGTGGCCTTGTATGATTTTGGAAGGAGTATACTGATACAAAATGTTGTAAGTACAGTGACTAGCAATACAAACAGCACGATTTTATGACGTGCTTGCAGAATACGGATTAGCTGCAAAAAATTCATGTGTGATACTCGACAAGGTCCACAGATTGATACTCACGTACACAAACTGTCATCTAAAACAAACTTTCCTGAATATAAACAACATCATCAGGCTGCACCAAATCATCCGGTTTTACCTTGATTACTTGCAGTATACCGTCAGCATCGCGACGTTGAATCCTAACACCGCGTTCTGTACCTCGTTGATTAAGTCCGCCACCGGTTGACAGCGCCTGAACAACAGTCGTGTTGGGCTCCAGCCGGTAGAAACCCGGGCGCTGCACCTCACCATAAATATAAAAGCGCGGGGCAATAGCGACATAGATAAGATCACCACCGTGGATGATTGGATTCAAGTTCATATTGCCCGACTGAAAGATGGAAAGCAGGTTTATTTCCTTTTTGACGAATTGTCCATTTTCAGCACGAATTAATGTTACTGTATTCCCGCCATCCGGGCTGATTCCACCTGCCATGGCGAGCACATCCGTCAAACTTCTCTGGCCTTCTATGGTATAACGCCCCTGGTTACGGACATGACCGAGTACTGAAATCTGCTGGTTATACAGGGTTGTGGTCAGAATTGTAACCTGTGGTTTTTTCAGAAAACCTTGATGCTCAAGCAGGTCGGCAATCATTTTTTCGGCGGCACTCGGTGACAGGCCCCCGATGGTTATTTCCCCTATTAGAGGAAATGTTATATTTCCTGACTCGTTCACTTTGGTTTCAAGTGTTAGATCAGGATTACCATACACAATGATTTTTAAAACATCTCCCGAACTGAACTGGCTCGTATTAATATTTTTTGGATCAGCATGACTAAGACCGGTCAACAGTCCATACAGCAGCAAAGCCAGACTCCAATAAAATACTTTTACCATTTCCGCTATCGACTCAGTTGCAGTTTCATTCAGAAGATCACTTCAGGCCACTAATGCCGCGTTCAATTGATTCATTTTGTAACAATGTATCATCCAGAAGTTTGTCGTCTTCTTCAGAGTCCAACAGGGGGGACAGGGACTGGACTGTCGTATTGGCTTCAGCTTCGGTTTCACTGCTTGTATCTTGCCGTGCATGCAGGTAATCGATCTCAGCATCTGCGCGCAATTGCGTAATGGCAGCCTGTGCTGCTTCGCGACGTTTCTGATTCAGTAAATACAGAAAAATTTGTGATCTTGCATCCTCGATTGATACCGGGCTATTCTCTACATTATCAACAAATACCAACAGATTGGTTGTGTTTTCACTGACAAGAAACATCTCTCCTTGCTTGGTTTCCCGAAGCCGGGCAATCATTTGAGGTGGCATATCCATCGTGGTACGCGTCATTTTATCCCGTAAATATGAAATCTGATTTTTATCCAGTAATTGAGTGGCCTCGCTGATTGATTGTGCTGAATTAATGGCTGAATTCAGTTCGTCATTCAGATTGTTAACCGGATAACGTAAAAATGTCAGATGATATTTGTTACGGTTTTCAAAGAGTTCTGGATGTTCGTTGTGATACTGGCTGATTTCAGCGTCTGTTGGTTCGTCTACATGATTCAAAGTCGTTTGCATGTAGGATTGGGCGATAATTTGCATTTTGGCGCGTTCGATAGCACGCATAACATTCGGCGCACGATCTAGTTGATTGCGCTTGGCTTCAGCTACCATTAGCTGGCGATCAATCATTGATTCAAGTAACTGTTGCTTTGCTTGATCTATCTGGTCAGGCTGGACCTTGGCTCGGTTCAATTCATCATTCAGCTGAATGACAGTTATTTCTTCACCATCTACACGAACCAAGGCCTGGCCGGGTTCATCACTGGCTGGCTGGCTGTCGCACGCCGATAAAAACAAGATGCAGCCAAGTAATTGCGTATAGACCATGAACACTTTGAGGTCATGAAAATATCTTTTATTCATATTAATAATCTGTTTATCATGGTACACACACAAATTAATTCTGGCCCTGACCCAAATGCAACCGGTTAAAATAAACGGTACACCATAGTGGTGCAGCACCAGCTGAAATTTTCATCTGCTTTTGAAAGATTGTATTGCATAATCTTTGCATATTTTCTGTATATTCCTATTTTACAGGTAGTTGATATACTGCTTGTTACACCTTAATCGCACTAACAACTGTTCGTTATAACAACATTCATCGAGCTTACCACCACGGAAATAATGTGCTTGATTACTACCATTTATCAAATGGCAAGCAGTATTATGACCTGATGATCTTTGTAAGTGTATTATTATCTTTGCTTACAGCGGGTATTTCAATGCGACAATATGTCGCAACCCATCCCTAATTTTTATTGTTACATTTAATAGCTGGTTATTGTCATATCAAATTAGAAACAGATTTATACAGCAAATAAAGTGGTTGAAATGAAACAATCGACACATGCGCAACCTCAAGTGCAGCCGAACGAGTCGCTACCGTGTCAGCGACGGCGAAAAGGAATTGTACTGGCGGGCGGTTCGGGCACACGACTCTATCCAGTAACCCAGGTAACCTCGAAGCAATTGTTACCGGTTTTTGACAAACCTATGGTGTATTACCCGCTCAGCACCCTGATGCTTGCGGGTATCCGCGACTTGCTGGTGATATCAACTCCAATGGACATATCGCATTACGAGCGATTACTGGGTGACGGGCACCAGTGGGGGCTAAACATCAATTATGCAATCCAGCCAAAACCGGGCGGTTTGGCTGAAGCTTTTTTAATCGGTGAGCCGTATATCGGTAATGACTATTCGGCATTAGTGCTGGGTGATAATATTTTCTACGGACACGACTTGCATCATTTACTTCTCAACGCCATGAATCGCCCGTCTGGCGCAAGCATATTTGCGTATCATGTGCACGACCCGGAGCGGTACGGTGTTGTTGAATTTGATATGGAAGGCCGGGCAATCAACCTGGAAGAGAAACCGAAGAATCCAAAATCGAATTATGCGGTAACCGGTTTGTATTTTTATGATCATCAGGTCATTGATTTTGCCAAAAATATCCGCCCATCCCGTCGCGGCGAACTGGAAATTACCGATGTTAACCGGATATACTTGGAACAGACAGAATTGCATGTTGAAATGATGGGGCGTGGCTATGCCTGGCTAGATACTGGAACACATGAATCACTACTGGAGGCAAGTCATTTTGTCGCCACTATTGAACACCGACAAGGACTTAAAATCGCGTGCCCTGAAGAAATTGCGTATAAACATGGCTGGATAGACGCAACGCAGCTTGAAACACTGGCAATGCGACTGGCTGGCAATGGATATGGACGATACCTGCTGCAGGTATTGAAGCGAAAAATCTGAATCCGGCTAAAATTGCATTTTGAAAATCAACGACTCAATTGGTGGTGTTTATGTCTGCACAGCATGTGGTCGACAGGCCTTTTATTGGCGGGAACAGTGTGAATATTGCCAGTCCTGTCGTACGCTGGTTGATATGAAAGTCACATACAATTCGGATACAGCCAATCAATTTGAAGCCGAGCTCGTCTGGAGCGGCAGGCACCCACTTGTGCCAGGCCGTCAATATCGAATCAATATGACCAGTAAAGAAACTGCTGCCACAATAACATCGATCAAATACCGAATTGATGTAGCTACTGGAGCACGTCTGGCAGCCCGATCATTAAATATTAACGAAACTGGCCGCGTCAATTTATATACAGAAGAGGCACTAAAACTAGAACATCAGGATAACAGCAATAAACTAATTTTTTTGTTAAGTGATCGGCTGACAGGTGAACAAGTTGCTACCGGAACAATCGATTTTGCTTTACGCCGTGCTGCAAATCTGCAGTGGCAGGAGTTAACAATTGATAAAGCTGCACGGTCTGCCCAGAAGCGACAAACGCCAAAGTGTATCTGGCTAACCGGTTTGTCCGGCTCAGGTAAATCGACTATCGCCAATTTACTGGAAAAACATCTGCATCAGGAAAACAAACACACATACCTGCTTGACGGCGATAATGTCCGGCATGGTCTATGCCGCGACCTGGGTTTTACCGAGGCCGATCGTGTCGAGAACATCCGCCGTGTCTCTGAAGTTGCCAGGCTCATGGTTGATGCAGGGTTGATTGTGCTGGTCAGCTTTATTTCTCCGTTTCGCAGTGAACGGCGTATGGCAAGGGATCTGTTTGCAGTGGAGGAGTTTATCGAGGTATTTATTGATACCACGCTTGAAGAGTGCGAACGCCGTGACGTAAAAGGCTTGTATGCCAAGGCACGTAGTGGTGTGTTAAAAAATTTTACCGGAATTGACAGTCCCTATGAACCGCCTGAATCACCGGAAGTTCATATTCAGACGTCTTTATTGCCGCCGCAGGTTGCTGTTGAAATGATACTGAGAAAATTGTAAAAATGTGTGTCTGCACAAATCAGAAATGAATTATATCGATGTCTTTAACGGCGATGCCGACGGTATTTGTGCATTGATACAACTGCGCAAAGCCAATCCACAAAAATCACAACTGGTTACCGGTGTAAAACGGGATATCGAACTGCTCAAACATATTGATGGAACACCGGGAGATCATATCAGCGTGCTGGATATTTCCTTTGACAGAAACCGGGCAGATGTGAAGCGGTTGTTAAATCAGGAGGTATCCATTGAATACTTTGATCATCATTACTGTGGCCCCCTTGTGCACCACCCCAGGTTGAGTACTGTTATCAACGATCAATCAGCGGATATCTGTACAGGACTGATTATTGATCAGCATATTGGCGGCCTGTTTCGAGGATGGGCACTGGTTGCCGCGTTTGGTGACAACATGAATGCAGCGGGCATGAAGCTTGGGCAGGCATCCGGTTTCGGTCAGGATTCGCTGGTGTCGCTTCAGCGACTCGGTATGTATATCAACTACAACAGCTATGGCAACAGTCTGTCGGATCTGTTCTATCATCCGGCCAGGTTGTATCAATACTTGCAGCAGTATGTCTCCCCATTTGATTTTTTACATGAAGACACTGAAATTTTCGAAACGTTAGACACCGGTTATAAAGAAGACATTGCAAAAGCCAAAGCCAGCCCATTGCTACACCAGTCAGCAGATTCGGCAGTGATATTGTTTCGCAACGAAAAATGGGCCCGCCGGATCAATGGAGTTTTTATCAATGATCTGGTCGGTCAATATCCTGACCGCGCGCATGCTGTAATCACTGTAAATACCGATTCCATTTGCTCTGTTAATATACGCACACCTCTTAACAGGAAAACAAAGCCTGCTGATCAACTGGCTCGAAAATTCGAATCAGGCGGTGGTCGAAAAAGCGCTGCAGGCATTAATGCTTTACATATTGACCAGATAGATCATTTTGTTGATTCTTTTAAGAAATATTTTTCTTAAAAGAATCAATTCGGAAATACGCCGACTAATCTATATTCATCCGTCTAATGCGTTTGCTGCTTTCATATTGATAGATGAATAATCGCGTTCAAACATGATTACGACCGGTTGAACGCGATTTTTATAAATGGCGTTTGAAATATTACAATGTGTCCAGATCCAGCTCCGACTCTATCAAAGGCGGATTGGCTTCAAATTCGGTGACAGGAATAATCTTGAATGAATCTGACAATACTGAACCGTTGTTTTTAATGGGACCAGGAGGGCTGATTGTTGCTACATGATGAACCCTGGGATCTCTTTTTACGAGACCGAACCTTGATGCTGCAACGGCGGGAATCCAATAGTGTGGCGCGGTAAAATCTCTAACCCGCAAATTCATGTCCGGATAATAGTCGGCACCGATACTAACCAGTAATTGCGCTTCAACACGATCGTCGGGCTTGTCCGGATCATCAAGAACCAACTCTGTCGTTAATTGCGCGTAGACGGCTTTGACATCCGGTCCGTAAATTTCATATTTGTGTATGCCACCGTGAATTGGATTTAATCCCTTATTGAGTTTAAAGGATATTTTACCGTCAGGTTCAATTCTTTTGTTTACCTTCTGGCTAGCAGTTTTCGATGAAATATACGATTGATGAAACTGCCAGGTAGGGTCGGTATCATCAGTATTGACAAGCTCCCAAGTATTGGAACTGCGTTTTAGAATATACAGCTTTATCTCGGATATTTTAACGCGCACATTGCTCGCATTATGCATTGTTCCAGGATAAATAATAAACCATGGTGTTATGGCATGCCAGTATGCTGAGGATTTGTAATATTTGTCATTAGGTTGCCACCAGGAAGGTGTCGCATCACCTCTGGGCGCACCTCCCATTGTAATATTGGCTCTTTTTGCCCAACCTGCATTTGCTGGTGCATCTAGCAATTCAGCCTCATTTAACAGCATATCAGCTTTGATATCGTCGATAATATTTGAAAAAGCGTGACTGCTGACGAAGAATATTGTACACAATGCAATTATCATTGATCCATTTATGCAAAAATTTCTGCACAGGCTATTTTTTATGTACATTGATTTTCTGGAGCCAAATGAAAACAGACATTTGGCGGGCGGTTTGTAATTAATGGCCATGCTGAGTCCTCCTCTGTAGATGGAAGACTGGAAGATGTTTCTTTACATATCAGTTATGAATTGATAAAGATTAACAAGTATTGCCTTATGCATGAAATCAAAGGCAATTTCAATGATCAATTCTTAACCTGGCCAGTGAAACTGTGACATGTGTAAATATCTTTGCAGTGCAGCCATCTTTGGTTATTTTTACCTTTAGATCGTTCACTTTGCGCCCCAATCTTTCGACTGGTTTGCCTTTAAAAGCTATTTCACTTCCTCAGCCGTTTTAACTGCCGCTGAGTTATGTCATATAATCAAAATGATTAATCTGAACTTTATAAGTGTTTGTGAATGGTTTTCACGACAATTTTGTAGATTTCTTTAATCAAAAAAGGTTTCGGTCCAGTGATTCAGTTTTCTTTTGCTGAAATACTCAGGGCAGGGTTATAAAACAGCGTTCAATTTGGGTAAATGAAAATATTACGCTCCGTTTGTTATATAAAATAACTATGCTATCGCTTTTAAAAGCTCTTAATTGTGTGTAAAAACCAGACCAACTGACCACCACTTGGCATTATGAAAACCAGGAAATCCATAAGAATCCTTGGAACACGAGGAATACCGGCACAACATGGCGGTTTTGAAACATTTGCAGAACATTTGGCACTGTACCTAACCCGGAAGGGCTGGTCTGTAACGGTTTATTGCCAGGAGAAAGGAGACGGGGCAGTATACGAGGATCAATGGCAGGATATAAAACTGGTTCATTTTCCAATTAACTACAAAGGTGCGTTTGGCACCATTTCCTTCGATTGGAAAACTACGCTGCACGCGGCGCGCTATCAGGACGGAATACTGACACTGGGTTACAACACTGCTATTTTTGGGCTTATCTACAAGATATTGGGTTTGAAAAATATTATTAATATGGATGGTCTTGAATGGCAGCGAAAAAAATGGTCTTTTCCAGCCAGGTTGTGGCTGTATCTAAATGAACGAGCAGGCTGCTGGATTGGTGATCACTTGATAGCCGATCACCCCGAAATACAGAAACACCTGGCAACCCGTGTCCATTCTGACAAAATAACGATGATTCCCTATGGCGCGCCGGATGTTAACAGCGCTAGCCAGGAGTTGCTGGCAACATTAAAATTGTATCCACAGCAATATGCAATTGTTATTGCCCGCCCTGAACCAGAAAATTCGATTCTTGAAATAGTGACATCTTTTTCCAAACGATCTCGGGGTATGAAACTGATTGTGCTCGGTAATTTCAATAAGGCAAATTCAAAATACCGGAACAAAGTATTCGCCGCTGCCAGCAGCGAAGTTCAATTTCCAGGTGCAATTTATGACCAGCAGATGGTGAAGGCGCTTCGATTCTATGCATATCTGTATATACACGGTCATCAGGTCGGTGGCACAAACCCGTCTCTGGTTGAAGCCCTGGGAGCCGGGATGCCGATACTCGCACATGACAACCGCTATAACCGCTGGGTGGCCGGAGAAGACAATTACTATTTTTCGAACACGCATGAGTGCGCACAGTCCCTGGATTTTATACTGGAAAATAAAGAATTATTGCAAATCTTGCGGCAAAAAAACCGTATACGGCACCAGACCTGCTTTACCTGGGAAAGTATTCTTGCCCGGTACGAGCAACTATTGTGCGAGCATTTTTAGTACTCTATCAATATGATATTGCCGGGTTCAGTGAGCTTGTCACTGTTCATGGCAAGGCGTGTCTTGCAGGAAATAGTTGTTCTATTACCAAAAGACACAACGCAGTCCATGGACGCTGACAAGCTCATCCACAGGGCGTTACCGTAATGTCCTGCAGCCGTGTTACAGTACTTGAAAAGGGAACAACCCTTTCCCACGTACTGTGCCTGCTCCATAACACCACGGTAACGCTGTACCTGGCAATATCATATTGATAGAGTACTTGAATACAGCTTCATTTGTTTCGATTGCGTCTGTCGTAGTAAGGAGCCGCCATCGGTTCACCGACAAACAAACCCTGTCCCGGCCAGGCTACGCTTTTCCAATATACTTCTATCAGTGATTCGCCTCGCGTATAACGATCAATAACAATCCCGGGATGAGGAAACTTCTGGGGAAAGGCGCAAGGTTCTGTCACCGTGCCGTAGCTGGCCGTCACTCCTGAATCGAGCCATTTCAGCAGGCTCATCTGCTGATCGCCAAACAACACGCCGCCGGAAGAAGTCAAATGGTCCGCTACCGCTCCCGGCAAATAGTGATTGGTTTCCAGTCCATCCACAGTGGCTTTACCGGTGAAATAAAAAAGCACATCCTGTTTTTGGCTTAGCGAATCAGCTTTAACAATCTTGATCTTGATACGACTGGAGAATTCGGATTTGACCTTTTCATAAACATATGCTCGCACGTTTCTCGCCGTATCTGTAGTACTCACAAGATAAGCCGTACCTTTTGGAAAGGTACCATCAGAATTTACGCCGTTATCAATCATTGCCTTTATCTGCACCATGCTGCTGCCTGCCAGCATCATGGTCGGACGTATATTGAAGTGGTCGAAAGGATGCGGGGAGTTCGAGTTGAAATACACACTGGACTCGGTCTGAGTGCAGCCATGTGCACAGTATTTGCGATCAAATCCGAATGTCATTGCGCTGGTAATTGACATACAGGCAACTCTGAAAGGTTTTGACCATGCAAGCACATAAAACTGAACATGATCAGGCGTTTGCCTGTAAATTTTTTCTCTTAAAGCATTGAACAAATGACTACCCATTGAACCCGTAACCGGGAAATCAACCTGTATGATATTTTCACCGGGGATGGCGCGTTTTTGCTGATAATAATCAGCGATTTCCAGGCTTGTTTTATCATTCTTGTTGACAATAACCGCTATTTGTTCCGGCAGAATGGAAGCAGAGGCGCAACCTGCAAAAAAAATGCTCCATACAACGCAGTGAAAATAACAACGCATATCAGGGTTCAGGATAAATATGAAAGGACTTTACGTATGCGCATCTTAGCACGCCGAAACCCGAGTGCTATTATCGAAAAAATCAAGAATCGTCAGAATCATCGTGACTACAGGCATTTACAACAAGACAGCCAACCCAGTGCGGCAATTTGTCACATTGTTTTCAATGTTATTTTCAGGATAATTAAGTAAAAAGAAATACCACCCTCGCTGTAAGGCGGGTCCGGAAAGCCGACGGGTCTCATAGTTGTATCGAGATGGCCGGGTTGCCTCCCAGGAATGATGGGGAGTCGCTGAAAGATTTGATGGCAAACATGCTTTTTCTACAATTCAGAGCATCATTCATAGCCCAGTGTCTTGTCTCTACGGACAAATGGCACTGACTGATTCAAAAATTATCAACCACAAGGAGAGTAAATTGTTAGTGAGAAATCATGTTCAATCAACTTCACTCGCTGTCCAGGCTTCACTGATCGCAGTAGTCGCATTATTCAGCACCGGTGTCGACGCGGCCGGTGCGGTTGGACCAAAACCTTGGACAACAACAAATTCACTGGATAGCGGCTCTACATCTATTATCGCCTCTGAAGCTGCTTCAAAAAACAGTTTCACGACCAATCCTGCACTGAATAATTCTGCCTGGGCACACACAGGCGACTGGTTTACCTTTCAGAATCTTCTGAATGGTGCTGATGTCAGTGTAACCGTGAACGGTGATGCGAATTTTGTTCCTGGGCTTTCGGTCTGGGCAACAGGAGCGTCAGAATTTGATGGGGGAACGGCAGGTTTTCTGAGCGAGACCAGTACGGCCGGTTTTGGAACGCCGCACTCATTCAATGTTACCGGTGCGATGGGTGATACCGGTACGTTATGGATGGCTGACGGTCAGGGTGGTAACGCACTTGAAACGCTTGGCTATGCGGTCGCCAATCCAGCGGTTAACTATACCGCCGGCACCGGGTGGGGTGAAACAATTCAATCCGGCGCGCATGACGTCAGCCTGACCAATACGTTTGAAGCGGGTATTACAGGCAGCACCAGTGCACATTCTGCAACGCTTGAATTTAATGATCTGGCAGCTGGCTGGTATACCGTGTATGTCGGCGGTACCGATGGGGCTACGGCTGGCGGTGGATATGATCTCGTTGTAAGCGCTGTACCGGAAGCGGAAACATGGGCAATGCTGTTGGCAGGCCTGGGACTGATCGGATGGCGTTTGAGAAGCCAGCCTCGAGAAGAAAATATGATTCCGGCTTAGCTCGATTATTGGCTGTAACTAAGAAAGGACGTTTAGTACCGTCCTTTCTTTACTGAATTGCCAGCAAACTCAATTGCAGCACTCAAAAAGCAGTTGCTCCTGAAAGATATTCTATTGCCAAACCTGAAACTGGCAATCAGGAAATTTATATAAACAGAAAACCACCCCCAGATTGTTTAATGTGAAAGGCATAAACAATAATACCTGCCTGCAAAACATACCCGTATTGCAACAGCGAATAAATTCCAAATACGAAGCACATTCTGGTGCGTCAAACCAATTTAATGCGGCAATTTGTCGCATTGATTTCCAGTCGCTTTCAAGATAATTTAGAGTAAAACAATACCACCCTCGTTGTAAAACGGGTCCGGAAAGCCAACGGGTCTCACAAGCATATCGAGATGGCCGGGTTGCCTCCTGAAATGATAAGGAGTAGCTGACATGAATATGGCGGCAAATACTATGTGTTTCTTTGCACATCATTCATAAACTGATGCCTAGTGGAAAATTTAATAACTGGCACACACTATATGTTACTTCAACAGTCATTGATTTTAGGGAGATAGTTGTTGATGCGAAATCTTAAACAATCGACTTCACACACAGTGAAGACTTCACTCATAACAATAGTTACACTATTCAGCACAAATACCGAAGCAGCGGGTGCTGTATCTTCGAGCGCCTGGACCATTACAAATCATCTGGATAATAGCTCAACCAGTATAGCAGCTGAAAGCACAGGACTGAATCCACAGGGTTATACAGACAACTCGCTACTGAATTATTCAGCGTGGGGCCATGCAGGCAACTGGTTTACCTTTCAAAATCATTTGGATGGTGCCGATGTCAGCGTGGCTGTAAACGGCGATGCAGCCTTTGTTCCAGGTTTTACAGTGTGGGCAACCGGAGCATCAGAATTTGATGGGGGAACGGCAGGTTTTCTGAGCGAGACCAGTACGGCCGGTTTTGGAACGCCGCACTCATTCAATGTTACCGGTGCGATGGGTGATACCGGTACGTTATGGATGGCTGACGGTCAGGGCGGTAACGCACTTGAAACACTTGGCTATGCGGTCGCCAATCCAGCGGTTAACTATACCGCCGGCACCGGGTGGGGTGAAACGATTCAATCCGGCACCCATGACGTCAGTCTGACCAATATATTTGAAGCGGGCGTCACCGGCAGCATCGGCACCCATTCCGCAACGCTTGAATTTAATGAACTCGCCGCCGGATGGTATGCCATTTATATCGGCGGGACAGATGGTTCGTTTGCAGGCGGCGGATATGACCTGGTTGTCAGCGCGGTGCCTGAGGCACATACATGGGCGATGCTGCTGGCAGGCGTGGGACTGATCGGATGGCGAGTGAGAAATCGGCCCCGTAATGCGTCCACCCTGACATCTGTTCATTAATTTAAAAAATGGAAGTGAAAAATAAGGAACAATTGTATATCCGTTAAGTCCTTTTTTCATTCTACACGCATGAAAACGCAATCAAGTGAACGCGTACCTTCGACACACACCGCTTGACTATAGCGTATTTTTGTTGTCCAGCTGCTTGTACATCATCAGTTGCCATTCTCTATCATGACCTGCAGACAACGTTACTATAATTCAAATATAGCGCTGAAGTCACAATCATACGATCATGGTTTACCAATAAGCTGCTGGTTTGTAATGAATATAAACCAAAATCAACGGAGTAGTGCAGATACTAGCCAGGAGAATAATAATGCTAATGAAAATAAAAAAAATCACCATTAATCTGTTCAAAATATGTTGTCTGACCTTCTATACCAGCACAATTGTGCTGGCTGATGGTTTCGGACCAATACCTATTTCGCTGAAAAACGCGCCTGTTCCGGAAGTACCCGGACTCCTTGATGGTCCCGATCCGGTTATTGTTGACAAAGAGGCAGCGATTATTTTGGGCAAAGCATTGTTCTGGGATATGAATGTGGGCAGTGATGGGGTTGCTTGTGCTACGTGCCATTTTCACGCCGGCGCTGACAGACGTACTAAAAATCAACTTTCCCCGACCGGCAGGGATGGCCTTCTGCCAACAGAGTTCTCCATAGGCAAAGACGGTACACTTCGTGGCCCAAATACGACTCTATCAAAAAGTGATTTTCCTTTTTTTGATACCGACAATCCGGCCACTGATACTGGAGCTGTAATCTATAACAGCAATGATGTTGTGTCGTCTGCCGGCACATATGGTGGCAATTTTCATCGGGTCAACTGGTTTCATGGTACCAATGACAATTGCGACCGCAGCGCTGACCCCGTATTTCATGTTGGTGCAATAGGTACGCGCAAGGTCGAACCACGTAACACGCCAACTGTCATTAACGCAGTGTTTAATTTTCGTAATTTCTGGGATGGGCGGGCAAATAACATTTTTAATGGCAGCAGTCCGTGGGGTGACCGCGATCCCGATGCCGGTGTCTGGGTATTGCAACCAGGCGGTACTGTATCAAAAGCGCGTATGCGGCTGATCAACTCATCGCTGGCTTCTCAGTCAGTTTCTCCGCCTTTGGACAATTTCGAAATGGCCTGTGAAAACCGGACTTTTGCCGACCTTGGTCAAAAACTGCTGTTCCGCATGCCGCTCGAACATCAGGCTGTACACTGGAATGACAGTGTTCTGGGCGGCCTTGCTTTCAGCAGCGAGGGGCAACTGAAAAAAGGATTGAACACGCGATATCTACAACTGGTGATGGATGCGTTCAATCCAAAATACTGGTCATACCCCAGGCGCGGTCCGTTTGGCGCACCTTCAGGAAACGGTCTGGCCTACTCGCAGGCTGAGGCCAATTTCGCAATGTTTTTCGGATTGGCACTGCAAATGTATCAATCCACGCTTGTTTCAGATGATTCACCCTTCGATCGCAGTGCTATCGACGAGCATGGCACCCCAGTTGATCTCAGCGAATCGGCCCAGCGTGGCATGGAAATTTTTCGCGAGGCACACTGCGCACTCTGCCACATCGGTCCAAATTTTTCATCTGCTGCCGTGGTAACCAACGGTATCCTTCAAAAAATCAATCCGCATGCATTCGGTAACGAATCGTTTCGAATCAGTTCCACTGATGTTGTGACGCTTTTGGCCGTAAATGGCGGCCACATGTTTCAAGATGTCGGCTTTAACGGAACAGGCGTAACACCTGATGAAAACGATCCGGGGCTGGGCGGGACTGATCCATTTGGTAATCCATTATCGTTTTCCGACCAGTATATGCAGCTTATCGCAGGTAACGATGAAGCAGTTGTCGACCCTTATGTTGAAGACGTACGACCGTGCGATATGGATTTCCCGATTGCGATGGACATTGACACGCCGCATCAATTTAAGTTTACGCGTGCGGACGGCATACAACCGCAGAAACAGGACACAGTGGATTGCTTTCACCCACATGGTGCTTTTATCCCTACCGAAGAAACAGCTCAGGCGGAACTGGAGAAACCGGACAGAAAGCGATTTCTGAGTGCCGCAACAGGCTCATTTAAAGTACCTACGCTCAGAAATATCGAATTGACTGGACCGTATATGCACAATGGAGGCATGGCAACGCTTGAGCAGACCATAGAATTCTATACCCGCGGTGGCAATTTCGAGGTTGATGCCAAAGAATTCGCCAAGGTATTTACTCAACCCGAGTTGAGAGATCCACAACATTTAAAAGATTTGCTTAATTTTTTGAAAAGTCTGACCGATGAACGTGTACGATACGAGAGAGAGCCGTTTGATCATCCCGAATTGTTCGTGCCACACGGTCACACAGGTGATAACCATATCATCAAAGCGACCAGTTCCCTGAGTGAATCACTTGCAGCCGATGAAATTCTGGTGATTCCGGCCGTAGGCGCTGAAGGTTCAGCCGAACCGTTACAACCGTTTGAATACTATCTTGATTAACACACCAGTGCGTTTTCAAACCTGCTTGCGGAATCAGATCGACGCGTCGGTGATCGTTATCTGATTCTGCAGCAGCATTGTTTCAAATACCAAACCAGGGGGATTATGCCAAGAATGATCTCCGGATTTATCCAACCGCCCCTGTCAGTCAGAATGCGTTTTTCCTGTTCAATACAACCCAGACAGTCCGGATAATGATCCATATATCCAGCCAGATTGACCAGTTATTCAGATAGTACAGGTCATGTTCGACGCGTTTTTTCATTTTATCCAAAACTTCTGTTTCACCACGCCATCCGTTCACCTGCGCCCAGCCGGTAATTCCCGGTTTGGTTTTATGGCGCATCATATAACCTCTGATCAGTTTGCGATACATTTCATTGTGGGCGACCGCATGTGGACGCGGTCCGACCACACTCATACGTCCTTGCAATACATTGACAAACTGCGGCAGCTCATCCAGTGAAGTCCGTCTTAGAAAAGCACCAATTTTCGTGACCCGATGATCATTCCGTTTCGCCTGCACGATAGAATTGCCGTTTTCGGTTACGTTCATCGTGCGAAATTTATACACTATGATCTCCTTACCATTGTAGCCATAACGGCGTTGTTTGAAGATAACGGGGCCGGGTGATGTCAGTTTGACGGCAATGGCAATACATAACATCAAAGGAGAAAGCAAAATCAGTATCAGAGTGGCGAACAGATAGTCGCTTGCGATTTTGATTACACCATCAATACCGGAATAGGGTGATTCACCAAGAGAAACGATTGGCATATCGCCAATATAATCGACCTGCGCCTGAAGTAAATCAAAAACATACATATCCGGCAAAAAATAAATCGAAATGGTTGTGTCTGAAAACTGCTCGATAATCTGCTGAATGCGCGGCTGGGAAGTCATGGGCAGGCTGATAAAGATCATATCGATGCTGTTTTTCTCAAGATATGAAATGATATCTTTCGTTCGTCCAAGGTATGGCCCAAAGTTGCCACTGATTCTAGGTTGCTGCCGATCATCGAAATATCCGCGATTCTCTATAAACAATAAGGGTTGGGTGGTAATATAGTTAAGTAATTTCTGGCTTATTGCATTTACACCGATAATGACAGAAGACCGCTGTTTACCCCGGTTACGTTGAATACTGATGATTAATTTGACAATCAAATGGCTGACGATAAGCGTTAAAGGCGTAACGATCATCCACGACACAATTACCTGTCTGGAAAAATGCTCCGAGAAATGTGTTATATGACCAAGAAATAATAAAATTGCAATAATAATAGACCAGCCGATGAACGTATTGCGAATATACGCAAACAGATTTCCCTGTCGCCAGTTTTTATAAAGCGAAGTATGCTCATATACATAGCTGGATACAAAAAATATTAAAATAATCAATACAAGATAATGACTTGTGAATGTTTCATCAAATATCCAGATCAGCAGCAATAACACACTCCAGGTTATTGTTGGATCCAGGATATACTTGAAAAAAGCGATTACCGGCAAGTCATATGTTTTCATTTTCTTCCTAGTATATAGCGCAACGAAACAGTCACTCCATTAGCTGTAAAACCACCCAGGGGAGAGTTTGAAGATAGACTGTTATGCACAGCTGCAGTGCTGATTTCAGTGCCATAAAATGGTGCGTATGTTAATTCCAGAGATGCAGTAAGGATTTTGTTATTATTGCCAAGATCATCCGTTTGGTTCGTCAAGACAGAAAAGCGATCAAATTTTTGTGTCAGATAGGAAATATACCCTTGCAGTTTCGTTTTTTCCGAAAATTGCCAGACCGTTGTTGTGCTTCCCCCGGTATTCAGGCTGAAATTGGCCGTCAGACTTTGTATCGCAACCGTTTCTCTCCATCCACTCAACGTTATTCCTATTTTGCCGGTGGGTTTCCAGAAATAGGTCAGACGCGCGTTAAAGCCGCTGAAATCACTGGTAGAAAATGATGCATTGTTTCTTTGCACCCAACCGCCTAAAAACTTCAGGTGCGATTTTCCGGTCAATTTCCAATCGATTTTGCCTTTGACTTCATTCTGATTATAATTATTTTCGGTAAATATTCTGTCAAGCGTCTGAACCGGGGATGTAAATTCTCCACGAATATGCCGGTACTGCAAGCCGACTGAACTGCCGCTTGACGCCAGAAAATCCAACCCGCCTTCAAATCGGTCCTCTCTACGATTCTGAAATCGCAGAACAATATTGCTTGATTCAAAATTAAAATGCGAATAATCACCACGTAACCGCCAGCTGGGATGATAATGCCAGGCAAAATTGAAATATTCAGTATGCTGGCTATGTATATTTTTTATAGCGGGCTGAAACAGGAAAGGTGCTTGACTCCTGTTAAAATTAGCGCCCAGGTTTCCTTCAAACCGATTTCCGAGAAACCAGTTCCAGTTTCCCTGTAAATCGTACGCATTGTTGTTTATCTGACTGAATTTTTCAAACCGGGTGTGGCTCCAGTGTCCGGTTATATGAAATTGCTGTCTACTGATTTGTTTGTCGATAACGGCACCGCCCAGAAATCGGTGCGAAATATCGAACAGATTACTGGTACCGAGCAAAGCCTCGGCGTCCATTTGGTCGCGAATGCGAAGTATATTGTCATCAGCCGTCATGCCGTAACTTATGAAGGGGCGAATCAATTTTCCGACAATTTCTGCGTAAACCGTCGGGTTGAAGAATAGCAGCACAACAGCAAGAAGCGCGCGATTTAATAATCCCCTAGTCGACAACATTAAAATATGTATCACAGTTAATTTCAACCGGTTCGGCAGTTACAAACAATGCTATATATGGAAAAATTTATCTTTGACGGGTTTAAACTATGATCCGGCGAAAGCCCAAACTCAGCTGCCATACCGATAGATGCAGGACTGTATACAAGAATATCTGGAATTACCAGGTTAGTGACTGAAAGAGAATGCCTGGTTGTGTTATGCGGCTAGATAACAACCATGGATAGCTGTTAGGATTCATAGGTAACCCAACGCGCGCATGGTTTCGCGAAAAGGTTTCCTGATCGCCTGATTTAACGCATAGGAGTCTTTGGCAGCAGTGGGATGTAAGGTGGCGTTTACATACTGAAAAAACTGCGAATCGTTTTGGTCCAGTTCCAGAAATTCTAAAATCTGTGTCATTGTTTTCTGCGGTTCAGAACAAAGTGTTTCATACTTGACAAGATGAATGTCATCTGGAAACTGCTGTAATAGCGACAAACCTTCCCGCATGGTGACGATCCACTCAACAGCGGCCATATTGGCCTGATGTACCCAGGTTGCCATTTCACTGGCATAAGGTGATAGGTCGCTGTGGTCTTTCACAATTTCGCTAGTCAAGAGGCGCCATTTACGCTGATTTACACCCCACCAGTCATGTGTTTCTTTGCCACTAATCCTTCCCTTGTGTTTTGACCAGTCGACGATGGACTGGCATGTATCCCAACCATTACGGGTAAGAAAAATAAATTTGGCGTCTGGAAAAATCGCTTTTACGAAAGGAACGCGAAAAATTAACTCGGGATACTTGTCGATAACCCGGCGTGAAAAAGAGACGGATAAATACATGCCGTAAATCCTGTGCGCACTCTGGATGACACTATCGGAGGCGTCCGACGCATTGAGTCTGTAATGTGCATGATTACGGCTGTAACTGCCAACAAGGTCTTCTCCGGGATGAATTGCGTGCCACAGCGCTTTGGGCTCATTGAGAAAACCCACATCACGATGCATTGATAACACAACACCCAGTATCGTAGTGCCGCTGCGGCCGGTACCAAGGATAAAAACTGGTTTTTCAATTTTTTTTTGTATGGCCAACCGTTTCTCAACAGCAAAATGAGCGAACACTAGCGGATTGATCCATCGTCCGCGCGTAGTCACCGGTCTTCCTTCAAACAATGCATAACTGATCATGCGGTTCCATAGTTTCCAGGGTCGTATTTTAATGTAAGACGAATCAAGCTGAGCGATCATGTTTAATTTTCATATTGTTGAGACTGCAATTTCTAAAAGAATAGTATTCCCGCAGCAAAATTACTAACGCTTTCAATTTCAAAGTAATATAAATTTTATATGAACCGGTGGCAGTTTATGTGCGACAAATTGTCACATGGAATGATTGTCTGACGATAACAAGGGTACTTCTCGACTACTCTGATATTTCTAAAATTTAACATAAACTTAATGCGTTATAAGTAATTATGATAATATTCATGAAAATTCAATACAGCCTTTGATGTTATTGAATTTTGCGTCATCAAAGGAACAATAAATTGAATGTCGAGAAGGGAAGAGAAGGGTAGTATTCTTTGTAAAAAAACACATAAATAACACTGCAGAATATTAGCTTAGTGCAGAATTCTTCTGAAGACGTAATTTTAATTCGGGTGTGGGGCGACATGAAGCTGAATTTTAAGGTCTTGCTGGTGCTGTTGTTATTGGTAGCTTGTTTTAATAACACATGGGCGCAACATCAATATCTACGCGCTATCGACTTTGATCTGCTTCGATCTAGCACGCATATTCCTGGCATAGCAATCAATTATTTGAACTATTCGGCTTTGCACTCTGCTTTCATACAGCGTTTTACTGATTTAGATCAGGTACCGGTTGTGCCGAAAGTATATACTGATAACGATACATTTAATTCATCTGGTAATGAGTTGACTACGTCGATATCGAACAGCTTCCATGGATCGGACAACTATGTCTCCGCTTCAGAACTGTTTTATCCATTTACGAATGTCATCGACAGGACAGCTTTACACAATGTACCTGACATCAGATATATGACAAAGACTGTCCACTTTTCAGGATCGGCACACAAAACCAGTAATACGCCTATAATAGCCTTAGGCGCTGACGAAGCATTTCTGCTTCGAAACGAAACATTCGATAAACGGGGCACGTCAGCACCGGAACCCGAGACATACGCAATAGTTTTGACCGGCGTTGTGTTACTCGGGTTTGCAGCAAAACGTCGAAGAACATACTATCACTAGATTTTATGACAAAAACAGGAGGGGGACTGTAATCATGATTTGGGCCAGATACTATATTGTTGCAGTATGTTTTTTTAGTGCCTTAATTTTAAGCTGTACTGTGCACGCCAGTAATTTTGTTGCCGGGCTGAACGATGGTACAAACAATTACGGTGGCGCTTTTCTGGAACTGTCCAACGACAGGGATGAACTGGATTTCAGGCTCGCCCTGATTGGTCTGGACCTCAGCGCCAATCCTCTTAACCCTCAAGACAACAACGATGTCACCGCGATTCGCATCTTATCGGGTAATCCAAACACAAATCCGCCTCATGCACTGAATATTTTTGGTGTGGCGAATGGCGTTGTCCGCCAGGATGATGCCGATATGAAATTCTGGCCATTCAGGTTTGGCGACAATTCCAGCGCTATACAAGATATTGCTTTTCTGATGGGGTCCTGGGATGACAGTGATCGTCACTATACAGGCGCCGGTGGGACAAAGGAATTTTGGGATTCAGCGCCTTTAAGTGACCTGTTAACTTCCCTCGAAAACAATCAGCTTTATTTTGAAGTCCTGACAAAGGGCTTGCCAAACGGGGAAATCAAAGGAAATATCTTCAACATCATACCGCAAATTCCCGAGCCGGAAGTATATGCAATGCTGTTGACTGGCCTGGTCGTTGTTGGTGTTGCAGCACGTCGCCGACAGCACTGGAACAGACCTGCATTTGGTCATAATTAGAAAATCAGTTACTCACCCCGATAAAACTGGCGTAGCTCGTCGTGTAACTTTTTATTTGAAAATATACTGGTAAAAGTGGCTGTGAATCGACTTAACAAAATGAAACAATACTATCCATCGATCAATTTTCTGATGCTGATGATATTATCAGCAGTGTCGCTGTATGCCTACGCTGTTGATCCTGACACTGAAAAACGCCTTGATGACGTAGCTGAACGCGGCATGCATATCATGCCTTTTGATCTTGAAGAAACAGTGCATGTGTTTTCAAAAACACAACATGGCGGTGTTCAGCAGGTGATCGCCAATGATGAATCTGATACCGATCAAATCAGACAGATACGCAAACATTTACTGGAAATCTCGGAAGCGTTCGGGCAAGGTGATTTTTCTTATCCCGAATATATTCATGGTGCAGATATGCCGGGGCTCGCCGTACTAAAAGCAGCCAAGCCTGGTCAGATTAGAATCGAATATGCAGAGCTGCCTGATGGTGCGCAAATCAATTATTTCTCGCGTTCGCCGCGACTGATCGAGGCAATACATCAATGGTTTGATGCGCAGCTAAGCGATCATGCACGTCATGCCAAGCCGGGGCATAATCATGAACATAGGCATGACCATGATATGCACCCTAATTGACCTAAGTTGTATCCTGGTGGAGTCGTCATTGAAAACATACTTTTCAAGCACATCACAACCGTCTCCATGTGTTCCGGCCAGTTGCTTGCCGTATTGCTGTTAATGTGCCTGGTTAAAAGAAACAAAAAAACCGTACCGGTTTTCAACGATCCGCCCCGATATTCAAAGAGTCAAAGTGTGCTGCGAGGCGAAATTAAAGTCATCGTAAATAAACAGTGTCTATTATTCGTGACGCGGTTTTGAATTTTCCTTTACCAAATTGTTGCAGCCCTTGATGTTACTACGGTGCAATGCCGGAAAAATCGTCACGTCCAGCGCGCATTATGTATCCAGCGGTGCAGTCCGAACATATCAGGCGTGCAGTCACCCGTAAAATAATCGAACCGGTCGCAGGTACTCAATCGCCTGCATACGTTAATAATGTCTGACGGAAACAAAACAGGATGGCTGGAGCATCATCGTATGCACAGCCGTCCTGCCTGCTGGTCGCTTCAGGATACTGCAGTTACAGATGACTACCAGCTTCGTATCATTTTCAGTTGCATGAAACCGGACTCGATTGTCTTTCAATTTCAGGTTATATTCTCTATTGACTATTGCAGTATCTGCTGTAGTCAAAAATTGGTACACGATCAATAAACAAGGTTGAAAACGGATGCCGGCTTTCACTCAATCAACGGCAAAAGTAGCCTGCTGGAATCTTGCGGGCTATCACGGCCTGACCGAAGAAAGACTTGACAGGCAAGCTGAGGGACTCGGATTGCTGGATGCCGAATTGGTTGTATTAGTGGAAATCAACCCCGAAGGCGTCCTACAGGGTTTGCAGCAAAGGCTGCGTAAAAAAGGTATTGATTACCATACTGCGATTATTCCGCAGACCAGCAGGTTAAAAATCGGGCTTTTGTATAAAAATGGCGTAACTGTTGACAATCTTCGTTTGCTCGAGGGATCCGATCTTGGCGATCCAGACAAGCGCAAAGCATTCATAGCAAATGTCAAAATCGGAAAATTTGATTTTCAGTTAATTGCCATACATCTGAAATCAGGTCGCGGCAGGGCAGAACAGCAGTTCAGGGATGGCCAATGCAAAATCATTGGCGCCTATATTACACAACAACGCGCCGCCAGCAGGGAAGATATTCTGCTGCTTGGTGACTTCAACATGATACCCGGCCAGGATGTCTCTAATTTCCACCACCTGGGAGGCGATGACCTTATGGATTTCATATCCTCGTGGGATTTGCAGGACAGAAATTCACACATCCTTCCCAAAGGCAGGGCGAATTTGCTCGATGGATTCGCCATCAGCCGAAATTACAGTACTGAATATATCCGTGGCAGCCTTCGTATATTTCCCATGCACTGGGCTATGGATATTGGCCGGGAAGCCTTCAGAGAAGATGTGTCAGACCATCTGCCTTTCGTAGCAAATTTCAGAATTGACCGTTCAAGGGATTAAATTTTTCGTAAAATTGTAAAAAAACCACATTCACAGCCTTATATTCTGCATAAATATATAATGTTCATAGCACTAACGCGTCTGCATGTGCTAGTATGTTACAGTTTTGTCGCAGCTTATTTGCTTGTTTTCGAAGCAATTGGTAACGCGAACGCAGATTTTGGAGCTTTTTTCCACCGTTTTTGGCGTTCTGATAATCACTTCCGGCTATTGCTGGTTGCAATGAACGCTATACCGGGCTTCCGGCCTGATTACGTTTTTGCATTTAACATTACCCCTTCCGTTAATCATAAACATTTTCGGGCCGGAACTTTAAACCCGCCATTTTCCAGGGTATAGCACAGACAAAGAATCAGGCTAGTTGACTGAATAAAACCCCTGCACGCCTCCAATCAGTAATTTCAGTAAACATCGGCACATCAAATGCTTAACATCGGGTAAGAGGGACAGGCATTTTGCAAATTTCAAGTTTTCACAAACGCATAGAGACCCGCACACATTTCCAGCGTATTTTGTTTATATGTTGAAAACATTAATTTGGCCTGAGCGTCCAAATAAAATTCAAGAGAAACGTGATTGGTACCGTATAGTACATATACCTTCCAAAATTTGCTGTTAGCAAAACCTATGGCATTTTTTCAGGGTTGCACACGCGTACGCAACAATCAAACAAAACCGCCATCACTGAATTAATAATTAACAATATCAATCAAATTCAATCAAGCATGAGCAAATCGCTAGAACCGTATTTAAAATTAATGTCTGCAAAAGGAGCATCGGATCTTTATTTTACAACGGGCGCTCTGCCCAGTATGAAAATTCAGGGCAAGCTGACTCCCGTCAGTCAACAGATACTGCTTCCGGGCATGGTAAAAAAACTTGCCTACAGCATACTCAGTCAAAAAAGGATTGAAGAGTTTGAAAAAGAACTCGAACTGGATATTGGTCTGGGAATTCCTGACATCGGTCGCTACCGAATCAATATTTATATGCAGCGTGGTGAAGTGTCCATGGTCATCCGCTACATCAAATCCGAAATACCCAGTATAGAAGCATTAAACCTACCTTCTGTATTGAGAAAAATCATACTCAACAAATCGGGACTGGTCCTTGTTGCGGGGTCAACAGGATCAGGAAAATCAACTGCCTTGGCTGCAATGATTGACCATCGGAATGCCGTCCATGCTGGCCATATCCTGACCATTGAAGATCCTATCGAGTATGTGTTTAATCACAAGAAATCCATTGTGGGGCAGCGCGAAATCGGTCTCGACACACATTCTTACAAAAACGCTCTTCGTGAAGCCATGCGCGAGTCACCCGATCTGATCATGATCGGCGAAATACGTGACGCGGATACCATGGAGGCGGGTATCACTTATGCTGACACGGGGCATTTGTGTGTCAGCACACTGCATGCTGTTAACGCGAACCAGGCGCTTGACAGGATTATCAATCTGTTTCCGGCCAAACAACAAAACCAGATATTAATGGATCTATCAATCAATTTGCGTGCAATAGTATCGCTGCGTTTGGTTAACAGAAAAGAAGGCGGGCGGATCGCTGCAGTCGAACTCATGCTGAATACACCTTACATCGCCGAAATCATCCGGCAGGGTGATTTTCATAAAATCAAAGAAAGCATGGAGAAGGGTGCTCAGCTAGGAATGCAGTCATTCGACCAGGCTTTGTATGAGCTGTATAAACAGGGCAAAATAGAGTTGGAAGAAGCCCTCAACAACGCGGATTCACGAACCAACCTGGAATGGAAAGTCAATTTTGGAGACGGTGCCAATTCTGGCCCGAAAAACAAGGACCCGGAAACAAACCCCTCTTCACTTGGTAGTTCAACTGCCAAAGATTTTATGCAAGCCCGGAAAGATAAATCAACAGCGAGTCAGATTGACGATCTACCCGTTCTGGATGCAATCACATTAGAAGATAATGCTCAATAGCATCCGGCCGGCTTCAAAAAAAACCTCAAAACATCGCGCACCTTGCCAGGCATGACCACTATGATATCGAGTTCCTGAGCATCACCCAGAAAACGCACATGCTACAAGCCGGCGTACTCTCCCAGGTATCCGTCCACAAGTACATTCTGAAAATATTCTATTGTTAACAAATAATTATTTATAATTTTGATATTTTGTCATTATTAATTGTTCGGTATAGTAGGGTGTTGAAATTAGCCTTTTATTGAGCCTTTTCGCAGGGAGGTTTATATATGACACGTTGTTTAGGAACAATTATCAAGGAAGGCAAAAGTCATATCTGTCACCATACACTATATTACTGTATAAGCTGTGGAAGCGTTGGATGTGACCAGTATAGCTTCAGTCAGTGCTCAAATCAGGGATTTCTTTATTGTAAATGTTTGGTTTGCGGTGTGAATGGTCAAAGCAAAATTTATTATTACGATGACTGACTTTGTCATTAGAATATGCCTATAACCTCAAAAATAATACTTTAGACAACTTAGAAATGCCTTGATTTTAAATATGCGCATATGGAATTGAAAAATGCTCCGTAGGCACTTTTTCTGAATCCAGCATTCTTCCAAAACATTGTAGTAATTTAGGATCGTATAAGTGTGATTCCTTTTGAAGAATGCCAAAGGCTTCGCTATGACTAAATCCCTGGCGATAGGGCCTGTCACCTGTTAGTGCATCAAATGAGTCAAGAATTCTGGTCATACGTGCCAGAAATGGTATTTTGTCACCAATCAAGCCATCTGGATAACCGCTGCCGTCATAATTTTCATGATGATATAAGACTATTTCATTAATTCTTGAATCAAGCCTTAAAGGTTCCAAAAAATTAAAACCAAATTCAACATGCTTCTGAACTAGCGTATATTCTGAAGCAGTCAGTTTTTTAGGCTTATTTAAAATATGATCGCTTATTGAAAGCTTGCCAACATCGTGAATGCCTGCGCCGATTATAAAAATCCCTGTTTCCTTTATAGACAAATCAGCAAATTGGGAAAATAAGATAGCCTGTTTTTGGATACGGTATAAATGAGATCCTATTTCAGAATTCCTGCCCGCAATAATTTTCATTAGGAATTGATAAACACCGTCCTGATTATTCAATATGTCATTAACTCCAGATATAGAATTTTCCATTATTGTTCTTAACCAAATTGAATTGAATAACAAATTAATTTCTTTTGAAGAATTTCTAGTACTATCAATATGATATTGCCGGGTTCAGTGAGCTTGTCAGTGTTCATGGCAAGGCGTGTCTTGCAGGAAATAGTCGTTCTATTACCAAAAGACACAACGTAGTCCATGGACGCTGACAAGCTCACCCACAGGGCGTTACCGTGGTGTCCTGCAGCCATGTTACAGTACTTGAAAAGGGAATAACCCTTTCCCGCTTACTTTGCCTTGCTCCATAACACCACGGCAACGCTGTACCTGGCATTATCATATTGATAGAGTACTAGACAATATCAACATTAATTACTTTGCAACCGCTGAAATGAAGGATATTTCCGGCGTTGTTTCACATATCGATTTTCGATTCTGGTCTGGTAAAGTGATAGCGGGCGGTAGGTGTCAATCAGCATTGAAAACTGCCCGGTTATCAGCGTCGAAAACTGTCCAGAGTTGTTGGCATTGCGCCAATTAGCAGCTCAATAAAGGTGCCAATGGATTCTGGACCAAATTAAAGTGAAATTTTTTGCTGAACTGCTTTCTAGTTGAGTATCCCTGATCAATTCAAAGAATTAATTCACCACGCCAGAAGCACCTTCTCTACATTCTTCAACCAAACGCTACCCACTCACTTTACTGATCACACCCAACTCGCTGATTCTTTTTGCAATGTTGTTCTGGATGAAATCCTCGTCAACGGACGCGCGGATAAGTTGATCGGCATAGTTGACAGCGCCTCTCAAGGCGAGGTGGAACAGGACCAAATCCGCTACCTGCCGATTATCCGGCCCGGTGAGATACTCGAAATGTACCTGGCTTGATCGCCACCCGGCATAGCGGGGAAGGTAGGGCGAACCAGTGGTGACTCAATTTAATAAACCGTTGTCATTCTTGGAATTAAGGCCAAAGATTGAATGTTAAATTTTTGGGAATCTCTAAAAATATACTTAAAGCGAATCTTTCCAAGCCAGGGAACGATTAGCTGGATTTCCGACTATTTTTCTGTTCAAGAATTTGATTTA
>NZ_FOIA01000089.1 GCF_900111605.1 Nitrosomonas marina | reverse complement strand
ATCAAGTCACCAAAAAAATGTGCGACCTCTTCCTGCCACCTTCCTCTCAAGTTTCTTTCATGATCAGGGGTGGCGTCTACCGAAATGATCGTTAGAGTGTATGCGTCTGGAAATTTTGATGAACCGTACTTTACGTTTTCAGTTTATAGTGATAGTCATCGTCGGCAGGTGCCATTTGTTTGCAAGTGGTATGGTTTTGTTATGCTGGCCGCAAGTTGAGCATCGTTTGAATTCTTTTGATTGCTTTATGCAGTTTGGATTGTGTTGGGCCGACCGAACCAACTGCACGGTGGTGAGAAATCACGGACTGCTGCACACTAATGGTTTGTATGATTGAATATTATGGTTGCTGACAGTTATCTCGAAAGAAGGATAACTAGAAAGCTTTGCACTTATTAGTAAAGTAAGTAGCAGTTTACATCACAGATTGTCTGACTGGAAGAAAATGATTAAATTTTATGGCTATAAAAAATGCGATACCTGTCGCAAAGCAGAAAAATTTTTGCAGCAGGCTGGTATTGCTTATGAGTTCGTCGATATCACTGAGAATCCACCATCTTCGGAAGAGATCGCCGCAATTGCCGAGTTTGCAAAAGCGCCGTTAAAGAAACTCTTCAACACCAGTGGTGTGCATTATCGCGAACTAAAAATTAAAGATAAATTACCTGTATTATCTGACAGTGAAATTTTTGCCCTGTTATCAGGCAATGGCCGCTTGATCAAAAGACCATTGATCACCGATGGAACACGGGCAACGATTGGTTTCGATGAAATGAATTTTTGCAAGATTTGGGGCGGTTAAGCTGAATGCACATGGATTGGTTCGTTCCATTGAAAATATATTATAGACTGTTTTAGGTAGGTGAATGTTTTTATAAGACTTTTTAGTGGCATGTCAACTAAATATGTAAACAATCTTGTTAAAAAGTGAAGAAAAAATTAATATACACGAAGTCCCTATGGTTCGAGTGGAGATTTTATGACAAATGACTTGACTTTATGGTGTAAGGTCGACTAGCCTGTGGGACGCAGCGTATGAAGAGTCTTTGTAAGGCGCTTGAGCTGTTGTAAAAAGAGCAGTACTAATTAATTAGTATTAGAGACAAGAGAAGGTAGTATTAATTAACAAGTA
>NZ_FOIA01000016.1 GCF_900111605.1 Nitrosomonas marina | reverse complement strand
AATTGAGAATAAATCAAATTCTTGAACAGAAAAATAGTCGGAAATCCAGCTAATCGTTCCCTGGCTTGGAAAGATTCGCTTTAAGTATATTTTTAGAGATTCCCTTAAATGGTGGGCATCAGCAACCAAAAACCATAGGCGCGCAATCGATCCCCTACACTGACACGATCATGTAAAAGAGATCCGTCACAAAAGAAATACCCCCTCGGGCCTTTAAGTGAAAGAATTAGCGGCAAAGAAATGCACAGGGGTAATTTCAATGGGATTATATGATCAGTACTGGGCGCATGTATTCTAAGAAAAAAGTCAGGCTGTTAATCTGCAGGACCCTGTCCAAGCACTGGTCGGGAAGCTATTCTTTTCTTGGGCTTGCCGCTGATACCACTGTCCGCCGGACTTTGAGGTGTGGGGTCGGTGCATTGACATTTTTCTGGCTGCAGCAGAAACAATCAGATTTGCCAGGCTTGCTTGTATTAATTGAAATTCATAACGTGATAAATCGTGATGGCGGCTTGTCTTTGCTGTCGCGTGATTATTTGTTTCTCTGTGCAGCAAACGTCAGGGATGACCAAGGTTCATAAATTACAATAAAATCATGTTTGGTTTCTGTTTTTTTTGATTAAATTACTCTGATTCTGACCAATTGAAGGACCTTCTCTTGTAGCCCGTGTTTTAATTTCTGATGGTTTCACTTAGTCAAGATTAATACTAACCCCAATAGGCACTGACCGTTGGATTGATTAAACTTGTTTCCAAGATGAATTAATTTGATGCAGGAGGAACCATCATGAAAACAGCAACAGCTCACACAATCACAATTATATTTTTGTTTACACTGCTTTTGGTTGCGTTACCGGTAAGTGCTTTTGCTGCTGATTCCGGTCAACAAAACATTGCTAATCATTCAACATTGGCCCAGCATTACAAAGAGCAGGCTGATGAATATCAAGCCAGAATTGAAGACGAAATTGAAGCGGTGAGAAATAAACCAAGCACGGCTTTCCTGGGTAGAAATGCAAAACATTTCAAGGAGCATGTGGTGTTTAAACTTAATCAGTTAGAAATGGCTGTCGAAGAAAATCTGGAAAAAGCAGCCTATCATGAAAAAATGGCGGCGGAACAAACCTTACAGCCAGTGTCGTTATCTTCAAACTAATCTGATGATATTGGTGGCTGAACGGATGGACCAGGAACAAAAACGCAAATAGCGCATAGTAGAGCTTGCAAAAAAACCCACTTCGGTGGGTTTTTTTGTTGTAGTTATTCTGCCATTTTTTGTAAAACAGCTTCTTTTAGAAGATGTTAAATCCAATATGCCTACTATGAACGATTAAGGCAATGCTTGCATATACCATGCAATTCCAGCTGCCTATGCGCCAAAGTAAAGCCGGTATCCAGAACACTGCGTTCTATTTCATCGACGATAGGTTTTTTCATTCCCACCTCCATCACACTGCCGCAGCGATCGCATATAAGAAACTGTGGCGCTTCATGTTGATGATCGCACGCGATATGTGCACACGATATATACTGGCCGGAAGTTTCCAGTTTGTGTACCAATTTTTCTTTGATCAAAAAATCCAGTATGCGATAAACCGACATGACTGGCAACGACCCCTGAAAATGTGCTTTGTACCTGTCAGCGATCTCGTAAGCAGATAGTGGTGTTTGGGAATTTAATAACACTATCAGCACATTTTTGCGCTTGCTGGTCAGCTTCACTCCGGCAAGAGCACAAGCTTGTTGTAATTTTTTGATGATTTTTTCAATTTCAACCGGCATTTCGTTTATTTATTTGAATTTATTAAATAAATATTCAGGTTCCCATATTTATACACTTGTCATGGAATGAAAAAAAGTGTGTGTTGAATTTATTAATCACTTTTGATGAATGATATCCAAAGATAACAACAACCGCGTTTCATCGGCATCTATATCAGGTGAACGGTGTATAGCTCCAGAGTTTTCATTCCCTTCCCATTTGTCACCTTTGAATAAAGCGATATCACCCGAGTTCAATCTTTGTACTGAATCAGAGTATCCAGGTTTTTCATTGAGTATTTCAATAAAATTCGTTGAATATGCATTGCAATCAAGCCATTCGGTTCCTTTTCCGGCGTATGATGTAATCAGGCGGCAAGGTACTTTATCGGTATGGAAGCGTGGACACATCGTTTTATTTAACACGCACAATCTAAAACCAATTTGATTGAGTTCGAATAAACATGCGAACATTTCCATCACAGTGTGCATGTCATTGATAAAAGATTGGCGATATTGATGTTGTGGTAGTGATGCACACAACAGATCGTTAAGATTATGTAAAGATACTATCTGTGTTAACTGGAGAGTATGAAAAGTATTTTTTAGAAAATTTGCGTAATCTTTTACATCAGTATTCATCGTGCGCCTATAGATGCACAACTTGATATGGGTATCATAGATTCGCGTCAGGATTTCAGGTGCATGTCCGGTTATAGAAATGCTTGAATCCGGCCTGGACCGATTACTTGAAGGCTTGTTTTTTACACATGTTGTATCCATATTTCACGCCTGCCAGGAATCAAATGGGTCTTCTAAACCAGTCCAGCAATTCCTTCCGGATTCCAGTTCTTCATCGGTCAGCAGGCATTCATCCAGCCATTGGCACAAAGCATGCTGATCAAGATTCTGCCCTATAAAAACAAGTTCTTGCCGTCGATCTCCATAAGGCTCCCGCCATTTTTCCATGATCGACGCTATTTGAGTTTCATCATGCGGCCATTCGTTTCTGGGTACTGCTTGCCAGAATATTCCGGCATAGCCATAGCGCGCAATGCCGCCAGCCTGACTCCACTGTCCGGCATAATCCGGTCGCGTTGCAAGCCAGAAAAAGCCTTTGGACCGAAGCAGCTTTCCCTCTGTCCAGGGGTGATGGAGAAAGTCGTAGAAACGCTGAGGATGAAATGGTTTTCGGGCGGTATAGACAAAGCTGCCAATGCCGTATTCTTCGGTTTCCGGGATATGTTCGCCACGCATTTCCTTTAACCAGCCCGGCGCCTGCTGTGCATGCTCAAAACTGAATTTTCCGGTATTCAGAATTTTAGAAAGATCTATGTCGCCGTTTTCGATTGCAATGATTTCAGCTTGCGTGTTCAGGCAACTCAGAATACTCCGTAATTTTTCTAATGCCTTTGAATTAACCAGATCAGTTTTATTGATTAAGATCACGTCACTAAATTCCACCTGTTCGATCAGCAGGTCAGCGACGCTGCGTGCATCGTCTTCACCCAGGCTCTCACCTGCTTCCTGCAGCATTTTGGCTTCTTCATAATCTTTCAGAAAATTAACCGCATCAACAACGGTCACCATTGTGTCGAGACGTGCAATTTCAGACAAAGCGGTGCTTTCGTTATCCGCAAAAGTAAATGTTTCCGCAATCGGCAGTGGTTCCGATATACCTGTCGATTCAATGATCAGATAATCAAATTTTTTCTCACTGGCAAGTTTGCGTACCGCAATTAACAGATCTTCGCGTAACGTGCAGCAGATGCAGCCATTGCTAAATTCAATCAGTTTTTCTTCGGATCGATTCAATGATACTTCTTTATCGATAACAGTGGCGTCGATATTTATCTCGCTCATATCATTGACAATAATTGCGACACGCAATCCTTCTCGATTCTTCAGAATATGGTTCAGAACGGTTGTTTTGCCCGCACCCAGAAAGCCCGAAAGCACAGTTACAGGCAGACGATCATCTTGCATAAAATTATTATTAAATTGAGTTTAATTAAGTGATGATATAACATATCATTAAATAGATAAAATTTTCAAATTAAATCTGTTCTTTTTCTGTTCTTTTGCAAAATGCAATATTTCTATAAATTAAATTGAGATTATTTTAAATACATACAGAAAATAAAGTCGGTCAATTCCAGGAGTTATTGAATATTCAACGCTGTAAATGACAAGAAATTATCTATTACAACTCACTGTGGCAAACTATCATCATTTTTTTATTCAAAATGCATCTCTTCGCTCGATTGATAGCGATTTTTTTTATAGTGTTAACAAGCAGCGCCTTAGTCAACGAAAATGCCTTGGCGGAAGATAAACTTCGTGAAACAACAGATCGTAACATTTCTTCAATGTCTGACGAAAGTAAGCCCGTGATACAGATGACGCCAATAAACATTATCGGTACCACGCCAGAGCAGCTGCCAAAACCGGGCGCTTCCACGCTAAAAGGGCGTGCACTGCAGTTGAAGCAAAGTGATACGCTTGGTCAAACATTGAATGAAGAACTTGGTGTCAGTAACGCGTCTTTCGGTCCCGGTGTCGGCATACCAGTAGTCCGGGGCCTGACGGGATCGCGTGTACGTATCCTGCAAAACGGCATTGGTACACACGATGCAACCAGCCTCAGCCCCGATCATGCACTGGCGATCGATACGTTGTTTGCGCATGATATTAAAATCCTGAGAGGTCCCGAGACTGTTCGATACGGCGGTAACGCAATCGGCGGTATTATCGATGTCAGCGATGGTCGTATTCCGGAAAGACGTGCAAAGAAAACCGTCAGTGGCACCGTCGAGAGTCGTTATAACACCAACGGCAGCGGCACGCATTCGGCTTTCACATTAAACACCGGGAAAGACCGGTTCGCACTCAATCTTGGCGGTTTTTTTCGTGACCGTAATGATATCAGGATACCCGGTAAAGCCATTGATGAAACCTTTGCGGCGGAACAACTGGGATTGACGGAAATAAACAACGCCAGCGGCAAAATACCAAACACTGACAACAAAGCGATTGGCGGTTTTACGGGTCTTTCCTGGTTTGGTGATCAAGTGATGGCAGGCATGTCAGTTTCCCACACCGACAATCGTTACGGCGTTCCCAGAGGCAGTCATGGTCTCGACCCAAATCATCTGGAGGGCCTGGAAACGATTTTGCCAAGACTGGATGATCTGACAGGGTTTGAAGATATTTTC
Organism: Nitrosomonas marina; assembly: GCF_900111605.1. Classification (GTDB taxonomy): domain Bacteria; phylum Pseudomonadota; class Gammaproteobacteria; order Burkholderiales; family Nitrosomonadaceae; genus Nitrosomonas; species Nitrosomonas marina_A. The sequence goes on along the minus strand of NZ_FOIA01000016.1, from coordinate 87,097 downwards.
GGTCCGCAGGCTTTGTTTCCCAGCATCCGCATCAATATGCAGCAAACGCGCTACGATTTCAAATCCGAATGGTACGAACCGGTACAGGGTATTGACAGTATCAGTTTTCGTTATGGTCTGGTCGACTACGGCCATACCGAACTGGAAGGTGGATTACCGTTTACGCGGTTCAAAAATGACACCGGAGAAGGTCGAATGGAAATGCATCACAGTCTGCTACGCAACCTTAGCGGCAGCTTCGGTGTGCAATGGATTGACCGTAAATTTTCGGCACTCGGTGTCGAAACATTTGTCCCTAAGACCAATCAACTGTCAATCGGCGTTTATACCACGCAAACATACACCTTGAACAATTGGTCCTTGCAGGGCGGTCTACGATTCGAGCATTCCCAGGTTAATCCCAAAGCAAACGAATTAAGTCTGCGTGGCAGTGCGTTGTCACCAGTGGCGCTGCCCGATTCACTTGATTTTCAGGCAGTATCCGCTTCTTTAGGTTTGCAGTGGAATCCACGACAGGATTTCACCGCCACGTTGACATACAATCATGGCGTACGTCCGCCGGACATCCAGGAATTGTTTTCATTCGGCCCACATTTGTCTACACGCAGTTTAGATGTTGGCAATGTTCGGTTAAACAATGAAACTGCAAATATGGTCGATTTGGGTTTTGAATGGCAAACCGAGCGCATCAGCATGCGGTTCAATGGCTATTATAGCCGCACCAGCGATTTTATTTATCAGCGCAATACCGGCCTGGTTTATGAAGTTGATAATGAAGTTATCCGTCAACGTTGTGTCAGTGTTGTGGAATGCGTATCAATATTAGCATACGACCAGCGTAATGCTGAATTCATCGGTTATGAATCCAGAGTCGACGCCACGCTTTACCAGTTGCCCTACGACGATCTGTCGTTGTCGTTGTCGTTGTTTTCTGATTATGTACGCGGCCGCTTTGTCAACGGTGAACGTGATGACGTGCCCCGTATGCCCCCGTTGCGCTATGGCGCCGAACTGGGGTTGGGTAACCGGACATGGAGCACGGCGTTGCGTTATACCCGGGCCGAAGCACAACGCCATCCCGGCATAAATGAAACGCCTACCAATGGATACCATTTATTGACTGCGTCGGCAGACTATCAGTTTAAAGCAGGTAAATGGGGTGATTTGTGGCTGTTTGCCAAAGGATACAATCTGCTTGACGAAGAAATCCGTAATTCGGTTTCTTTCCTGCGCAATTTCGCGCCAGAACCGGGCCGCAGTTTCATTTTTGGTTTGCGCGCCACATTTTGAATATGACATGTGCTCCGCTACACAAACAAAACAAATGAGACTTCGCTTACCACCCTGCAAAGCAAGTCGCTTTTCCGCCCGTTTCTGCGTCCTGTTGCTGATCGCCCTGCTGGCGATGCAGCCGGTTTCTGCACAGCACCTGGATGTCGAAGTCTGGGGCCAAGGCAATGCCTTGTTTGCCGGATTTTGCCGCACAACCGCCGCAGTCGGTTGTGACCTGGAAGGTTTGGCAGATGCATTGGGGCTACCAGACGGTACGCTGCCGATTGAGGCAATAACAAAAAAACGTATTTTTCCGGTCGATTTTCGCGATCTGAGCGGAGGTGACTTCAGTACCCGAAATCCAGGTTTTCAGTCCGTCCGCAATGCGCTGCTGCCCTACGAACTGCTCAGTTACCGCGCATTAGGCAAACTGAAATACTGGGACCCGGCACTATCCACCTGGAATGACGCACCACCGAATGTACAAATCCGGTTGTTTGGCGGACTCGAAGCCAGCGCCGAGATACTCAGCGATTTTTCTCAGTGCGCCGGTCAATTGCTTTGCTTCAGCGAAAACATACTCGGCTTTGACGGCAGCACCGTATTTTCGGGAAACGGAATACATGGCAGTCAGGAACTGGTTGTCGATATTACCGACGCCAATGGCATCTTACATACGCATCTTAGCTTCTTTCTGGAAAATCAGGATGGTGAAACGGGAGGCCCGGACGGTGCTTATCTGATCGAAATGCAGCTGGTTTCCAATGCGCGCTTCTTTCCATCTGATCCGTTTCTGGTCTTGTTTAATGCTGGAATCGATTCCGCTGAATTCGGCGCGGCTTTGAAATCTCTCACAGGAGAATCAGGCAACAATGATCTGCCACAACAGCCAGAGCTTCCGATTTCAATCCCCGGCGACGTGGATCTGGATGGGGACGTTGACCGGATTGATGTTGCATTGATTCTTCTGGCGGCGCAGAACAACGAAATGTTAAATGTCAGCAATGCAGCCTTCGACGTCGATAAAGATGGTTTCATCACCCGAGACGATGCGCTGCTGGCTAAAACACTATGCACACTGAGACTTTGCAGTATTCCGGTCGAGGCGCCGGCGACTGCACTAAATGCGGCCGCGACTTACGACGATACATCGGGCATTCTGAACCTTAACGACATACATACGGATGGCAGGCATTACCGCGCGGAGTTAAAACAACAGGATGACCGTACGTTCATGTTGACCACGCTGCAACCAGATATTTCCCGCTACGCATCACCGGCCCAGTATGATGCAGTAACCGGGCTTCTTGAAATCCAAGCGGTTTTTGTCAACGAAAAATTTTACCGGGTAACGCTGAAAAATGCCGGGAATTCACTTTTTACAGTGGAATCTTTAAATGAAATTGATGCGTTACCCAATCAGATTGATTGATGACAAGTGATTAGCTTGACTGATATTTAACGCCAATACTATAAATAACTATGATAGGAGATTTAAACATGATAAAACAGTTAAAAATTGTTTGTAACACAGTCGCTTTAATTTTTATACTCTCAGCGGCAAATGCAGTAGCAGAAGATGACCATGACCATGATCACGAATTGCATGCAGGCGATATAAATCCATGGCGCGTAGGTGCTGAAATATTTACCGGCAGCGCGCTGTTTGAAACCGATTTTGGCGATCTGAGTGGCGGCCCTTTTGTTACCGACGATCCCGGTGTAGATGTCAATGTTCAGGCAGGTGCTTTTACACCGGGCAACTGGTTGCGCTATCAGCCGGTAGGCCAATTACTGTACTGGGATGGCTCACAATGGACTGATGTAGTACCCAATGGTGAACGAATTGAAATAACCGATGTGCTCAGTAATGTCACTTCATTCAATACCAGTGGTGTCAGTGAGACAGCGGGCGTGATCGGTGAAGTTGACAGTAATGGCAGTGTGCATGAACATTTGAGCTTCACGATATTCGACGCATCGAATTCACCAGGCGGCAGTGCCGGCGCATACCGCATTCAGTTCAAACTATTTGAATCCTTGCCACAAAGCAATACATCAGTGTCTATTGCCGCATCTCCGATAGCGATCGTGTTCAATCGCGGACTGGAAACCGAAAGTTTTGAACTGGCGGTATCAGCAGCTGAAGCTCTGGACAATAATGCTGTATTTGTTGCCGAGACCGGCTTATTGACTATTCAGCATGTCAATGCTTTTGGTACTGTTTATAATGTAAAAATGCAATACACCGGTAACAATCAGTTCCAACTGATTGAGGCTGAAGAAATCATCGATGCGCATTAATACATAGATATGTCATAAACATTGAAAACGGTTGCATTTGGCTGTTTGTAAACTGTGAATACGCGCAATTGTCCGTCACATAGAATAGTCAGTCGACCTGAAACACATTTGCCCCATTCTCCACCAAGGGATCTGAGAGCAAAAGACGGCACTCTGCACTCTGAAATATTCGTCACGATTCGTTAACTAGTAATCAGCGCGAGCAAGAACACCATTCCTTTCGTTTTATTTAACAATGTATTTGTTGTGTTCAGCGTGCTAAAGTAGCACTAGTGCTCTTTCAATATGATATTGTCAGGTACAGCGTTATCGTGGTGTTATGCAGCAAGGCACAGTACACGGGAAAGGGTTATTCCCTTTTCAAGTACTGTAACGCGGCTGCAGGACACCACGGTAACGCCCGGTGGATGCGCTTGTCAGCGCCCATGGACTGTGTTGTGTCTTTTGGTAATAGAATGACTATTTCCTGCAAGACACGCCTTGCCATGAGCGCTGACAAGCGCACTGAATCCGGCAATATCATATTGAAAGAGCACTAGCTTTCACGCAGCAAAGACAATTCACCATGATATCTAATACCCTTAACACTCCGATGATTCCTGTAACATTGCTGACTGGTTATTTAGGTAGCGGCAAGACCACATTACTCAACCACATCATGCAACAATCCACCATGGCGGACACCTTGGTGATTATCAATGAATTCGGGGAAATCGCACTAGATCACCTGCTGGTCGTACATAGTACTGAAAATTTGATGATGGAAATGGGCAGCGGCTGCCTCTGCTGCACGATCCGCAGCGATCTGGTTAAGACACTGCAAGACATTACCTGGCGCTTCTCTCGCAATGGAGAAAGGCAGTTTCGTCGTGTTTTGATCGAAACGACCGGCCTGGCTGATCCTGCACCCATTATCCATACTTTGATGACTGATCCGCAGATAACCAGATACTACCGGTTAGATGGGATCGTGGCAACTATCGACATGGCCACTGGAAACAAAACCCTGAGCACGCATAATGAAGCAATCAAGCAAGCGGCGATAGCAGACTGCCTTCTTCTGACCAAGGCTGACCTGGCAGCAGCTCGCGACAAGGCCGCCTTACTCCAGCGGTTGACTGCAATCAACCCGGCTGCTCCATGCCGGCAGGTGGCGCATGGCCAGATTGAAGCAGAAAGATTGTTGAATCTGGGATTATTTTCAACCGAAGAAAAAATACCCGATGTGGCACGCTGGCTCCGGGAAGAAGCCTATTCAGCAAATGCTGCCCATGAGCTCAGCCACAATCAACACGATCATGAACTTACAGATGATCCTCATAGTCACGATCATCACATGCACGACATCAATCGCCATGACGATCATGTTCGTGCATACTGCTTCACCACGGATAAACCAGTTAGCAAACAAATCTACACAACCTTGCTGGAACTGCTGTTCTACATGGGCAGCAACATCCTGCGTATCAAGGGTATCCTGAACATCGAAGACAACGACCAGCCTATGGCCATGCATGGAGTGCAGCACATACTCCATCCCCTTATGCCATTACCCGCCTGGCCAAATGAAGATCGCCGTTCAAAAATCGTCTTCATCACCCGCGATATCGAACGGGAAACAGTCGAACATATTTTTAAGACCATCACGCATGTGCCTAAGCGCAAATAAAAGGCTGTCTTGTGCGAAGAGTTAGCGTAAAGGTAACAACAATGAAGACTGCTGCGTCATTCTGCGCGGTGGGTGCAAGCCTGACTACGATACGAATAGCGCCAGCTCAGCCATTGATGTGCTGAATAAAGCCAATCCGATCTAGTACTCTAACAATATGATATTGCCGGGTTCAGTGAGCTTGTCAGTGTTCATGGCAAGGCGTGTCTTGCAGGAAATAGTCGTTCTATTACGAAAAGACACAACGTGTCATCACTTTCTCATTTCGATCTACACCATGAATTTTGAAATACTTGCTTCGCCAGATCAATTCCCATCTGTGTTATAGTCATAATCTCCTCCCGCTTCTAGATTACTAAAATCTTTAGTTTGGCACATTGCGATGCCGTTGAGTGGGAGGAGTCCATCCCATTGGGCTAGCATCCTTTTCATCAACCCCATTTCACCCCATGCAGTGATCTCTTTGTCGGTAAATCGAAGCTCAAAACCCATGAATTCCGGCCAAGTTGCTATTCGTACCCGGAAAGGCCAGAAGCTTGGAGTATTGCATATCACCGATCCATCGATCTATTGGTAAAAAACCCGCGAGACCGATCTGGCAGCGCGTGAAGTTACTAAACTTGGCTTGCTTGAACGCATAAACGCCTAAGCCTCAAGATATTCGACGCATCGAATACGCCAAGCAACACCACCGGCGCATACCGCACTCAGTTCAAATTATTTAAGTCCTTACCGCAAAGCAATACATCAGTGTCTATTGCCGCATCTTCGATAGCGATTGTGTTCTATCGCGGATTGGAAACCGAAAGTTTTGAACTGGCGGTATCAGCAGCTGACGGTCTGGACAATCATGCAGTGTTTGTTGCCGAGACCGGCTTATTGACTATTCAGCATGTCAATGCTTTTGGTACTGTTTAATAAGGTAAAAATGCAATACACCGGTAACAATCAGTTCCAACTGATTGAAGTTGAAGAAATCATCGATGCGCATTAATATCTGGATAATACACCGAGATGCTGGCAATTTTGAGATTGGCGCGCCAGGACTGTCTTTTGGACTTCGAGTCGTGATGGTTTAGTGCAATGTTGCTGCCGATCCACAGCATTTTTTGAATTTCATGCCGCTACCACATGGGCATGGATCGTTGCGACCTATCTTAGGATGGTTTCTTTGAAACGTTCTGGCTACTGCACGTTCGGCAACAGCATCGCGATAGGCCTGCCAATACCTGAATATCCGGACAACACTGGCTGGAATCTGTTTGGATAATTTTTCGCGTTGCGATGGTGTTTGGGTGAGTGCTTCTTCTTCTGGCGTAACATCGTCAGCGCCCAGCAGATAAATAGGACGTAGTGCATTCCAACCGTCTTGATCATCAAAAAGTGGCTGCCAATGATTGCGGCATAATTCAATGCCGTTCATATATCCATAGGCCCACATTTCTCCATCAATGTAATATTCTGATTGATAACGACAATCATCAAAGACGGGTTCTATTGCATCGGGATCATTCTGCAACAGGAAAATAATTGCATTAAAGTGACGTATGATCAATTCAGTAATATATGCGGCCTGGGTCGTCGTTTCAAATTCAGGTCGATCGCCTTCAGTCGGACCCCATATTCCCGGCATCCATTCGCCTGGTTTCAAAATAACCGGGCCAGATGCAATTGCGGTCAAATACCCATCTATTGAGGTTACTCCCATCGTTTCATCCGATGTTTGATCGGACATCAGAAAATTATCAAGCTCATCCAGTTCGTCCTGAGACAGCGGTGTGTATGGAGATGCATACTTTGATTGAGTGGCCACAGTAAAAAATATAGTGATTTAAAGGCAATCATTCTACTGATTGTCGCAAGCGAATTAAAGCAATCACTTGCTCAACATTTCACCAGGGCTCTCAGCCATCACATTCCTAACATACGTAACATGGTTAAAATGCGGCTTATGCAGATACTTGACAGACGAACCCTACGACTATAACCGGCTTGACTACACGATTGTAGTGGTAGGGGACGGCATCATGAGTGATCTTGTAGCTAAACCCGCTGCATTGAATAGACATCTCCATGTTCGAAAAGCCGGATGAACAAGATTTCTGTTATAAGGTGCTGTTTAATCCCAACAATGGGGATGCTTATATAGTCTTTGTTTCGGAATACGATATCAATGTCGATTTGCTGAAACTGTGTACGGCTATACAGTTGCAGCGCCATTGGGGCAAGTCATTAAAAGTTCATTATTTCTTGTATATCACTATTGTGTTTATGGTTATTAGGATTCAAACTAGTGACCGGGGCAACCCATTTATTAATAAAATAAGGAACAATCAAATGAACAAAGACTTACGTTTAATACTGTTTAGTATGGCAAGTTTGTTTCCGCTATGTTTCAGTGGCCTGGCTGGCGCCGTTGAACTAGCTCCAGATGTCAGTGACGCGCAGGTAGTCGCGCAATACAACTATATCATTCATATTCTGGCGATGTTGCTGATCGGTTTTGGTTTTCTCATGGTATTTATTCGAAGATATGGGTTTGGTGCGATTACCGGTACCTATCTGGTTGTTGCAGTCAGTTTGCCTCTCTATATTTTACTTCGCGCCAATGGAATTTTTGGACATGCACTTGAGCCGCATACGCTGGACGCATTACTGTTTGCGGAATTGGCTGCAGCTACTGCGCTAATCGCCATGGGCGCAGTACTTGGACGCCTGCGGGTATTTCAATATGCATTACTGGCGCTTTTGGTGGTGCCCCTATATTTGTTGAATGAATGGATTGTTCTGGACGATGCATTTGGAATAACAACAGGATTCCAGGATACAGCTGGATCGATTGTAATCCATGCTTTTGGCGCCTATTTTGGGATGGCCATGTCTATTGTGCTGACTACTGCATATCAACGTAGTAAACCTGTTGAGTCGGATCCCACTTCTGACCGTTATGCTATGCTGGGATCAGTTGTTTTGTGGCTCTTCTGGCCGAGTTTTGCTACTGCCCTTGTTCCTCTCGAGCAAATGCCGCAAACTGTTGTAAACACGCTGCTCGCGCTCAGTGGCGCAACGATCGCGACCTATTTTGTCAGTACCATGGTCAACAAAGGTAAAACATCAATGGTTGATATGGCAAATGCGGCCCTGGCAGGTGGTGTTGCCATTGGTTCAATTTGCGATGTCGCAAATCCTGCAGGCGCATTTGCTATCGGCCTGCTTGCTGGCACCATTTCTGTTCTCGGCTACCGATATCTGCTGCCAGCACTTGAAGCAAAATTCAAGTTGTATGATACCTGTGGCGTTCATAATCTGCATGGCATGCCTGGGTTATTGGGTGGATTCAGCGCATTTCTTATCATCCCGCCGAGTGTTGCAACAGCTCAACTTGCCGGTATTGGAATAACTCTGCTGATCGCTATCGCTGGTGGACTCATCGCAGGCATGTTAGTCAAGTTGACAGGTACTACACGTGAACCCTATGAAGACAGTGTTGAGTTTTCCCATACCGAGGGTCCGGAAGCCGAAGCCACAGTTGCCAAATTGCAGGCACGAATCGAAGCCCTGGAAAATCAGTCAATAACGCAGCAATCTACGGCACAAGCAGATTTATCTGAGTTCAGGACTGACCCAGACAAGCCTGCACCTCAAGGATAGTGCGGATTAAAATTAAAATATTTTTTTATGGGAGAAGTGAGGTCAGACTGATTTAACCAGGTATGTGCATATTGGGGTAAAAGCCCGTATGCATCTGGTCTTCGTTTTGCTTTTGTGTGAATAGCGAAGCAACTGTGTACCAGTCTGATGTGTGTACGTTTACTGGTCGGCCCTCGGGGCCGGCCAAATCCTAATCGTCTGCTAAACATTCCTTTCCTGCAAGCAACTCAATTGATCGGGGTGCTTTTATTGTCAGCTTCGTATTTTTGATCGAATGCGTGACAACATTGAAATAAGCATATTTCCATCAATAACCATGGAATGATGATTTATTGCATGGAATCATGCTGTTACCTTTCATGAAATCCAGTCATTGTAAATTGCTTTCTTTGGCGTCTAGAGAAATACATTCATAGAGCATTTCAAATTATCAAATGCTTGCGTGTAAAAATGTTGCAGATTTTGTGAGGTTGAAGATACAGCAGAAGAAGTGCTGCTTGATAATACGCGGCTACTTATCAGGATAATTACACATTACCCTGAAACCAAAGCCATTGTATCGAATACTTGCATCGAACTCGCCTCGAGCAGAGGATCGTATATATTTTGAATCATAGGCCCAGGATCCACCACGAACTGCACGTGTGCCCCCCTCTTCGATGCGGGCACATTGCTGCTCCTGACCATCATAATTATCACGCCACGCCGAACAGGTCCATTCCCAGACGTTGCCGGAGGTGTCATACAACCCATAAAGATTCGCTTTAAACTGTCCTACCGGGGCTGCCTGTCGGTTGTCCCACCGACTGCCGCACGTGTTGCAGTTGGCATTGTTATGCCCGGCTTCATTACCCCACGGGTAAGCAGTGTCGAGTCCTGCCCGTGCAGCGTATTCCCACTCTGCTTCGGTTGGCAAGCGGCAGTTGAGCTGTTTTTGTTCCCCAAGCCAGGCTGCATAGATCATCGCCCTGCGCCAATTGATTTCCACGACCGGTAAATTGTCACCCACATTTTCTCTGGCACTTGACAGAATAACCAGGTTCTTTCCTGCCGGGTTACTGAGCTTTTGTGCGCGAACATAGCTATCAAACTGCTCGTTGGTAATTTCAAATTTACTGATGTAAAAGGGCCGCTCTATTTCGACGTTTTTATTGGGTACGCCAAAATATTTTCTTTCTCCAGCCTCAAGGTTTTTTATAAACGTAGTATCCTGTTCTCCCATTTCAAAAGTACCAGCCGGGATCAGTACAAGTTCAGGAAGAATTATTTCATCGGATTGCGCCGAAATTGGATCAGAAGTCATATCGTTTTGGACGATTTTGTCATAAACAGACTTTACAAAAGGCACACTCATTATTGCCAGCACCATAATGACTGAGACCCACAAAAATCTACGAAGCAATATTAGCCGTAAGCTTTTTTTTTCCAGAATATTTTGTCTTTTCATTTTTTCAGATAATAACACGGTAAGCTATTGCCCGATTTGTTCTTAAATGGCATCTAAGATACAGAAACCACCGATTTTAGAATTTTAGACTAACCACATTTTTTTCAAAACGCAAAAAACCGTGTACTAGTACTCTCTCAATATGATATTGCCAGGTACAGCGTTGCCGTGGTGTTATGGAGAAAGGCACAGTGCGCGGGAAAGGGTTATTCCCTTTTCAAGTACTGTAACACGGCTGCAGGACACCACGGTAACGCCCTGTGGGTGAGCTTGTCAGCGTCCATGGACTGCGTTGTGTCTTTTGGTAATAGAACGACTATTTCCTGCAAGACACGCCTTGCCATGAACACTGACAAGCTCACTGAACCCGGCAATATCATATTGATAGTACTAGCTATTCGGGCCATGGCTGAAAAATATCAAATGACGGACTGCTAAATTGGTAGATCCGCAGGTTTTAGTCCTGTTCGAGAAGGCTTTTACTTCTTGGATATGCCACTGTTGAAATCGAACGATGACGCTTGGCGAAAACCAGGACCGTGCAGGTTGCGGATTGCAATTCCAGTAGTCAAGACAATTTGTTCTGGAGCAATGATCATCAAAGCCGTGACTGCAATTATGAAACAGTTTTGTTGTATATCCGGATTTGCTGAGGATCGAATCGCGGCTGGCTTTTTTCAAGCGAAAATTGGTTGTTAATTTTTTTAAACGGCCACTTCCGGTTATCATCGAGTTTCATGCAAGATATACGTTTCCAACCCAGGTAATTGCACTGTCACAGTTGCTTAATTGAAAATAGTATTTGTAACAAGGAGATTCTGATGGTTCGTCGCTATGATCTGGACTGGTTGCGCGTCTTGCTGTTTGCTTTGCTTGTACCACACCATGTTGCTGTTGGCTTTGTGGACTGGGGCGTCGACATCTACCGATTTGTAAATAATCAGTTGGCGGGTGACGGTATGTCGCTGTTCATTTACTGGAGTCACAGCTGGCGCCTGCCATCACTTTTTCTAATTTCCGGGATTGGGACATATTTCCTGACACGCCGTGGAATTGGATTTCAGTTCATGGCGGGTCGAATCGGTCGGCTTTTGATTCCGGCAATTTTCGGTTTTTTTGTTCTTAACGTATTTGGCGGTTATGCAATTGCTGTGATGACAGATGATCCACGTCGCTTTATCTCATTCTGGTCAGATTGGCTGATTAATCCTGTGCCGCGACAGGTACAACATCTTTGGTTTCTTTTCAATCTCATGATTTATACGCTGCTCTGCTGGCCGACTTTTTCGCTGCGTGAACATTTGGAGAAGCGAAGCCTTTCACCAGTCATACTTATTCTTGGTCTGATTAGCGTTTCGGCGCTGGCAGTTGCCATCGTAAAACCGTATGCCGCAGCGCTTGCCGGGAATGGATACCAGTTTGCATATTATCTGGTATTTTTTGCCGGCGGTTTTATGATCGGAGCGCGACATGAAACCGTCCTGGGCTTTGCAAAACGCAATGTATGGATTCTACTGGCCGCAGCGATTGCTCTCTTTATGATCAAGGCTACGTTACTGGCCCTCGTTCTTATCGCTGATTTTCCAACGGGCGAAGCGCTGGCGGCTGGTGGCTGGGTCCCGCTGGGTTTAGAGCCGCAATATGCAACTGTATTTTCTGTAATCGAGGCGCTTACTGCCTGGGCGTGGTGTATTACAGCGCTTGGATTGGCTGCAAAATTTTTGAATAGCCCCAGTTCTCTGGTAGCTGAACTCAATCGTGCAGTCTTTCCACTTTACGTCCTGCATTTTCCAATCACACTCGTGGGGCTTGCGCTGATCGCACAGATATCATGGCCGTGGTGGATCGAGTTTTTTCTATTGCTCATCGTGGTCTATCTTTTCAGCTGGATGCTCTGGCGTTTTGCTGACCGGTTGGATGTATTCAGGTATTTGGTTGGAGGGCGTCCGGCGACCAGGATTGATAACGGTGCATAGACGCCGGCGATACCGGCAACTTTCCCAACCAGCGCATAGAAGCCACCACCGACCATGGTCCCGATACCAAAGAAAATAAGCAGTGGTAGTGAAATTGAACGTTTAAGCCGGGTTGTCTCGGGCGTGCTGAAGTTCATGTTGTGTCGGCTGTGCTATGTTGTCAGTATAATTAGTTTGTATTTCTGGAATTTTCGAGTGTTTCAGCAAAAAAATAACAACATCCTTAGAAATTAACACTTATTGGTGATCGCTGGAATTAGTCATTGTTAAACAACATAATAGATGTTTTTTTTGTTTCCGACTGTTTTTGAACAACCTGCCAGGTTATCTTTATCACCGTTATCGCAAAAAAAATACTATAGACATTAAACAGCCAACAAGCGCGATAAAGCTGTGCATTATTTCTTGAGATACACGGTATGCAAATGCTGCGCCAAAGTAGCCGCCAGCAATTGCCGTTATACTCATTAGGCCAAGATAGTTCCATGCGATTGAGTCTCCAAAGGCGTAAACAGCAACTGCAATCATAGTCAGTAATGCCGAGATAATGTTTTTGATCCCGTTCATGCTGTGTAAGCTGGTTTGACCCATTAAGCCAAGCGCAGCCAGCAATATTATTCCTAACCCCCCATTGAAATATCCACCGTATATACAGACTGCAAGCAAGACCAGGCAGGTTGTTATACTTCGTTTTCGTGAAAAATTGAGATCGTGTGCTGGTTTTTTTATAACTGTATTTTTTCTTTGAAAAAGCCAGGGGCCGGATATAAATGCCATCGTAGCAAATACAATTAGCCAGGGAATTAGCGTTGAGAATAATTGTTCATCGGTCAGCAACAGAATAGCAGCGCCGATCGTACCGCCGAACAATGCTATCCATGATATGGATAGCATGTTTAAGCCTGCGGGAAAATCAATATCATGTCTGAATCGCCATGCGCTTGCGATGTACCCGGGAAGAAGGGCCGCTGTGCCTGTTGTATTAGCTGAAACAGGAGAAACACCAATAGCAATCAATGCGGGTAATGTAATAAAACTACCTCCGCCTGCGACTGCATTTAACATTCCACCGAGAAATCCGGCCAGACTTACTATGCCCCATTCCATCGTTAGCAAGCTCCTGAAAATATTAATTTTGTTAGGGTGTTTTTTTAAGCAGGCAATTATATAACCTTTATGCATATGCTATTTACGCTAAAAAGCAGTGAATGAGTAAGTTTGTATGTGGCAGTTTTCAAAGTAACGGATATATACCGCCGGTCGCAGGGAAATACACAGCATTCCTTGGAAACAATCGAATGAAATAAGGTGTTTATCATGGACTTTTTATTCGATCATTTTTGACCTCAATCTGTAGAATGTTATCCAGCAGACTTTCTCTCTCCCTTGTTCAGTCTGCTCATCTTTCCTTATCATTTAGGCACCTCAATTGATCGAGGTGCTTTTTTTATGTGTACGCGTCAGATATGTTTGGGCATTCAGTGTCCAGACGAGGTCGATGCGGACACGCTCTATCTTTGGCTGTTTGTGGTTTGATTCGGTTTTTTTGTCAGAAGTATGTCAACAAATTGCCCTAGTACTCTTTCAATTTGATATTGCCGGGTTCAGTGAACTTGTCAGTGTTCATGGCAAGGCGTGTCTTGCAGGAAATAGTCGTTCTATTACCTAAAGACGCATCGCAGTCCATGGGCGCTGACAAGCTCACCCACAGGGCGTTACCGTGGTGTCCTGCAGCTGCGTTACAGTACTTGAAAAGGAAACGCCCTTTTCCTGCGTACTGTGCCTTGCCGCATAACACCACGGTAATGCTGTACCTGGCAATATCATATTGAAAGAGTGCTAGACTGGCTTGCTGAGGCCAAACATATTATTATCGGTGTTGCCGTGAAAATTATTATTTATTGCTTTTGCAAAAGATTTTTCCTATTGACAAGGCACATCGTCACTTTTCATGGTGTGCATTCATTGATCGCGGCTGGATGCCTGAACAGGAATCTAAATGACAAGATCAAATCAATTTCTTCATTACCGCTGGGTCTCAATCCTTAAAACACTGTGCCAGATCGGATTGCCGGCTTTTTTTCTGATGGTCCAGGCTTGGGCCGGCAATACTGACGATTTTGATGAAACGCTCAAAATAGGGTTGTTGCCTGATAGTGCTCAAAAAATTCTGGACAGTCGTTTTGGTCCTTTGCTGCATTATATTGAAGCCGAAACAGGCCTGAGGGTTGAGTATAAACAGTCAAAAGATTATCTGGATCTGCTGAATCAATTTAAAGAAAAAGAATTAGATGCTGTTTTATTCGGAGGCTATACTTTCATATTGGCTCAACAAGGTGCCGGAGCAGAGCCGCTGGTGCTGCGGGATAACGATTTGCATTTCAATACGGTGTTTCTGGTACGGCCGGGAAGTATCGAAAAACGATTGAAAGACTTTAAAGGTGCAGTCATTAGTTTTGGGTCCAGGCAGTCTACTTCCGGTCATTTAATGCCGCGATATTTTCTTGACCAACAGAGCATGCATCCTGAAATTTTTTTTTCCAAGGTGCTTTATTCCGGGAGCCACGATAAAACAGCTTATTGGGTACGTGACGGTATAGCGGATATCGGTGCTGCAAACAGTCAGGTCATCGAAAGAATGCTCCGAGAGGGGGAGTTGCTGGAATCAGACATACAAATTCTTTGGCAAACACCTGACTATACAGATTATGTCTGGGCCATTCAGCCCGATATGGAAACATCTTTGCGCGTGCGTCTGCTGGATGCCTTTCTTTCACTGTCACCTTTAAATCCCGAACACGAACACATACTGGAATCAGTGGGTGCTGGTGGGTATTTGCCAGCCCATGATGCCGATTTTGATCTGCTGAGAAATGTTGTCCACTCACTTCGATCGGAAATTAAATGAAGCCAGGGGTTCAAAAAAAACACATACTTCTGCGAGTGTATCTATTAATAGCGTTGCTGTTGCTGATGGGGATTCTTAAAGCTGTATTACTTACCTATCATTTGCACCAGCAGCAACGCATTAATGATCAAGTGAATCAATACTATAATCCGTTGATCTATCACACTGAAAATCTGACTGAAACAATCCAGGAGCTTAATTATTCCTATCGATTGCGCCAACTGTCTTTGGCAGATGAAGACATATATGTTCGTACGCTCAGTAATGCGGCCTATGTAATCGATCGCTATTTAAAGGAAATCAGAAGCCTGGAAACGGAAGCTCAACCGAATCGGGCCATCGAAAACGCCCGAATACGGCTGGAGAACGATATAAACAACCTCGTCAATATCCTGAATGGTGTTTTGGCGACGCGCGATGTAAACGATGAAAGTATCAGACAATTACCGGATCAGATTCAATCCACAGATCTTCGAACACAGCAATACAGCCGGTTGCTAATCAATGAAAGAGAAGAAATTCATAAAGTATTGTTGTCGGAATCCGGTACTAAAACAACCTTTGTGATCCTGCTTATCACAGGAACTATAATTTTCGCTGCTTTTGTTATTATCCCGTTGGTCATGAATATTCGGAAGATGGTTATTGAAACGCATTATGCCGAGCACAGGCAACGAAAACTGAGGGAGTTGGCGGAGCTGGAGCAAAGCCGGCTGGCATCGCTGTTGTCCGCCTTGAATATTGGTATTTTGTTTGAAGACAGGCAGAATCAGGTGGAGTATGTCAATCCTGCTTTCAGGCACATGTGGGAAATAGATAAAGACAAGCCGTTAACGGGCTTGACAATCAATCAATTATTGAGCGAATCGCCGCATGGCTACACCGAATCCGAGCATCTACCCAATGGTGGTTTGCCCGAACAAAAAGCAGATGGAATTAGAAAACACCTGGAAATTAATGTAACGAATAACCGGATTCTGAAGCAGTCCTGCTATCCGGTTCTGGATGGCAAAAAAAGATTGTTGGGGCGTTTGTGGACGTATGAAGATATTACCAGCGAACGCCAGACCGCCGAGCAATTGTTGCATCTTGCCGAACATGACGCATTGACGGGGCTATTAAACCGGCACAGTTTTCAGAAGTCTATGACTTCGATGATTGAGCAGTGTCGTCGTGAAAATGGTAAATTTTCCTTGCTATATTTTGATCTGGATGAGTTTAAGTATATCAATGATACATTCGGTCATGGTACCGGAGACGGTGTGTTAAGCCGTATTGCCAATCAGGTTTCTACATTGATCAGAAGCACCGAGAGCTTTGCACGCTTGGGTGGAGATGAATTTGCTATTCTTACGGCATTTGAGCCGGTGGAGAAAGTGGGCGTTTTACCTGAACGTATCATTTCAGCTATTTCTTCAATCCCTTTCCAGTTTGAAGGAACCAGTATCCGTCTTACGGCCAGCATTGGCATAGCCAATTACCCCGACCACGGAATTAATGTGGAAGACCTGGTATCGCACGCTGATACGGCGATGTACGAAGCCAAAAAGAAAGGGAAAAACAGATGGGCTTTGTATAATCACCGGAATAATGCGTCTCAAATGATGGTTGATCGAATGAGCTGGAGTCGGCGGATCGATCTGGCGCTGCAGCAGGATCTGCTCATACTTCATTTTCAGGGTGTCTACAATACGAATAATCATGTTTTGAGTCATTTAGAAGTTCTCGTGCGCATGTATGATCCCGCGGATAAACGAAGTATCATCATGCCTGGCGAATTCATTCCAATCGCCGAAAAAACCGCTCAGATTGCAGAGATAGACCGCATTGTGCTGGCAAAAAGCATAGCCACGCTGGCGCAATATCCGCATGTGCCTGCACTGGCAGTCAATATATCAGGACGTACTTTTGATGAACCTTCATTACCTGAATTTATCCGCGAACGACTGGTATCCTGCTCTGTCGATCCCAAACGTTTGGTCCTTGAACTCACTGAAACCGAAGCCGTTTCTGATTTCCAGGATGCGCAGCGCTTTATCGAAACCATTAATCAGATTGGTTGCCGCGTTTGTCTGGATGATTTTGGAAACGGGTTTTCAACCTTTATGTATTTGAAATATCTAAATGTTCAAATTCTAAAAATTGATGGCATGTTTATCAGGGATTTACCGAAAAATTATGAAAACCAGGTATTGGTAAAAGCGATGGTGAACATTGCACAGGCATTGAACAAATCCGTCGTTGCGGAATTTGTGGAAAATGATGAGACTCTGGCGTTGCTAAAAAGCCTTGGCGTGCAATTCGCACAGGGTTATTATTTTGACAAACCCACTGATCAGCATAAGGCATTTTTATAGTCATTGTTGTCCAATAGAATAAAATAAAGTTGAAGGCCGGTTTGTAAACTGAATGCTTCAGACAATTGCGTTTCGGAATCCGCCGTACAGCGATGTATTTTATCAGGTTGCCTTATCTATTGTGCGGCCCGGGTTTTTCGTTTGCAGTTTGTCTGTCAACCGGTCATTACCATCTGCCTGATAGCAGAGCATCGCGACCACAACTCGGTCAATTGCCTTGCAGGTGCAGAATATGTTTTATCCTTGTTCTGTCCGGTCGAGTGCTGCCAATACTGGCTGGATGAGATAAGCCTGACCGGACTTGTTAACAGATAACCCCAATGAAAACAGCCCGGTTGCCGGCGGCGCAGTCAGGCAACTTTTTCCAGTGGGACAGGCTGTCAGCGTTGATCGTCTAATTCTGGGTGACCGCAGGCTACTATCCATTCGGCCTCTTCAACGCTGCCGGGCGTGATCTTTATCCATTCTTGCGGCTGGCTATATGAACGAATCTGTTCGCCACCGCCCATGTTCCAGCTGTATAACTTGTAAGCCAGCTCTTTGGTATGCCTGTTCTGACAGTTATACTTCTTTCGGACTTTCTTGGATAAGAAATTAGCGCCGGTGTCTTCCTGTTCGAGCTTATAGTCAACCAGCGTCCACATTTTGGCTACGTTGCCGACTTTGCGGATGGTTTGCATATCGGCATATACCGTGAAGCCGCCCTTGTCGTCGCGCTTGAGCACCTGTGTCCACTCGGCCATAATACTGGTGCTGAGGCAAAACAACATGATGGTCAATAACAGTTTTTTCATAGAGATGGATCCTGTGTGTTTATGAATGCTGAAAAGCACTTCAAAGAATTATTCCATAAAAGCCATGAATATGCGATATTTAGGACGTTTTGCACACCGATATCAATGCTGTCCTGTTCTAATACCCTGATTGGTAACGTCAAATACTGTTTGAAAAACCTGCATGATGAAACTGCGACACGATCAACCCGGACTGCGATCGATACTCGACAAACACAGGCCGTGGTTGGTCATTACGGGTGCGGGAGTCAGTTTATACTCCGGTATTCCGACTTATCGGGATGACAATGGCGAGTGGCTGCGCAGCGACCCGATTAAGCATCATGAATTTATTCAGTATGAAGACAAGCGAAAACACTACTGGGCACGAAGCGCAGTAGGCTGGCCACCGGTCGAACGTGCGTTGCCCAATGATGCGCACTATGCGCTTGCAGAACTGGAACGGCGTGGTTATTTTGCAGGTTTGATTACGCAGAATGTCGACCGACTGCACCAGAGGGCAGGACAGCAGCATGTGATTGACCTGCATGGCAGGCTTGACCGGGTGCGATGTTTGCAGTGCGGACAGTTTGAGGACCGGCAGCAGTTGCAGGTTCGCCTGCTGGAATTCAACTCATTTTTGGCGCCGCTCACCGCAACGCTGGCACCCGATGGCGATGCTCATGTGAGAGACGAGATCACCAGGCGAATGAAGCTGGTTAACTGTCTGGCTTGTGACGGCATCTTAATGCCTGATGTGGTTTTTTTTGGCGGTACAATATCAAAACAAACCCACCTCGAAGCTGCGCGATTATACGAGCAATGCAATGGTGTCCTGGCCATTGGCTCATCACTAATGGTGTACTCCGGTTTTCGTTACTGCAAACTGGCAAAGCAGGACGGTAAACCGTTGATGATTATCAATCGTGGCAGAACCCGTGCAGACGATATTGTTGATCATAAGATCGGGCAGGACTGCCAGACAGTATTAACCGCACTGGTGGCCTGAACCCTTATTTCATTGTTTGTTCGTTGTAGGTTTCAATTAATTTTCCTTCAGATTCTTCGAGTTCTGTCGCAAGTGGACGAAATTGCATGTTGCTGCAACATAGGGTGGTGTCTCGTTGAGATCGATTGCTGGTAATAATCCGCACAGAGCGAAAAACTGGAAGCCTATTCAAAGACTGCCGGTTTGACTGCATGCGTTTGACTTAAGCACCGGATGGCCGGTTGCTACAAAAGCTAAGTGCGTTATAGCACGTCGTTTTAAAGCAGTTTGCTTCCAAATTTGATTGTTACCGGCTACCCTTGAGTTTATTTCATCATTACAGAAAATTTTATGTCTGGTTTTACTCATAATACTACCAGCAGTTTTGCTGCACTGATTCGTCTGTTGAAGTATGCTCGAGGCTATCGTCGACAAATTATTGCGGCCACTATATGCTCTACTATTAACAAGCTGTTTGATATTGCGCCGGAAATTTTGATCGGTGTGGCCATCGACGTGGTGGTCAATCAGGAACAGAGCTTTGTGGCTGGCCTGGGGTTTGAGACCGCACGGGAGCAGATCGCCATTCTGGCCATTCTCACTTTCTTTATCTGGGCCGGCGAATCCGTGTTTGAGTATCTGTTCCAGATTTTATGGCGAAATCTGGCGCAGCGCCTGCAGTCGGACCTGCGCCAGGATGCCTATGAACATGCTCAGCGTCTGGACATGAGTTTTTTCGAGGCTCGCAGTTCTGGCCAGTTAGTAGCGACAATGAATGATGATGTCAATCAACTTGAACGCTTTCTCGATGGCGGTGCCAATGCCATGATTCAGGTGATGGTGACGGTTGTGGCTGTAGGGGCTGTTTTCTTCGTGTTGTCTCCACTTATTGCCCTGCTGGCATTTACCCCGATTCCCCTGATCATCTGGGGAGCGTTCTACTTTCAGCGCAAGGCCGGCCCGCTGTACGCCGACGTTCGTGAGAAAGTGGGCGATCTCTCCAGTCGCCTGGCCAACAACCTGGGAGGTATTGCCACCATCAAAAGTTTTACGGCCGAACAACGGGAAGCACAGCGACTCAAAGCCAGCAGTGAGGCCTATGTAGAGGCCAATCGCCGGGCCATCCGTATCAGTTCAGCATTCATTCCGGTGATACGCATGGCTATTCTGGCGGGTTTTCTGGCGACGTTTACCGTGGGCGGAATGATGGCGCTTGAAGGTACTTTGAACGTAGGTGCCTATGGTGTTCTGGTATTTCTGACGCAACGACTGCTTTGGCCATTGACAGGACTTGCTGAAGTGATCGATCTGTTTGAACGTGCCATGGCGAGCACACGTCGAATCCTCGATCTTCTTGCCGAACCTGTTCATGTAGACGATGAAGGCGGAAAATTACTGGAAACGCCGGTAAAAGGGGACGTTCGTTTTGAAAAAGTCAGCTTTTACTATCCCAGTGGTGTGGCCGGAATACGGGATATTGATTTACATGTGCCCGCAGGCGATACGCTGGCACTGGTCGGTGCAACCGGATCGGGCAAATCGACACTGATCAAACTTTTGCTGCGTTTTTATGATCCTGTTCATGGCCATATTCTGATAGACGAACAACCAATTCAATCTGTCAGTCTTCAGTCTCTGCGTGGCGCCATCGGTCTTGTCAGCCAGGATGTGTATTTGTTCGATGGCAGTATTCGCGACAATCTGGCTTACGGCGATCCGAATGCACCGGAGAGCGCAATTATAGACGCTGCGAAGACGGCCGAGGCCTGGGCATTCATAGAAATGTTGCCGGAAGGTCTGAATACTCAGGTTGGTGAGCGCGGCATTCGCCTCTCGGGTGGCCAACGTCAGCGATTGTCCCTGGCCCGGGCATTACTGAAGAATCCGCCAATTCTGGTGCTTGATGAGGCTACCAGTGCTGTTGATAATGAAACTGAGGCTTCGATTCAACGCTCTTTGCGTCGAATAGGCCATAATCGTACCGTGATAATGATTGCCCACCGTCTGTCCACTATCGTGGATGCGGATGCTATCGCTGTGGTTGAAGGGGGCAGGATAATTGAATCCGGAACGCACCAGCAGTTGCTGGAGAGGGATGGCATCTATGCTGCCCAATGGCGGGTTCAAACCGGACAAGCCTGATGGTCTGCAAAACCTTGTGCCAAATGGAATGCTGAACAACTGAGGAATATTCTTTTAAACAGTAAGATAGTTTGTCACTGGCCTGGAGCTGATGATATTGTGCCTCGCATTTTTAATGTGACACAATTTATTAACATATTACGTAAGCTGCTTCAAAAATGCTGTACCATGGTTTTTCATATTTTGTTTTGAGGTACGTCTGATGGACTTCGACCCGGAAGGAAAACGTCTGCCGATCAAAATTGATACGGCAACCAATGCAGAGTATTATCCGCGCCCGTTGACGGCGGCCGAAAGTGAAGCCAATTCTCATGCGCATCATTGTGTTGACCAGGCGGCCAAAGCAACAAAGAAAAGCCGGCGGGATTTTCTAAAAACCCTGGCCGGTTCTGCCACGACACTGCTGGCATTCAACCAGGCTTTTGCAAGGGCAGGCCAGACTGGCGGTTATTTTTCCATTCAAAAGGAAGCAGCATTCGATGTGGCGGCAGCTGCCGACAGTATCGGCGGCGATGAATTTATTTTCGATGTCCAGAATCATTGTGTGGATCCATCCGGAAAATGGGCCAGGGGTAAATCCGGGGAGCGCTGGATGGCGGTGCTGAATCAGGTTTTTGGGCAGCGGCGAAAATGTGCGACAGGAGAATTTGATTGTTATTCGGCCGAGCAAATGATCAAGGAAGTGTTTCTGGACAGTGACACGGACATTTCAGTGGTATCAGCACTCTGGGGCGGACGAGACAGCAATCCAACCCCAATGGACTACGCAGAAAAAGCACGTCTGCTTGCTGCGTCGGGTGGCGCCGGCCACCGGATTCTGATTCAGGGTGGTGTGATGCCAAACGAGCCGGGCGGACTTGAGTTCATGGAAGTACAAGCCAGGGAATTTGGTGTTGCGGCATGGAAAACCTATCCGCAATGGGGTCCGAACGGAACGGGTTATTTTATGGATGATTCGAAATACGGCATACCATTGATTGAGAAGGCACGGGATCTGGGCGTTAAAATCATCAGTGCGCACCGCGGCCTTCCGCTTGGCGGTATGGACTATCGATATTCAGATCCAGCCGATATTGCCCGGGCCGCGAAACTGTATCCCGATGTGAATTTTATCTGTTATCACTCGGGTTTTGAGGTCGGCATTGAAGAAGGCCCGTACAGACCGGATAATGCGCAGGGTGTCGATCGTCTGATCAAGGCGCATCAGGAAAACGGTTTTCGTCCTGACGCAGGCAATCTGTACGCCGAACTTGGGAGTGTGTGGCGTTTTTGCATGAGCAAGCCTGACCAGGCAGCACATCTATTGGGCAAGCTGATCAAATACTTTGGTGCTGAACGTATCTGCTGGGGCACCGATGCGTTGTGGTATGGCAGCCCACAGGACCAGATTCAGGCATTTCGCAGTTTTCAGATCAGCGATGCATTCCAGGATCAATATGCATATTCCGCGATTACACCGCAAATGCGCAGACAGATATTTGGCCTGAATGCCGCCAGAATTTACGGGCTCGATCTGCCAGAATTGCAAACAATGCTGCATAACGACAGCATTTCTCATCTGAAAACCATCTACGGTGAATCGCCCAATCCAAGCTACGAAACCTTTGGGCCGAAAACGCGGCGCGCTTTCCTTGAGATAATCGAAGCACAAAAAGGAAAACCCGGTTAATGTCGTATCAAAGACGCCTGCTGAATGCGGATTTTTTGGTAGTGCTAAAAATAAAAAACCCACCGAAGTGGGTTTTTTTGGGGCAGATAAGTGAGTGATTAGCCTTTAGTATTGCCAGAGCCTGCAAAAACTGGTTTGTGTTCCCGTTCTTCGGCCATCTGTTTATGATAAGCAGCTTTTTCCAGACTTTCCTCAGCGGCTTTTTCATATTCATGAATTTTATATTTCACGTGACTTTTAATATCCTGGCCATGTTTACCAAAGAAGCTGCTGCGTGATTTATGTTTGAGCGCATCAATCTGTTCATCAATTTTTGCCAGCATCTCATCCGCTTGCGCTTCATAGTGCTGTATCAGTGCATCATGATCGACACGATCAGATTGTGCATTTTGCTCCGCCGCAAATACACTCATCGGTAATGCAAGCACAATAAATGCTGCAATCACATTTCTGATGATATTTTGTAATGTTTTGGTTTTCATGGCTGTCGCTCCTTTAACTAACTTCTTCATGGTTGACATATTAGTAAAGTCAGATCAGCAAGTATATTGGGGTGGCCATTAAATTAATCTAAGCGAAACCATTATAATAATTAAGAATGACTGAAATTCAATTAACTAAAATGAGGACCTGAAGCAGGGTACAGGAACGTTATTTGGAACGGTATGTTGCTGATTGGTTTTTTTGGCTAAATAGAGTGCTAGCGGCCTGTCTCTCCGAGTTGTTGCATTGAGCTCAACCATTTTTTTCGCTGTGCTTCACTTCGGCTTTCTATTGAGCCGACCAGGCTGGTTCTGATCGGTTTGATGCCGCAAAATGCGAGAATGTTACGTTCCAGTGTTTTGACGCCGTGAGCGAAGAAAAACCACCGGTAAATATATGCAGGCATACCCATGGTGACAACAATACGTGCCGATTTTCCAGTCAGGTGTTTCTTGGGCAGCCGTGCGGGTTCAGTATAATCAAACGCAAAGCTTGGCCGTAATACCTGCTCAAAAAAAGCCTTGAGCAGTGCGGGCATGGTGCCAAGCCATAAAGGGTAGACGATGACCAGATGATCAGCCCATCGGATTGCTTCCTGCGCCTGCCTGATCGATTCTACAGATGTGTCGTGCTCAAAATCGTCTTTTGATCGTAACAAGGGAAAATCCATTGAAGCCACATCAATCAGGCGCACTTCAAATGCGCTGTTGCGCGCCCCCTTGATATAAGAATCCGCCAGGGCATGGCAAAAATGATGGTTTTTTGAATCCGGGTGACCCTGGATTACAGTTATTCGTCTGACCATAAGGTTATTTGTGCACGTCTTCTTATAATTGACTGGATTTGTACTATGCTATCATCTCCCTTAAGGAGGAGTTTATTCCGTAAACAGCTGATTGTCATCAAAAATGTTGCCAAAGTTTCCTTGCCCCCGTTGCTGGCGTAATCGCGGTTCGTTGCTGGCATTTGAACATACTAACACGGCAACTGTCTGAAGTTTTTCACTATAAAGTACACTGATTATGAAGCCAGAAACAAAGACTGACGTGAAAACGCAAACAAAGCCGCAAGAGAAGTTTACTGTTGAGGAAGTGGGCTGGCGGTTTGACAACAGCTATGCAAGGCTGCCGGAACCGTTTTATGTCCGTATTTCACCCGTTCCGGTACGTGCGCCGCGTGTGGCTATCCTAAATCATGCGCTGGCCGAGTCCCTTGGGTTGAATTTTCAAATATTGTCCGAGCAGGATGCCGCGCATTTATTTTCCGGGAATGTATTACCGCAGACTGCAGAACCGATTGCACAGGCTTATGCCGGTCACCAGTTTGGCAGTTTTACCATGCTCGGCGACGGGCGGGCGATATTGATGGGCGAGCACGTGACGCCGGCGGGTGACAGGCTGGATGTTCAGTTTAAAGGTTCCGGGCATACGCCATTTTCACGGCGAGGCGATGGCCGGGCGGCGCTGGGACCAATGTTGCGTGAATATATCATCAGCGAGGCAATGCATTCACTGGGTATACCAAGTACGCGCAGCCTGGCTGTCGTGACCACGGGGGAGACGGTGTTGCGGGAGTTGCCGCTGCCTGGCGCGGTCCTGACTCGCATCGCAGCGAGTCATATACGGGTAGGCACTTTCGAATATGCTGCAAGGCTCAAAGATGGGGTGCATGTCAAAACACTGGCTGATTACGCTATCCGGCGCCATTATCCTGATCTGCTCGAAACCGTTAATCCATATCTGGCGCTGTTGCACCGGGTGATTGACCGTCAGGCATCGCTGGTGGCGCAGTGGTTACTGGTCGGTTTTATTCACGGGGTGATGAATACGGATAATATGGCTATCAGTGGCGAGACAATTGATTATGGTCCGTGCGCCTTTATGGATGAATACGATCCGTACACTGTGTTCAGCTCGATCGATGATCATGGCCGCTACGGTTATCATAATCAGTCACGCGCGGCGCAATGGAATCTTGCACGATTTGCGGAAACATTGCTGCCACTGCTGGATTCGGCGCAGGACAAGGCGTTGACGCTGGCGGAAGAAGCGGTACATGCTTTTCCTGATATTTTCCAGCAATACTGGTTAAATGGCATGCGAAAGAAGCTGGGACTAATGAATGAGGAAGCGAGCGATGTTGAATTGATTGAAGCGCTGCTGACGTGTATGCACCAGCATCATGCCGATTATACCAATACCTTCCGCTCGCTGGCTGCGGAACGGCTTCCTGACGATGCACTTTTTCAAGATTCTGCTTTTATTGCATGGCATGCACAGTGGCAGGCGCGCCTGGCGCGCCAGCCTGAATCCAGAGCAGTCGCGTTTAACGTAATGCAAGCCAGTAATCCTGCCTTGCTGCCGCGCAATCATCGGGTTGAGGCGGCGCTGACCGCGGCGTCAGATCATGGCGATTACGACGAAATGCAATGTTTGCTGGCGGCTGTATCCGATCCTTATATCGATGCGCCGGAATATAATGAGTACCGTACGCCACCAACAGCTTCCGAACGTGTGCGGCAGACTTTCTGCGGTACATAACTTGAATGACGAATATTTCATAACGAATGCGCTGTTGAAGTAACTGGCAATTGCAGTTTCGTTCTGAATTGTTTTGCTATTTTGGCTGCAACTTTGGTTGTGCGATCTGCGCGATGTTCAGGCCCAGTTGCAACAGCTCATTCCATGTGTCGGCGCTGCTTTCAACGGCGACACCTTTATTGATACGGTCGATCTTTGCCGCATGAACCAGGCTTTGCCTGAGTCGTGCGGCCGGAATGCGTCTGGCGGCTGATAACAGCAGGTTTTGCCGGTTACCCCAGATACGTGCCGACCTGAACAGCCGGTCAGGCGGCAGTCCCTGGTCCAGCCCTGTTCTCAGTACAATCAATTGGCGGATCTGTCCGGCCAGTGTGGCGAGAATGAGTGGCGGAGCCGTACCTTCACCCTGTAAGCCAGACAGAATACGTGCATAGCGCACGGGTTCGAAGGCGGTCATGGCTTCAGTTAACTGATAGAGATCGTACCGGGCAACATTCAGGACGGCATTCTTAACCTGGTCAAAGGTCAGCTGACCGGGTGGATAGAGCAGTGCCAGCTTTTGTATTTCCTGATGCGCAGCCAGCAGGTTGCCCTCGACGTTGCCGGCGATGAAACCGAGCGTTTCTGTATCAACAGTGTGCTGTTGCTTACCGAGGCGCTGTTTGATCCAAGCCGGTAGCTGTGCCTGCCCGATTGTTTGAATCGGAAGGACGATGCCGGCGTTTTCTGCTGCCTTGAACCACTGCGTGGATTGACTCTGCTTATCCAGTTTGGGCAGAGTAATCAGTGTCACTGTATCCTGCGGTAGCGATTGACAATAAGATTCGATTGCTTTTCCACCTTCCTTGCCGGGTTTGCCAGATGGTATACGCAGATCAATGAACTGACGGTCGCCGAATAATGATGGGCTGCTGCTTGCAGTAAAGAGATCTGGCCAGCGGAAGTGCTGGTCGACGGAAAATAACACGTATTCACTGAAACCCTGCTGGCGCGCATGCTGCCGGATCAGATCGGCAGTTTCAATGAGGAGCAGCATTTCATCGCCGGTAATTACATATAACGATGCAAGTTGCTGCGACAGTTGCCGGTTAAGCTGCTCCTGGTTTATACGCATTTCTTACATTTATTGAATAGATGCAGCTTCGGGTTTGAATCTGGATTTTTGCAAGGTCGACAATCGCCAGATTATCTGCTGCACGGCATCAGCCTGCATATCCTGATACAGCATTTGCTCTTCGGCTTCTTTGGCCAGAATCTGTGCATCCAGAAATGGTAATATGCGTAACAATGTAATCGTGTTTTCCGGTACGATTTCGTTTCCTTTGCTGTCAATCAGCCGCGTGGTTATTCTGAAAATCAATTCAAATTCACGCACCCGTCCCCCACCTGATAACGACAGAATTCTCCGCTCGTTGTTTGCGTTGAGGACTTGAAGCACGGCCTCGGCGTTATCAACTGAGTCGACTATTTTTGTCGTTGTGGTGGCGTCTATGGCACGCCTCAGGTCTGATCCGATGGTGTGACCCGGTGGTGCGGCAATGTATAATGTTTCGAAAGGCAGCGAAGAAATCTGTCCACGAAGTTTGAAACCACAAGCGGTCAGGGTAAACAGAATCGCAAGTCCGATCAGCCAGTACCTGAGCGTCGGATTTGTAGATTGAACAGCATTCATGAGCGTTAAGTCTTTGGACAAGGTAAAAATCAGTATCACGAAATTCTACCGCATTTGTGCCATATTGTACGTAAGTGCAGTATGCTGGACTGAATGATTTTAATAGTCTGGACACTTGAACGGCATACTGTTGATGTGTGTGACATAACTTGAATAAACTTCGACAGGCGCAGGACAGGCGAAGATTAAGCGCAGAAACAATTCTGTTTGAGATTGTCCGGGTGCTCTGGCATTGATCGGGCCTGTATTGAATCGAGGAGGAATGATGATGAGTATGACGATGGCCGGGGATGCGCGTGTACGCGAGCGCCGCAGGGCCGTTCCTTTTTTCTGTGCATACCATATGGGGCTCAAGCCCGGCAGACGGATGAATGAACGGCGATCAGAGACGACGCGATGGCGACCTGCTTACGTGGATTGTTACGCAGGTCATTTAATGCTGTGTGTGATCGCGATTCTTTTATTGAGTATTGGCGACGCGATGTTTACGCTACAGATTCTCGCCCTCGGCGGGGAGGAGCTGAATTGGTTTATGGCGGTTCTGATCGATGAAAGCGTCACTAAATTCGTTGCTGTTAAAATGGCGCTGACTGCGCTTGCACTGATTATGCTGGTGATACATCATAATGTAAGAATTATTTATACAATGCGGGTGAGGCATGTAAAATATGCCATTCTGGCGGGCTACAGTGCTTTAATAGGCTACGAGCTGTGTTTGCTCAATCTGGCTGGAAAGTTGTAGTGCTGGCAGTGGTTAAAATTGACTGTTTTGATTAACACTGATTATATTCAAGGATAAATATGGCGGATAGTGAACAGAAAGTAATCATCGATAATACTGAATATGCTTTGTCATCGTTGAGCCAGGAGGCCAAGACCCAAATTACAAACTTGCGCGTTGTTGAAAATGAAATAGCGCAATTAAAAGCAAAACTGGCAATTGCGAGTACGGCAAAGATTGCATATCAGCATGCTTTGAAGAACGCATTGCCAGTCGAAACGCATTGATTATTCCGATAAAGGGTTTTCGGGTGTGAAATAAGCGGCGATTCGTTTCAGATCCTCGAGTACCAGCGTGCCTGCAGTGAAATTGAGCCGCAGGTACGCAAGCAGAAAATTATATTTGGCTTCCGCCAGATCGATCTGGCTGTTAAAAAGCTGTTGCTGCGCATCCAGTAAATCCAGATTGATGCGGATTCCACCCTGTATGCTTTTCTCAGTGGCATTAACAAGCAGTTTTGCTGACTTAACTGCCAGTTCCAGTGATTTGATACGTTTGACGCTGCTTAAGACCAATTGATACTGCTTACGCAATTCAACGAGCACACTGTCGACGGCGGCATCCAGTTCGGCTTCCGCCCGTGCAAAATTGGCCTTTGCCTGGTCGGTGGTGGCCATGACACGCCCGCCAGCATATAACGGCAAATTGACTTCAACGCCGATAGACGCTAATTCAACGTTCTGATTTGATGTAACAAAGGATGCAGCTTTGTTTCTGCTAAGACTCGCGACAAGGTCTACGCGTGGCGTGTGTCCGGCGTAACTTTTGCGAATTTCCTCTTTACTCGATTGAAGTGCATGCCGCTGGGTGACGAGCTCTGCATTGCGATCCAGCGCCAGAGAACGCCAATCATCAAAATTGGGCAAATGAACCATTTCTGCTTGAAAAACATTCGACAGATGGTGCAATTGTGATATTTCGAGGCCAATGATGGATTCCAGTCTTAGCTGTGCGACATCCATCTCGTCCTGGGCCTCGATCAGCTGCGCTTCTGCCAGTGCATGCCTGGATTGGGTTTCCAGTACATCGGTTGTCGTACCTTCACCTTTGAGCAGCATGTGTTCGTTGACACGTTTCAGTTCTGCGAGAGAATCGAGCTGCGCTTGCGCAAGTCGTACCTGGTGTTGCGCTAGTAATGCAGAGAAATATGCTTCAGAGAGCCTGATAACCAGTTCCTGACTTTGTCCGGTAAAGCGAGCGCGGCTGGTATTGGCCTGAGCTTTTCCCTGACGGTAGCTGGCGACGGCTTCCATGTTTAATATAGGCTGTCGTAACGATAATGCACTAACCTGACTGTGAAAATTCAGAGCAGATTGCGGTTGTCCAGTCAGCTGGCGTGTTCCCGTATTCTCGCTGTCTGTATGGGTTATCGATAAATTCGGCAGCAGACCAGCCCGGCCGATTTTTTCAGCCTGTTGTCCGGCTTCGTTTTCATAGACGGCTGCACGAAAAAGGGGGTCATTCTCCAGCGCCGCTTCATAGGCATCCAGCAGGCTCAGCGCCTGCACGGAACTGACCATGACGGAAAGTATAAAAAACGATGAGGCGATTTTGAAGTAAATGCGGATCGGGGTCATTTATTCTTCACTCATGGATGCATGGAGGCGATCAAGAATGGGCTTGAACAGATAATTCATCAAAGAACGCTCGCCTGTCTTTACAAAAATGTCCACCGGCATGCCTGCACGTACCTGGTGTTGTGTGAGCAGCTGCATACCCTCCTGCGTTACTTGAACTTTCAATTGATAATAGGGCTCGTCAGTGCGTTCATCGGTCAGCCTGTCTGCTGATACCTGCAGTACTTCGCCGGGAATATTGGGTGTTTTGTTTTGGTTGAAAGCTGAAAAAATCAGATCGACATGCAGCCCGGGATGTACCTTGTCGATCAGGTGAACAGGCACCCGGCCGGTTATCATGAGCGGATCGTCTCTTGGCACGATATCCATTAGACGAAATCCCGGTGAGATGACACCGCCCTCGGTGAATACATTTATGCCGACCACGGTTCCATCTACTGGCGCTTTGACCAGAACATTGGCCAGTTCAAACTCCTGTCCGATTAGCTGATTGCTGAGTGCATCCACTTCACGCTGTATATCAGCCAGTTGTTGACGTACTTCCTTTTGCTGTTCCTGAAAACGATGTATCCGGCGCTGCTTTAACTCGGCAATCTGACTTTGAATGCGTCCGATTTCACCGGTTTCTGCTGAAATTTCACCGTTTAGCTGAACATGAGTACGTTCCAGATCGAGTACCCGGTTACGCGGCACAAAACCGTCTTTGGCCAGTTCGCGCAGGCTGTCGAGTTGTTCTTTTAAAAAGACCAGCTGTTGTTTTTTGCTTGCAAGGGAAGACTGCAGACCCTGGAGTTGTATGGTCAGGCCCGCAATATTTTCGTCAAGTGCTGCGATTTCATGCTGCATGGCAAGCTGTCTGGATTTGAACAGCTGGTTCTGTGCCATCATGCTGTTTCTGACGCGCAGATTGTCCTGGGACTCCAGCAGGTCCGCCGGGTATTCAATGGTGTTTTTCTCATCGCGTTCGGCAATCAGGCGTGCTTCGACTACGCGTGCCGTGATCAGCTGGGCGCGTGTAATTTCCGCTTGTGCCTTGACTTGCACATCGTTCATGCGGACCAGAATCTGCCCGGCTTCGACATGGTCACCTTCCTTGACGAAGATCTGATCGATGATGCCGCCGGTGCGATGTTGTACAGCCTTGCGATTGGTGTCCACTGTTACCGTGCCACTCAATGGTACTCCTTTATCCAGCGGCGCAAAGAATGCCCACAGGACAAAACCGCCTACGCCGGCCAGTACAATCCACCAGCCGATCCGGGCATGAACGGTTTCATCAGTTTTGACCTGGTACGCCTGATTATCCGGCCCAATACCGGTATCAATGGCATTATTTTCTGTCTGCAGCTTCATATTTT
Source organism: Nitrosomonas marina (assembly GCF_900111605.1). Lineage (GTDB taxonomy): Bacteria > Pseudomonadota > Gammaproteobacteria > Burkholderiales > Nitrosomonadaceae > Nitrosomonas > Nitrosomonas marina_A. The sequence continues at coordinate 55,530 of NZ_FOIA01000016.1, read as the reverse complement.
TTCCTGTTGTATACACGTCATTGCTTCAATACCAATTCCTGCTGTTTGGGTTCAGTTGTTCTCATCCACGACGTTGACAGTTGTAACTGGTTTCTGCTGTATCTCTGAAGCCTGCGGTTGCTGTTTTTGTTGCGGTGGTGGTACCCCCTGTTGTTTCTGGTGTTGTTTTTTCAACTCCTCCAGCACAAGTTTGGTCGGTCCAAATAATTTCGCTGCACCCTCGTGCAAGAGCAGCAATTTGTCGGTAACACTAATGATACTGGTACGATGAGTGATCAGAACAATTGTTTTGCCACGCTTGCGTAAATCAATCAGCGCATTGAGTAACGCCTGCTCACCAACGTCATCAAGATTGGAATTAGGCTCGTCCAGTACAATCAGGGCCGGATCATCATACATGGCGCGCGCCAGACCCAGGCGCTGCTTCTGGCCGCCGGAGAGTCCCGCGCCACCGTCGCCGAGTTTGGTGTCATAGCCTTCCGGCATGTTCAGGATCATTTGATGAACACCAGCGCGCTGAGCAGCCATAATCACCTTGTCCGAGTCAACTTCGCTAAAGCGGGCGATATTTTCCGAGACAGTGCCGCTGAACAGCTCGATGTCCTGTGGAAGATAACCGATATTTGGTCCCAGTTCCTCTTTGTTCCACAGGTAGACATCGGCACCGTCCAAGCGTACTTTGCCGGCCGCTGCCGGCCATACACCGACTAGCAGCCGTGCGAGTGTGGATTTTCCAGAACCGCTGGGCCCGATAATTCCCAGAACTTCCCCAGCCGCTATAGACAGGCTCAGGTTTTTAATCACCGGCACGCGTGATCCCGGTGGCGCGGCTGTGACATTTTCTACAGTGATGGCGCCGGTGGGTTTGGGAAGCGACATGCCTTGTTCGCGGATAGGGTTGTGTTCCAGCAGTTTCGTCAAACGGTCGTAAGCGCTGCGTGTGCTGCCGAACTGTTTCCACACACTGATCAACAACTGGACCGGCGCGATCGCTCGACCCATTAATATCGACGCGGCAATCATCATGCCGGGTGAGATTTGATTTTCCAGTACAAGCAATGCGCCCAGTCCCAGCATCAGTGACTGCAGCGCTACGGTGGTTGACTTGGATATTGCAGTGACAACACCAGATTTTTCGCTGGCATCTGCCTGAAGATTAAGGAACCGGTTATGGAACTGATCCCAGCGTGACTGGAGATTGGGCAACATGCCCATGGCTTCGATGACTTCTGCGTTGCGCAGATTATTGGATGCCAGATTGGTTGATGCTACCGCCATGGTATTGGCTTCATCCAGCGGTTTCCGGGAGATTTTTTCATTTACATAAGCCAGTATGATCAATACTGTGGTTCCGCACAGCGCAAAAATACCCAGCCAGGGGTGAAACATGAAGATGACAAAAATGTATATCGGGAACCAGGGCGCGTCGAAAAATGCAAATAGAGCATTTCCGGTCATGAACTGACGGATACTCGTTAAATCTTTTAAAGCCTGTCCGGCATTGCCCCCTCCTTGTCTTAGGCTTTGTTCGAAAGCGGCCGTGTATACCCGTTTGTTTAATTTCATGTCAAGCTTGGCACCGACACGGATCAAGACGAAACTGCGAACGTACTCGAGCGCCCCCAAAAAAATATAGGCCCCGATTACGATTAAAGTCAGCATCAGTAATGTCATTTCATTGCGGCTGGTCAGTACGCTGTCGTAAAGCTGCAGCATATAAATCGCCGGCATGAGCATCAGGGCATTTATCACGGCGCTGAAGACGCCGATGGTATTAAAGGCCTTCTTGAAGCTGGCCAGAACTTCCATGATTTCATTCTGGGGAACTTTAATTATTGGTTTCATTCATTTACGATTATGTGTATTCAATACAAGCTGCATGTTGAATCAGCGTGTGACTGTTTATTTTGGAATCAGTTTTGTCTCGATGGCATATCTTCATCTGACAGAATAAACGGTCCGGGCTGGAATTGAAGATCCTGTTGTATCCTAATACTGTCAAACACCAGATTCCGATTCATGCGGTCCGCCATTGCCGGAGTCCAATGCCGGTATTGCGGCAGCCAGTTCAGTATGGATATGGTTAATTGAAACAGCCAGCGGGGTATTTTGATGAAACGGGGTTTAATAGCCAGTGCTGAAAAAATTCGCCTGATCATTTCCCGGTATGTCAATGTTTCACCACCAGTCAGATTATATGTACGATTTTTGATATTTAAAGTATTAAGTGCAAGTATACATGCTGTCGCTACATCTTTTGCATGAATAGGCTGCCTTTGGCCAATTGCAGCGCCTAATAGTGGAAAGAAGCGATAGCGAAGAATAAACCGTGCTATTACGGAAATATTTTTGTCGCTACCCATGCCGTATATCAACGTCGGTCGCAGAATAATCCATTCAATGTGTTGTTCATCGGCCCAGCGCCTGAGTGCCTGTTCGGCGTCGGCAAGCCGTTGCGCGATGGCATGTTCGTGTGCATCATTCGAATTTATTTTACTCAAGCGGCTCGTTGAGGAGAGTACCACAATTCTTTGTGCTCCTTGCGTGCGTAGCAATGAAAAATGTTCCGGTAATGTCCAGATCGGCGCAGCGCAGATCCACAAGGGCGGGCCTTTCTTGGATTGAGCGTGTTTTGCATTTGCAGTGTTCAATTGTTGCCAGTGTATTTGGCCTGTCGCGCGGTCAGGTGGTACCGGTTTGCGGGTAAAAGCGGTAATCCGCCATTGATCGCAGGCCAGTTGCTGCAGGATACATGTACCAACGAGGCTGGTGGCACCAAGTAGGCCGACATGCCTATGATCCATGTTTGGACCTAAAAAATTTTGCAGAATTGTAAATGGTATAGTACAGCACCGTCAACGAAAAACGCAGCCAGACGCCAGCGGCGACCAGGCCCATTAATATACCGGGATACTGCTGTCCAAAAAATTTTTTGTAAAAATAAACCATGCCTTTATGTTTGTGCCAGGCCACAAAAAAAGGTCGCGATTGACTGCATGTACCCTGATAGTGAACGATCTTTGCATCCGGAACAAACATGATTTTCCAGCCGCGCTGCCTGAATCGCATACACCAGTCCAGATCCTCGCAATGTAAAAAATATCGTTCGTCCCATTTGCCAACTGACTGAATGGCATGGCGCCGCACCAGCATCGCAGCGCCTGAGATGGCTTCCACTGCAACAGGGCCGTCAGGAAGCGGTTGCTTGTATAAGTGAAAATCGGGGAACAATCGGGGCCAGCGTGTGCTTAGATGATACAGGCCTGAGGCGCGTACAAAAGCACGCCATGGCGTGGGTATTTTACGACGTCCGCCGCCCTGTTCAGTGCCGTCCGGATTGACCAGATATCCACCGACCATGCCGGTTTCCGGGTCGGATTCGAGTACCCGCAGCATACGGATTAATGACCGTTGCTCAAGTTTGCAATCTGGATTCAGAAACAGAACATAGGGTTCATCAGATGCGTCCAGACCAATGTTGCAACCAGCGGAAAACCCCAGATTGGTATTGTTGCGTATTATATTGAGTCGAGGCTCATTCCGGAACCGGGTGACCAGAGTCGACAGGCTTGAATCGGTTGATGCGTTGTCAACGATAACAATCGAGTCGACTGCTTTGAGTATTGTCGCAATACATTCTGTCAGCAGCGTGCCTGCGTTATAGTTGACAATGACAACCGAGACCGGGAGTCTCCCTGAATTGTCAAGATTGGCTGGATTGGTATGCTGTGCTGTCACTTACAAAAATGATTATGCGCTGCGGCATTAAAAATAGTATGCTGAATTGACCATATCAGTATTCTTACGCATTCACCGCCTGATCGACAGCTTCTCCGGAAAGCTGGTGATCCGTTAGAATTTCGTTGAGCTGACGTTCAGCGACGGAAAAAGAGAAATGTTTTTCTATATTGGCTTTACCGGAATTGGATAGACTCGTCCACAGCTGTTCATCATCGTATGCCCGGATAATTTGTCTGGCAAATTCTTCAGGCTCGTCAGCGATCAGAATATCGTTGTCGTGCTCGAGTTTCATGCCTTCCGCGGCCACGCTTGTGGCAACAACCGGTACGCCGTAGGTCATACTGGTATTGATCTTGCCTTTAACGCCGGCGCCGTATCGAAGTGGTGCGATAGACAGCCGGACGAGATCAAAAACCGGTTTGATGTCGGGTACGAAGCCTTTTATTACGATATGAGAGGATGCGTAGGCTGCAATGTTACCGGGTAGATGGGAACCGACGATCAGCAGTCTGATGTCAGGTTTTAATGCATGAAGCACCGGAAAAACCTCGTTTATAAAAAACTCCATGGCATCTACGTTTGGCAGATGCTCGAAGCCACCGATAAACAGAATGTCTTTTCTTTCCTGATAACCGAAAGTTGTGTCCTGATTTTGATGAATATTCGATAACAGCGCTACCGGAACGTCAGGCGCAACCTGTTTGAACAATTCGATTTCCACCGGGCTGACGAGTAATGTCCTGTCCGCTTTGCGTGCCGTTGTCAGTTCCTGCTGCTTGCGCATTCTGGCCGTAGCCAGCAGCAGTTTGTCCTGATTGAGATCAGCTTGCCGCTGCTCGCGTAAAAAATGAAGATCGACAGTATCAAACAAAATCATCGCATTCATGCAGTATGTTCGAGCAGCGTCGATATGTTTTTCCGCGATATTGACACGGCTAAGTAAAACCACATCGTATAGGTGTCCATGTGATTTGAGGTGGTCGGATACAGATTCCAGGTAAGGCCGATAAAAGCACTCAACGCCGTTCATTTGCATTTGCCGTGTATAAACATCGTGATAAGTGAGTTCGTTTGCGGCAATAAAACTCACCTTGTATCCTAAATTCTGGAAAACCCCCAGCAGATTGAACATGCGTAATGAGCCGGAATCGTTATCAGGCTTGAGAACAAGTGCGTCGATAATGAGTACCCGCTTTTTAACGCTGCGCTCTTTTTCGAACTGTGGGCTGTCACCGTTCGAGCGGTGAAATTTGAGCGTATCCTTCCAGCGGTTAAAGAATTTTTTGTGATTGACTACCTGATATTGCTTGGTACCCTTTGAAACATCGGTGCCGGAAGAAACGCCTTCAAAATGAACGACCAGTGCGCCGGGCTGATAGTAGACTTTTTTTCCGGCTTTTCTGACGCGAAACGCAAGGTCGGTGTCCTCGTAGTAAGCGGGCGCATAATATTCGTCAAAAGGACCGAGGTCAATCAGGTCCTGTCGCCGTATCATCAGGCATGCCCCTGAGCAGTAGTCGACCGCTCTGCAATAGGAATATTCGGGTTTGTCGGGATTGTCGTAGCGTCCATAGTTCCAGGCGGATGCATCCTGCCAGACGACGCCGCCAGCTTCCTGTAGTCTGCCGTCAGGATAAATGAGCTTGGCGCCGACCAGTCCAGCGTCGGGAAAGCGTCTGAATGTATGTGTTAATGCATCCAGCCAGCCTTGCGTAACAATCGTGTCATTATTTAACAGCACGATATACCGGCCTTTTGCCGCTTGAACACCTATATTGCTTGAGCGAATGAAGCCTTTGTTGTCGGCATTGCGAATCACTGTAATTCCGGTGACATTGTCGAGCATCTGGGGCGTGTCGTCGCTGGAGGCGTCATCTACGACGATCACCTCATATAAATTGCTGCCGCTGTTTTCATGAATCGATTTGAGACAGGTGAACGTGTACAGGGACTTGTTGTAGACCGGAATAATAATGGATATCTCCGGGTCGGTACTTTCCTGAAAACAAAGGAGATGATGCTGGCATGCTACGGAATAACAAATTTCAGGTATGTGCTTTGTTGGCGACGGCGAAAACAGTTTTTTGGCTATACGCTTGAGCAGCGCCTTTAAACCTTGTGTTTTCAGAATACTGAGTGCGACCGGAAAATACTTGAGTAAATGTATCACTGAACGTTTCTATGGTTATGGGTTAAGACGTATAAAAACAGTTTGGCTGTCAGCGACTGCGGCCAGTCAGCGAATTATTATAATTGAAATACGCTGGATTATTATACATTTATACTGAGAAATAAATGATTTGTGGTTATTTTATCATGTCTTTTATGATGATAGATTATCAACGCACAAGGCCGTGACCGTAGTAAAAATCGTCCAGTACAATTGAACGCAGCAGATCGAGCTCAGATTCGGAAGGGTTCTCGATGAACTGTAAAAACAATGTTTCCGCCAGGTGCGATGGAACCACAAAATTGTTCACTAAATTATTCCGGATTTTGATCGATTGTTGAATAAACTCGAGTATGCCGCGCCGGATTTCGGCGCGCGTTGCCGCAGATTGCCGCTCTTCATCCGATAGCAGACGAAACTCGGGGACAATTTCACCGGTTTCGGATGTCCGGTAACGGACAACCTGTGCATCATCCGCACTGAAAATTTTTTCCAAAGTAAAACTTTTTCTGTAGAGGACCGGTTCGGTCGCACTTGGTCTGGTGAAATGATAATAATAACCCTGGGTGATGACCTGATGTGTCTTGGCAACTTTTTCGGCTGTGTCAAGTGTGATCAGGTAATAGCCGTGAACTTTTTGTTGTAACAGCCGGTTTAAGTATCCCTGAGTTGTTGCTGCATAACCAACGTCGACAATGGCGTTCGGATTGTCCGCATTCAGGCCCGTGTTCTGCAGATAGGCCAGTAGTGCAGGCCGTTCCTGCATGGCCTGCTCAAGGATACGTTTCTCGAGGGCCTGCAACAGCGGTTTCAGATGGTCGATGTTTCCATTTTCCACGAAAACCTTTTTTTTATGTGGCCATAGTTTGCGCTTTGCGAGTGTTTCGCATTCTTCATCTGACAGAACGATGCCGTACCGCTCAAAAATGAAATCCGGCATGGGATTGGGTGCATAGTCTGTGCAGGCGATTTTATAAATGTCCTCTAGGTTTGTAATCATCGGGACGGTGATGGTCCGGCGCGAGAGTACGAGATATTCTGATGGAACCGCATGCCTGTCATCGGATGTCCACAAATCATAAGCTATCTTGAGTATCTGGCCTTCACGTGCGACAAAATAAAGGCGCTGCATTGCGTCGCCCGCGGCTTTTTTGGCCAGCCACTGCACAAAGGACAATATCAGCGGACCAGCGATTGTGAATCCGATTGACCAGGGTGATGCCGGGACGAACTCGGCCGGGTCGAAATCTGGATAAAACAAAGGCTGAAAATTTGCCTGAACAATTGCTCCCAGGGTTAACTGCGTATTCAGATCGTCCCGAAAGTCCGGATTGCAGGCGTTTTCAATAACCGGTTCAAAGCGTGGTGTCGCGCGTGCGAGTTCGACAGGCCGCATCACATGCGTAACTCTGAATTTGAAATCTCCGGGTTTTTGCACATCGGATTGTTCGTTGTCGCCAATGATCAGGATCTCGTGTGGAGACACATTTTCGTCCGCCAGCAACCGCTGGTAAAAATCGCCCGTATCCTTTCGCAACCCACTCTCGGACGACAGGTAAAACGCGTGCCATCCGCTGATGCCGCATTGTGCCAGCAGATTTTCAATAATCGGTTTGGGCAAATACATGTCGCTGGCAAGAATCACGCGCTTGCCGATGCTTTTGGCAAGCTGAAACAAGGCAATTGCTTCCGGACGCGGTGATACCGCAGAAGACTCGATAGTTTCTTCAAGTGTGCGTAGTTGCTCAATTACCTCCGCAGAAAGGCCCGACAAAGCTGACAACTCCCTGTAAATGGCGCCCAGGCCAACATCGCGCCCTGCTCCTTGACGCGCCTGGTTTTCAGCCATGACGCGAAACTCAAGATAACGTTCAGCCGCTTCACCTGACGCACGTTGAGCAATAATTTTTTTGATGTCCTCTGGATTTAATAACGGACGTGTCACTAAAGTATCAAAAATATCGAAAACCACTACGCGTACATCGGGGTGTCGTAGTGTGGTTTCGATGATTTCCTGTTGATATAACATATAACGGTCAATGCGCCAGCGCGACCAGCTCAGGGATTTTTTGTCCTGCAGAATAATGGTGCTAAATCCGGATTGCCGGGTTGTCAGGGCAAAAACGCGCTCGATGCAGTGCGCAAGCGTGGCATCGTTTTGACCGGCTTCCTCCGGAAAATCCTCAATGTTGAAACCTGCATTGAATAAGGGTTGAATTGCTTTGGACTGTGCCCAGAACATAGAGCCCGCCGGGAAATCGAAATAGCCGGAAGGAATTGGCGCGATGCCGAGTTTCCGGCATAACCGGTATCCAATGGTTTTGTTGGAGAGCCAGGTGTTTGCCCAATGCGGCAGGGCAGTGAAATTCTGCGGATAGAGCAGGCCGGCGTTCTGGTCTCCTGTCAACAGTGAAAAAATCTTCCGAATCTGTAGTTGGCTGCCCAGTAGATGATTGAGCAGGTATTCGCGCCAGCCATCGGCTTTGCCATCGCTATACAGTGATTTTTTGCTGTGAATATGGGCAATATAGTCATATTGCTGCAGTGTTTGGCCAAAAGTACAGAAAAAAGGCGCGATATCGCGTCCGCGATTTGGTACAACAGTGATGACCAGTTGTTTGAGCTGCGGTAAACGTGAAAAAATCCGCTGACATGTGTCTCTGTCCGTTTCATTGGCAGCCGAAACGAACAGGTCGTAGGGGTAAGGCATATTTTTCAGGAACATGGCAAATTCATTGGCCAGGTCCGCATAAAAAATATGCGCGTGGATCGCAATACGTCCGGAAGGTGGTGTCGCCAGCGGTTCAGTTTCCGAAATGTCGGTCAAGCCGGTCAGCGCTGTATTTGCATGAATCGGCATCGGGTTTTTGGCAAATTGCTGCTCGATGCGCCATAGCTCATAGTGCTCGGTACCGGCAAACAGGGAACCTGCAAAACGGTAAACGATTGCCACAACGCGCTGCCGCAATCGAGCAGGCAGGATTCTGTATATCTTTTTTGCGAACGGTAGCATTCTGCTGCGCAAGCCATTCCATGCTTCGCGGTATTGACCGTGAACGATACGCGACACAAATCTCAAAGGTGCCGTGATTTTCCAGGAAGTGGATTGTGTGAAACTGGTAATAACACCGGTCAAGTGCTTATTATGCGATTGCAGTGAATGAATCGAGTTTTGCAGTAATTGAATGAACTGAGTATTGGATTGTTTGTCATTCTCCAAATGGTCGACACGAATTTGTAACGTGTGAACCTGTGCTGTGCTGGCAGCGAGTTGCGTTGTCAACGATTCGGTTTTGTCTTCCCAGTACAAAACCATATCCTCCAGTTGTTCACCGGAAAACCGGGATTTCCATTTTTCATAGACCCTGCTGCGCGTTTTTCGCAGAAAAATCTTATCCAGGCCGCGACCCAGGCCCGAATCACCATAATTACGATAAACGGCGCTGATTTTGTCGATATGCACGATTTCACAGCAGAGCGAAATCTGAATCCAGAAGTCCCAGTCTTCAAATACATCCAGGTTTTCATCAAATGCACATTGATCGGAATCAACAAGTGACTTTTCAAACAATACGGCATGAATCGGCAAAAAATTTCTGCTCAAAAGCCTGTGATGATTGTAGGGTTCATTGAATTCGGTAACCTGGTCAAGCACATCATCGGTATAGTGTTCGACACGTACCCCAGCGTATGCGCACCGGGCATTCCGCCGGTTTTGTAATGCAGCAACCAGATTGTTGACATGTTCAGGATAGAAAAAGTCATCATCGTCCAGAAATATCAGGTATTTTCCCTTTGCTGTCTGCAGTCCCAGATTGGCGGCCCGGCTGCGGTGAAGTGGTTCGTCATTGGTTGTCACCCGTAATGGAAAACGTCCACACCATGGATCCAGTTTTTTGTGGCCGGTCCCTTTGGCGTTGACAATGACAATCTCGATATTGGGGTAGGTTTGCAGCGCAACCGAATCCAGTGTATCTGCCAGCGTGGACCGGTCCATGCTGCGTACGATTACGCTGACCAGCGGCAGGTCTTCCGTATCAATGGCCAGCCCCGATTTTTGTTGCCGGGTATGTTCGGATTGGAACAGGTTGAGCGGGTCACTGGCCAGCTCTGCAGTGCTGGTCAGAATGTAGGCTTCCGCTGCCGTTACTTCGGCCGCCAACGTGTAGGTCCGGTAACGGTTAAGTGCAGCAATATCCAGGTCGTAGCGCTGTTTGGCCAGTTGTGATGCGAAACAGCGCATGGCTTCCATTTTGCGGTCTGCCAGATCGCTGATGTCAAGCAGCAGGTTGGGTCGCACCGGCTGTCCGATTTCGTACATGGCCAGGTGTGCCGGGTGGTCGGATCGACGTACCGCTTCAATCGCGGCCATGCTCAGTGCGCGATGATCCGGATGGATTTCATAAACAGACGGTGCGTATATCAGCTCAGCATCAGTCTGCTGGATGGCAGCCAGAATGTCGGTGACCAGTTTCTCGCCATAACTGAGTTCGCGGTCCTGATAGTGCCAGAAAACGGGGTTGCCGTAGCCCAGAATGGCTGCTGCAACCTGGCTCTCCTGCTGACGCTGATGAATATAGCTGGATTTTTCAGTATCATCGACGCCGTGGGCGCCATTCGTGACGATAATGACCTGTATGAAGTCATGCCGTTCGACATGCCGCAAAATGGCGCCGCCGCATCCAAACACCTCGTCATCAGGGTGGGGTGCCAAAACCAAAATGCGATTACCGGAAATATTTCTGACGGCCTGGAAGGGAATAAGTAAATTTTCCAATGATCTAGTTGAGAAGATACGGTGGTTTGTTGTTTTTAGTGCGTGTCTGGCGAATAGCCCTGCCACTGCCAATAATATACCAAATCCGGCCTGGAATTGGGCGCGGATAAACGTGCATAGTAGGTTTTCTCGCGCAGCCTTTTGAATAACGCCGTGCTGACTTCCGCCGTAGGGCCGCTGCCAAACAAACCGATAGCCGGTATGAACTGCGGCCTTGTGCCCAGTTCCAGAAGCCAGGCGTTACTTAATTCCGCCGGAACGGGAAAACTCAGTTTTTCATCGTGGCATGCAAGTGGTTCAATGTCAGGAACTACTGCAGGGGGCAATCGCTGATTGAGCCAGTTGGCGATCTGGAAGCCTGTTGTATGGGCAAGGTTCTTGTCCAGATAAGCAGGCCATCCCCGTGCGATCAGTTCATCTTTTGTGCTGGTATGTTCGTAATAGTGCAGGCAGCCCGCTGTTGGTTCCATATACACACGATATCCTGTTTTTTTCAGGCGATGCATGAGATCGCTGTCCTCCCAGTACATAAAAAAACGTTCGTCAAACAGGCCGCCGCATTGTTCGATCGCATCCCGGCGAAGCAGTACATGACCGCCGGATAATGCTTCCACGGTTATCGGTGCAGTGCAGGTCCATGATTGCAGCGCTTTTTTTCGGAAATCAAACGATGGGTAACTGGCCAGATATGGATGCAGTCTGGACACGGCTTCTTTATAAAAACCTGTGTTGGATGGGAATGTGCTGGGAGGCATAAAAAAGCGGCAATCGTCGTCCCAGTAAACTCGTGGGCCGACAGCGCCTGCGTCCGGGTGTTTGATCAGGCAATCCGAGAGTCGTGATAAGGCGTCCGGCAGCAGCCGCGCATCCGGATTCAGCAGCAGTATGAATTTGCCGCTGGAACGGCTGTAGGCCTGATTGCAGGCCTGGGCGAAACCGGTATTGTGCTGGTTGATGATATAAGTGACTTCGTCGGGCAGATGTGCGCGCATGAAAGCATGCTCGGATTCACTCGTGCTGTTGTCAATCACGATTATCTCGGGTTTTTCAATGTTCGCCTGATCGATGACGGATGCAACAGCTTTAATCGCGAGACGGGAAGCGTGGTAGTTGACGAGAATGACCGAAATCATAGTTTTAAGCCTGGGCAGTAAGTGGTTGAGCGGTAGCAGTCTTAAATGACTGATCATCGCAATCATGTGCGATTGTGTGATCTGGCAGTAGAAATATAACTTCCAGAATATATACCCGGCAAGCGGCGCATTGTTAAAGAACGAGCCGATGGATGAACCGCTGTCTGCTGTTTTCCTGCTGTTTGCGCGAATCCGGTCAGCCGGGTCTATAGAGTTGCCGGGCAAAGTGTCTGCCATAGTTGCGTGCGGGGTTTTCCAGTATATTGTACATGACAGCGGCGATACAAAGAGTGCCCACGGTGGAACTTGTAAACAAAAGCATGCCGTCAAGTTGAAAATAGTGTTTCAATAAAGGCGGTATTGCATTGTGGAACAAATAAATACCATAACTGAGATTTCCCAGGGCGCTTGCCAGCTGTGAGAGAGGAGCACCGGCGCGGGCCGGGCTGAACAGCACGACGGCAGCGATGAGGATCCATTGATAACCCAGTGCGCATAACAGATTAAACTGACCATAGGTCAGGTCAGACATAGTGTCGCCGTGCGTAACAAAACCCTGTCCAAGCATGAATAGCAGGACCAGGCCTGCGGCGCCAAGAACCAGGCCCGGCAATTGGGCGCACTTTCTACTTATTTGAAATGCCAGTGTCCCCAGCAGGAACTCTGGAAGAATAGTTGGCAAATGATGGGAAAGTACCAGTTTTGCGTGCGAATCGGCTGGCAGGAATTGATGTGCCATGAGTCCGGTCAGAAGCGAAAACCCAAACAGGAATATCATGATAAAGGATGTGCTGCGTATTCTGAGAAACACACAAAAAGCGATAAGCATGTAGAACTCCATTTCTACAGGGAGAGACCAGAATGCAGGGTTGTAATAAAAAGCAATTTCTTTGGAAACAGCGGTATGAAGAAACAGGGCGTGCTGCAGAATAATGCTGTTATCCCAGGTTTTATGGGGCAATAGGGCGTAAAAAACAATCGCAGCCAAAAACAGCGGATAGATCCTGAAAACGCGCCTGGTGGCAAATGCCGCTGCATTTTCCCGGGCCGGTGCAAGCAGTGTTGGAGCAAAAACAAAACCGCTGATGACGAAAAAAAAATCGACTCCGGTATAGAAAAAATTCAACCAGCCACGCTCAGTCCCCTGTAGTATCACGGCATAATGACACAGCATGACCATAATGGCGGCGACGCCACGTAACAGTTCGATCGATATATTGATTCCCCGGGTTGGGCGAATGTCATTCATAAAGCAAGTATCGAGATTTCGGGCCGTTAGTCAGGCTCCTGCTAATGAAAATCAGTGTCCCCGCACATCAGCCACCAGTGCAGACGCTGTTCTTCAATCTTTCGCTTGTAATCGGGTGTCACATATACGCCGGATATTTCCTGTGCGGTTTCGGGTGCTGGCAGTTGTTGCAAAACTGCTGGGGTCATCCAGCTGAATAACCGCTTTCGGCCAGCGGCTTTAGTGATACGCAGCGCAGTGCTCAGCAGGATTGGCAGTATATCAGGCGGCCCAAGCAGGTCCATGAGTTCCATATCGGAACCGGCGCCATGGTCGCGTAGTGTAAAAATACCCACTGGTTTGCTTTTCCATCGTCTCGAAACGACATAGGTCGTATAGGTATGACTCGGATGCCGGTAGTAACGCCAGTTGAAGAAAGCGGCATCTTTCCGGGGTATCAGACAATCCGGAAGAGTCGATCGCATGATGTGCCAGAGCGCATTCACCGTGGCTGAATCGTGCGGACTCAGCGGTCTGGTTTTGAACCATGCGGATAAATAGGGACGAACGCGTTTGGCAGGCCAGATGGTTTCCAGAAACGTATCCGAGCGTGTGTACCATCCGGTTTTTTCGCCCAGCTTTGCATGCCGGTGTGAAGGGAAACCGAACGCAAAACGAAAAGGCTTGTCTGTGCCCGCCTGCTCGCTCAGAAAAGTATCGGCAGTCTGCATAAACGGACCTCTGCGTGTCAGAATGCCGCGCATTTGTGGCGCCACCATGACATCGCAGATTTGCACCGCCTTGATAGCTTTGTTATTGAGACAGAATGTACGGGGCATGCCGCCATAATAGGCAATGATCCCATCGTCGGTATAAGCCAGCATGCCGGGTTTGCTTTGCCAGGCATACTTCCATTGCCAGAGTCCGTCCGGCATGGGGCGGCCGAATGCAGATTTGAACAGTGCGAGCAGCGCGTCCTGGTCGTGCTGCGCAGCCCAGCGGCATTGCCATTTTTTGTCGCGCTGATCGCCTGTCAGTGTTTCCATGAAATCCGTCAAGGGTTGTCGTGTGGAAAGTGCGTGTCTTTTTCCCAGCGGTGGGCCAGTCTGAAGTACCCCTGCAAACGGCCTTCCTGGTCAACCTGAAAAGTTGCAATGGCTTTTGCGGACTCATAAATATGAATGCCGCGCTCGCACAATAGATGCACGCTGACAAAATATTCGCCTTTCAGCAGGGGCAGCTGATCGATCGTCAGGCAGATGCCGCCGGTGCCATCCTGTTGGCGGACCGGTGTGATATGGTCTTCCCAGGTTGCTGCGCTGGTGATGGTGCGCGCATCCATACTGTGGATGGTGATGGCGATGTTCGGGCATGGCAGCTCCGGGTCCGATAAAAATGTGATTTGAACCGACAGCGTGGACTGGCCGCTGATGATGGGCGTGCTTTTGTAATCCCGCCCGTCAGCCAGTATTCTGACTGTTTTGAGGCGGGCGCGCCCGGGTGAAAACTGAACGGGTTCTGCCGGTGGGGGCGTTTTCCCGGCTTGCGGTGTTATTGTGACGGTACCGCCGTTCTGGGTTGCCGCGCTTTTGTCCAGAAATGTCTGGTAATCAGCGACAACCCTGGCTGCTTCATCATCCGCCATCATTCTGCCCTGATCAATCCAGATGGCACGAGAACATAATGACTCGACCTGAAACATGGAATGCGAGCAGAACAAAATGGTTTTGCCGGCGTCGCGCAATTGCATGATGCGGTTGAAGGATTTGCGTGAGAACGCGCCGTCTCCGACAGACAAGGCCTCGTCAATGACCAGAATTTCAGGGTCTACGTTGATCGCAACTGAAAAAGCCAGGCGCACAAACATGCCGCTGGAATACGTTTTGACAGGCTGGTCGATAAAATCGTGGATGCCTGAAAAATCGATAATACGATCGATACGGTCTTCTATCTCCGACTGGCTCAGGCCCAGAATGGCTGCATTCATGTAAATGTTCTCACGCCCGGTAAATTCCGGGTTGAACCCGGCGCCGAGTTCCAGCAAAGCAGCAACGCGGCCTTCAACACTGATTTCTCCGCTGGTTGGCGTGAGTGTGCCGCAGATCAGCTGCAGCAATGTGGATTTGCCGGAGCCGTTCTGGCCTACAATACCGACAACCTCGCCGTGAGATACTGTCAGATCTATATTCTGCAGCGCCCACAATTCACGGTAATACTGCCGTCTGCCGCGCCATAAAAACTGTTTAAGCCGGTCGCGGGGGGTGTTGTACAGCTGGTAACATTTGGACAGGCCTGTTGCCTGTATCGCTGCTGCGATATTTTTTTCTGAAGCTGCCGGGCCGGAAGCAGCTTCTCTGCCGGTATCATAAGACATCGCCAAAACCTTTGCGGGTTTTCTGAAACCATGCCAGGCCACCCCACGCAACCAGAAAACCGATTGCATAATAAACGGCCATGCCTGCCCAGTCCGGTAATTGTCCGAACAGGATAACCGCGCGTGTCTGCTCAATGATAAATGTCAGCGGGTTCAGGAACAGATAGGCGCGGACTGATTCCGGCAGCGCGGAGGCAGGATAAAAAATGGGGCTCATAAATAACAGCATGGTCAGAACAAGACCGATGAATTGACTAATGTCGCGGACAAAAACGCCGATAGATGCAAGGAACCAGGACAGCCCCATTGTCAACAGTATGAAAGGGAATATGACAACAGGCAGCAGCAGGGCCGTCCAGAAAAGGGATTGACCGATACATAGTAGAAATGCAAACAGGACCAGAAAACTGATGCCAGTGTGAAAAAGCGCAGCGCCAAGGGTAATCCAGGGCAGAATTTCCAGCGGAAAAATAATGCGCTTGACATAATTGACATTGTTCAGAATCAGTGCAGGTGCGCGAGTCATGCATTCGGAGAATAAATTGAATATGATCAGGCCGGCAAACAGGACCATTGCAAATTCGAATCTGTTGTCTGTACCATCTGCAAGTTCCAGCCGTGCCTTGAATACCACGCTAAAGACAAATGTGTAAATGGCCAGCATTAGTAATGGCGTGACAAAAGACCAGAGCAGGCCGAGGATGGAGCCGCGGTAACGGCTGGTTATTTCGCGCCTGATCATTTGCAGCGCCAGTTGATAATGCTGCGTCAGGCATAGAAATATATCTGGAATTGTGATTTTTCTTCCGGGGTGCAAAAGATATATTGAACGGTAGAATTGAAAAAAACAATTATCGCAGATTTGAAACCGGGGTTCGCGGGTTTGTTGTTGCAGTTTTTTATTGCGGTATTATGTTAATACATGAAGTGTGAATGCATAAAAATTCAAATGCCACCGGGTGTTACTCTGAGAATAGGTTTAATAATTATTCTATATATCAAGTGGTTGTAATCGTTTTTGGGAAAAAACACAGTCAACGTACCGTGTGTGGCGGGCTGAATTGCCATCATTTCGGATTGTGCCGTAATTGTGATAGTTTGAATGATTGAAGTGACTCGTTCATTGTTATAACGCGTAATCAATAAATTAGTTTTGAAATATAAACTGCTTTCTAATTTGGTCGGCCTGTCAAATGATAATCAGTCGACGTTTGCCGGGTTGTTGTAAAGATGCAACAAGTAAAAATGGCGACTAGGGTATTTTACTTGCAAACTAGGCTGGTTTTGTGCAGAATTCAGCTTGACTCGGCTTATGGGTTAATATTGGCTATATAGTAATCTCATATTACAGAATTGTTACAGCGCTTTAACAAACAGCTAAATAAAAAAGTAACAAGGGCAATATTGCTGATATAAATCCGAGGTCTGAATGATGGATTTAAAAGATAAGTGAAAAGCTTGCAAGTGATTTACTATCTATATTGAAGTAAATAATGTTTTTTAATTTTTTTAACAAGGGAGCTCCCATGGCTATATCTAGTGAAGACCAAACTAAACTTCTGAAAGGTGTTATAGGGCTTTTTGACGCTGCTGCAGGAAAGGAGATCAACGCGCAGCTGGAAAATGCTGTCGATAATGGTTTGTCAATTCCTGAAGTGTTAAATATCCTGACCACCAAAACGGAATTTACGGACGGTGTGATGGGTTCTGCAAGCACTTCAGCAGAACAGGCTGCCGTACTGGCCGGTAACTTTGGTTTGACGGCGGATGGCGTTGAGGGAAGCCCCGCAACGCTGGCAATCAATCATTTTGAAGCAGGCATTGATGGTGGTACGGAAATCGGCACGCTGGTCTACCAGGCAGTCGTATATCTGATGCAGCCAGAGCTGCCGGCAGAGTTTGCCGAAACGGCGCAACTGCTGGAAAACAAAGCGGCTGTGGCCAAGGCCTATAACGCAGAAGCATCAAGCTCCGATCTGGCGACCATGCAGGCTGTGCTGGATGATCCGCTGATTACAGGTTCAGGTCCTATTTCACAAGACGATATTGACCAGGTTCTGGCCAATGCCGGTGTTGGTATTCCTGGAAGTTTTACCCTGACGGCTGATACCGATATTGCATCAGCTAATACCTTTTTGGCTGGTTTGGTTTTCACACCTGGTGGAAATGATCGTATTAATGCACTGCAGGATGAGGATGAACTGACTGGTGTTGGCCCAAATCCAACATTAAATGCAACCCTGGGTAATGCAAACGACAACGGTGGCACAACGATTACCCCGACATTGAATAATATTCAAACCGCAAATCTGACATTCTCTGGTTCTGATGGATCTGAAGGGGGTGCGGTGCGCGCGTTGGATATGCAGGATGCCAGCGGATTGACTGCTATTAATATCAAGCGCGTTTCAGAAGCGGTTAACCGTGCAGAAGTGGGAAATATTCAAGATGCGACAGTTGATCAACTGTCTTTATCAAATACGAATGCGAATGATGATGGCACGGTTGAGTTTTCATATGCAGCGGGAGTGCTGTCAGGTGAAAACAGCGTGTCGATGGAAATCAACAATGTTCAATTGTTAAATCTCAATATTGGTCAAAATGCATCAGGCATTACAGGGCTGGGCGTTGCAGGCCAGGGCTATGAAAACGTAAATCTGAATAGTGCAGGTACTGCGTCAAACTCCATTGGTCTGTTGAGTCTGCCAATGGATACCGGCACCAATGGCAGTGTTGTCATTGAAGGCGAAGCGGATTTAAATCTGTCAGCTTCAAATGCGATTGTTGGACCAGATGGTGAAGAGGCCGTAGTGCATTTGGGCGGAATAGACCAAACTCAAGGCCGTCTTGCTACAGTTGACGCGTCAGGCATGACAGGTGCGTTGACATTAAACATTGGGCCGGGATTTGTTTCCACAGGTAAGGCTGATACATCCGGCGTTGATCAGGATGTGACAATCATCGGCTCTGCCGCTGACGATACATTCTACTTAAACGATCTGGTGCAGGCTGGTGATAGTATTTCTGGCGGAGAAGGCGCAGACACCCTGGTGGCATTCCAGGGTGGTGTGCTGGGCAGTGTTACTGGCGTTGAAACTGTCGATGTGCAGTTGTATAACGCGGATGTAAGGTTGGATATGAATCAGTTCCCTGATACCACAACCTTAAATGTGCGGAATATCTCTGACGATTCGAATTTTAATGCGACTGACCCTGGAACCGATCAGGTAGCAAGGTTTGATAACATGTCTGCAGCACAAGCCGCCGATATGCATATTCAGCACAGCACGACAGGTAATGGCGGCATCGTCGATACAACCATTGATGCAAGACTCGCCAGCGTGAGTGGTAATGATGAGTTGCTAAGCGTTTCAATCGATGAGGGCGTGAATTCTGACAAACGCTTTAACTTTACGGTCAAAACCAATCAAGTCGGCGGAAATGGCGTTGAAAACGTAACAATCATCGACAACGATTCAGAATCCAATTCAGTGGAGCTGACCAGCTTCGCGACACACAAGGGTACGATCACCATTCAGGGTGGTATTGCCGGTAAATTCCTGAACTTTGATGTGGATACGGCTGCAGCCGCCGGACTGGAAACAGATCTTGATGAAGCTACGATAGCAGCCCAGGAAGAGGGTGGAGACACCTACGATGCGGCCGAGGCTGACGATGTGATGGCGGCTGAAGCGGCAAATGGTCTGCAGGGTTTGGACTTGATCAGCACAACCGGCGGTACTGCCAATGGCCTGGGCCGACAGGATGTGGCTGCGCTTGACACCCAGGTGCGTGTTGTCGCTGGAACCATCGACGCCGCTGAAGCCGTTGGCGATATAATCGTGCGTGTCAGCTCAACAGCAGCCAATACTGATGGCGGACAAACCATTACCATGGGCGCGGGTGACGATACGGTAATTTTTGACGATGTTAGCCCCAGCTCAACCACGCGCGGTACAGCCGGCCTGACCAATGCAGATCACGTCTCAGGTGGTGACGGCGTTAACACGCTTGTTATAGATGGTAATGGTACTGATATCGTTATCCAGCAATCAGAATGGGATAATGTGGATGGATTCCAGAATCTGTATCTGGCGGGCAATGGCGCAGGTAATAAATACTTCATCCAGCTCGATAACGACATGATCGACGCAAATGGCGAAAACGGCGATATCGTCCATATTTCAAATGATGATGGCAGTATTGTTACCGTCAACCCGGATCCAAATGATGGCATTGTTGAGGGTAATGTCGATCGCCGCGTATCGAATAATGATGTGCGTATTGATGCTACAACGTTGTCTGCCAATAACCACTTCTCTTATGATGGCGAAGAAGGTACCGGTTCAACAGTAGACAGATTCGTGTTGAATGACGCCAACGCCAACGGCGGTAACATCATCGACGGTGGTGAAGCAGATATCAGCAACAACGTCGACGAACGTGATGCTGCGGGTAATCTGGTTCAAGCCGGTGCAGGTATCGCGAATAATGACGTGTTGGAGATTCGCAATACATCAACGCTGACAACCTCGGATCTTGCCAATATTAAAAATGTCGGCAATATCGTAATCAATAATGATCAGGCCACAACACAAACGCTGAATCTGACATTGAATAATACCGTGGTTGATGCACTGGTGGATGCAGGTCACGCAGCGACACCAAGCCAAACAGAAACATTGAATATCACAGCAAACGATGGACAGATGACTGATCCGGCCGGTACAGACCTTACGCCAATCGCAGCATCTGTGTTGAATATCAATGCAAGGGATCTGAATGGCGCATTCGGATTGAATATTACCGGAGACCAAAGTTTTGGTGGACTGGACAACATCGAGTTGACCATTGCATATGGTGGTGCCGGGCACGTGATTAATCTGGGTGGTGCGCAGGATAATCCGCTGACTGCAGAAGTCGAGAAAGATACCATTGACATCAATGGTCTCGATATCAATGGATCTGTAGCGTTTTATAACGATCCGTTAACACCGGGCGGCCGCGTTTACGTCTTCACTAACTCGACCGGCGCAACAACTCAACACGCAATTGCGAATTTCAACAATGTGGCGTTAACGCTTACGGATACCGACGATAATGAAGTAACCGCAGTACAAATTGAACCGCCAGTTGGTGATCCAGTGTTTGCTATCAGCGCAGATCAGGATTCAGTTGATGAGGGTAATTCGGCTGTATTTAGCGTGACCTCTGCAAATACTGAAGCGGGTGATACGATTGGCTATACCATATCAGGTGTGGATGCGGACGATGTGGACGGTGGTGAATTGACCGGCACGGCAACCGTAGATGCAGATGGTAACGCTACTATTTCAATTGGGGTGGCATTTGATGGTGTTGAAGAAGGTCAGGAAACCCTGACAGTAACACTGGATGGCGGTGCTAGCGCTAGCGTCACTGTAAACGATAGTGTTGAGCCGCCTGTACAGCCAGTGCCGGTAACCGATGACATTACCGCTGCTGATGGTGCTGAAGTATTTTCTTTAGCAGAAGATTACGTGGGACAATTTGAGATTACCGGATTTGATATAACTGAGGATTCGATTCAATTCGATCTTGATCCATCAGATAATGGTATAACGACGCTCGATGCTTTAAACGGCTTCGAATTGGCAGATGAGAATATTGTTGCTGTACAGCAGAATCAAATTACAGGTAGTACCTTTATCAATCTGGGTATTGATGAAGCAACCGGTAATGCGATTTCTCTGGAATTGATCGGTGTCGCCGATCCATCAACAGTAGCAATAGAGGTGATTTAATCGTTGTTCATCATTTGTGCTGCCGTATCCATTGTGATATAAAGGCAGCACATTAAAAGGTTCATACGGTTTCATTAAGGTTTTAGGATAATTTTTACAAAACTGGAGGCATTTATAATGGCTACACAGCAAAATGATGTAATTAATGTGCAACGAGGAAATCAAGCAGGCGTCGGTGGTGATGATACTTACATTTTATCACCTGCACTGATTGATGCAGATGCTGAAATCACCATATCTGATACGCAGGGTGCAAATAAAATCCAATTAATTGGCGGATTGGAAATTACGAGCTCTGTGGTGGCGAATGATACGGCGCAACTGACCTTAAGTAATGGCGCGGTAATCACGGTTCTGGGCGCATCAAGCTTTACATTTGAAATTGGCGGCAACCCGCTGACAGGCACACCGGGAACGTCAAGTGATTATAGTGGATTTGTAACAGATACATTAGGCACAACAGTACCAGGAGAAGGCGAAGATCCCAGCAATGGCGGAGCGGTCACTATTCCACCTGATACACCACCCGTTGATGAAACAGCGCCTGAATTCAGCAGCGCAGCGGCAGATGGCACAAGTGTAGTCCTGACCTACAACGAATCACTGGATGATAACAGTATTCCAGCATTGGGTGATTTCGAAGTACTGGTAGGCGGATCAGCTGCGACCATTAGTTCAGTGTCAGTTTCCGGTTCCGAAGTGACATTGACCCTGGATGCGCCGGTAAAAAGCACAGACACACTGACAGTTGCCTACACACAACCTGCAAGTAATCGCGTTCAGGATGATGCAGGCAACGATGCCGCATCGTTGTCGGCAACAGAAGTTACCAACAATACGGAACTGACTTTTACACTGACGCCAAGTGTAGAAAATGGAACTGAAGGAACAGATGTTACGTATACCGTAACAGCAAGCGAAGAATTGGCCTCAGATACCGACGTCGTGTTTACAGTATCGCCCGGAGATTCTACTGCGGCAGACCAGGGTACCAATACAACGAACCTGAATGACTTCGCAACAGGAACCTTTAACCCACAAACAGTCACTATTGCTGCGGGTTCTACAACAGCAACTTTCGCAGTGGCGGCAAAAAGCGATGGGCTGACGGAGCTGCCTGAAATGTATACTGTAACTGCAGAAGTCAATGGCACGACACTTGAAGAAGAAACGACCGTTAATGACGGCACATCGGGTGGCGGTGACGTGTTTGCGCTGACAGCAGCAACAGACGTATATAATGGTTCGGGTAATAACGATAGCATAATCGGTGATATCACTGCTGGTGGGCTAACAGTCAATGCAGCCGATCAAATCAATGGCGCCGGCGGTACGGATACATTTACAATATTTGGCTCCGGATTTACTCTGAGTGGAGCAACTCCAAGTCCAACTGGTGTGATTACCAATACTGAAAATTTGATTATTGATCATGTCGCGGATGCAGATCAAAATTTTTCCTCTTTGACAAAAGCCGCTACAGGTATAGAGAAGATTGCCATTAACAATGCATCAGCATTAAGTGCAGCTGCAGGTAGAACCATTACCACAACGACCGATCAAACGCTGCAATTGGCTACAGGTCCAACCAATGGTGCTGCTGGAGCCTTTCCTACTACCTGGGCGGGGCCCAATGATGCTGCTTTGAATCTGCATTTAAATGGATACCAAGGAGCAGCAACACCTCAGGCATTGACCATTACGGGTGGCGCATCAACGCAAACATTGAATATTATGTCAAACGGTGCTACGAATGCCATTAGCACATTGACAGGACCAGCAACGGTGCGTGACCATGTGGTCGGCGGTAGCCAACAGATAACGTATGCGCTGGCAGCAGCGGATGCGGCTGCATTAAATAATGTAAATGCAGGTACGAGCAGTGGCGGCGTCAATGTAAATGCAACTGCAGCGACAACCAAAGCCGGCTTCACATTTACTGGTGGTTCTGGGAATGATGCAATCACGTTTGCAGATGATAATCTTGGTGTTTTGACAGCGGGCAGTCAATTAGATGGCGGTGCCGGTACTGCTGATAAGCTGGGTATCTCAGATACAGTGATCAGTGCTAATGAACTGACCAAAATTAACGCTGCGCAGAATTTCGAAGTACTGGGGTTGAATGCCGATATAACGATTGATGGCTCTTCATTAACGACCATCAAATCATTTGCAATTGATACGGCAGCATTGACCAATACCATTTCCAATATAGCAACCGGCGCAAAAATCTCATTAAACGCTAGTTCAACAGCGCAAACGTATAGTAGCGCGGTAGGCGTTAATGATCTCGCGATTGATCTTAATAACGGAACAACAGCAACGGCATTAACGGTTGGTCAAACTGACGTAACGTTAACCTCAAATGGAACTGCGGGAGTTACAACCAACACTATCACCACCTTATCGAATGCTGATAACAGTGTGTATGACATTTCGGGTAATTCTAACCTTACCATTACCAATGCGACAGCCGCTACAGCAACAGGAAGTAAGTTTGACGCAGCTGATCTGACTGGCGCTTTAACAATTATCGGTAATCAAACAGCTTTTGCAGCTGGAAGCGGTCTTGGCGACATCCTGATAGGTGGTAGTAACAATGACAGCATTCAATCAAGCGTTAATGGCGCAACGATGACAGGTAATGGTGGTACCGATACCTTTATCGTTACGACAGCACTGGGTGGAACATCTACCACATTACTGGCTCCAACAATTACTGACTTCACCTTAGGTGAAACAATATCATTGGCTGCGGGTAATGGCATAAGTGAGTTTACCGCTGCTAAAGTTGATGTGTCCGGCGCCGCAAACCTTGCAGCAGCGCTTGATATTGCAGCCGCTGGTGATGGTGGTACGAACACGATAGTTGACTGGTTCCAGTTCGGAGGCAATACTTATCTCGTTCAAGATAATACTGCTGGCAACACATTTGCTGCAACGGATATTGCAGTTAAACTGACTGGACAATTAGATTTGTCTACATCAACATTTACCGATGGTGCACCAGATACATTGTTGTTTACCTAAGATGTAACTGGTTCAAAAAGATATAAAACTATCTTTGTAAATAAAAGTCCCTCAAATTTTATTTGAGGGACTTTTTTATGAGTAATAATATTTAAATCCAACTGCGAGTAGTACAACAAGGGGGGGCAGATCTTGCGTTAATAGAATTACGCTGTTCCAAACAAATTAAACAATCAATAAACATCAGGACCGAAATGGTGTCATAAATGATATGATTAGTCAGTAAACTGGTGTAGGAAAAAAGACATGGCGCTTGCGACAGAAGATATTGAAGAAATTCGCAATCTTATTATTGAAGTTTTAACAGAACGGCCTGATATGGCCAATAATAATGTTCGCTATGAGCTGGAAATCAGAGAAAGAATCGTTCGAGTTGAAGAAGAGTTAAAGCATCAGCGCGAACTGATGATCGAAGGTTTCAAACAAATGGAAAAACGATTTGAGCAGATCGAAAAACGATTTGAGCAAATCGACAAACGATTTGAACAGATCGACAAACGATTTGAACAGATCGACAAACGATTTGAACAGATCGAAAAACGATTTGAACATATCGATAAACGATTTGAGCATATCGATAAACGATTTGAGCAGGTTGATAAGCGATTTGAAGTATTAACTACCCGCATTGATCGTTTTATGGTTTGGTCTTTTACGACTACGCTTACGGTAGGTGGCATTGTTATTGCCGCCATCAAGTATATGCCTTAAGTATAAAATCCATTAGCTTGCAGTGACTGCCTAAGAGGTCATGTCGATTCGGCAAAATAAAATGAGGGCAGAAGTTGATTAAAAAAGGATCATAACTTTGATGCAACCTGTTTAATGCGCCCGCACATCCACCTGTGTTGTTTTAGCATGGAATTGAAAAATTATTATCATAGAGTGCACCTGCAGTTTAAGTAAATTGGATGTAATACTGACGGGTTCCTACCAGAGGGACTGTAAATTTAACGGTGTAACCGTCTGGTTCAAAAATATCCAATCAGTTTGTCCTTGAATTCAATCATAAAATGAATCAAAGCAGCTTTTCAGCTTCTTAACGGCGTCGGCCGAGGCGGTGTGCCAGCTCTTGCCGATATCCTGTGTAGATCTACGGGATTCAAGCCGGTTCATGGGCTTGTCAGCTTTCTCGTCACTATCCGATGTACCTTCCTCAGCTCGTAACAGTATCTGTAATTCCATTATTTGATATAAGGCTTGTCGATAAATTTTACACACACAATTGCAGCGATAATAACGCTGCTTCGGTGTCTGTTAGAAAAAAGCTGTATATTAACAGCAACTTGTGAAATGTGTTTCGCAAAGTGTGCATGGCTTTGTTATCAAAGTCAGGCATTCTTGACATGGCCAGGTGTCGTATATTTTTACATAAGGGTTATTCAGCCTGTGTTTTTTTCTAATGACATTGCCAAATTGAAAAGGTTATTCCAGTATTTATAAGGGATTGCAGGATTATATTGGACTTAGGTACAAATTTTGCTTGGATAATTATCATCAATACCCAAAAAACGTACTGACAAGTACAGTTAGTGTGGTCAATTGAAACCTTTTAATCAGAATGAATAAATCGGAATGGCGATAATCGAAGGAACAAATTCCAGTTATGAGGAGATAACTGGAACTGCTGGAGATGACACAATTGACCACAAAAATGGAGGCGCATTAATAGATGGCGGTGGCGGTACTGATACGATCGTTTATTTTGCCAACAGCGAAGATTTTTCCATGGTTGATTTAAGTGGCATCTTACGAATCCAACCAAAAGGCGGGTCGGTGAATGGCGATTTTGGGTCCTTTTATTCAGGAGTTGTGGAGTTGCGCAATGTAGAGAAAGCGCAATTTTTGGATAAGACGATAACGCTGCCACCACCGAGCAGCAATAATATTATTAAAGGAAGAAATTCCAATTATGAGGAGATAACTGGAACCGCTGGAGATGACGCAATTGATCATAAAAATGGTGGCGCATTAATAGATGGCGGTGGTGGTACTGATACGATCGTTTATTTTGCCAACAGCGAAGATTTTTCCATGGTTGATTTAAGTGGCATCTTACGAATCCAACCAAAAGGCGGGTCGGTGAATGGCGATTTTGGGTCCTTTTATTCAGGTACTGTAGAACTGCGCAATGTAGAGAAAGTACAGTTTCTGGACAAAACGATTGAGCTTGCCGGTCCAACAACTGGTACTTGGGCGATCGATCCGGAGAATACTGTGGTGTATGAGACAAGCGGTATTCTGAATTTCACGATAACGCGCCCGGACAACCGAATTGGATCGGAAGAAACGGTCTATATCAGCACAACGCAGGTGCATGGGAGCACTAACCAAGGGGATTATACGGGTTTGCTGAATCAACCCTATACATTTGGTGTGGGTGAGAAAGTATCGGCACCTATTCCGGTCACGCTTTTGAGTGACAGTATTAATGAGTCAGAAGAGAAATTTGGATTGATTGTGCAGGGTGATCCAACCCAGCCCCCTTCTGAATATCTGGCATCAACGACATTTACCATTCAGGATGGTCAAGTATTAGTAGATCTGGAAAAACCCAGTGAATCCGAGCTCGAATATTTTGCCCGCATTTTGGCCTATGATGATCGGCTTGCTACATTGGATAAATGGGCATCCATTCAGGTGCCGTTTGGTTACATAATTGATGAAGTATTTAATCAAGGAACATTTCAAGCGGTCGGACTAATAAGCGAGAGTAAAGCGCCGATATTGGCGATTCGTGGTACGGGCAGTGCTTTTGACTGGTTGGCTAATTTTGATATTAATGGTGTTGGGTATCAGGAATTTATTGATGCATGGAATAATAAAAACTTAGGGTTAAATAATAGTAAAGGTATAGAAGCCTGGTTAAAAGAAAACCCTGATCCGAGCATTACCGGCCATAGCCAGGCAGGCGCCCAGGCACAGTTGCTGGCTGCCGAAGCGACTTCCGATGGTATTTCACTTGGCAAGATCGTTACATTTAATTCCCCGGGCATCGCTGAACAATTCGTAACCAAATTCAATCCCGCATTTGTTGATAGTGTCAAACACTGGATTACCTCAGGGGATTTGGTGCAGCTTGCGGGTGACGACTATATTCCTGGCGATATTTTTAGATATAACTTCGATACAATTCTCAATTATGGAAACACGGAGATTCCAAATTATTTTAGTCAAGTTCTGACTGCACATACCAATCATTGGTCTAATGGGGTTCTTTATTCTAACCCTGATTTGGCAGGTGTCGCACCAGCAAATGATTATCGTGATTTTACCGGTAGCCTGACATTCTCCGGTTTTAGTAGTCCGAGTTTCAGTTATTTATATTCTGGTGGCAAATTCGATACAGACTATTTTAGTTTTTTATTGGCTACATCTCTATTAACATCGACTGCTGGAATTGCTGCAGGCGTTACATGGCCGCCAGCTGCAAAATTGGGCCCATATGTTGCCGATGCATTAATGGACCGCCAGTCGGCGGAAGATGCCAGAACAGATATAGGGGTGTTTTTGAAAATTCTATCTGAAATCCATGGATTTGGAGTGAAGATTCAGGGCTTTCTGGTGGCGATTAAAGATACTGTTGTTGAGGCCGTGAAGACGGCGAGCACATGGGTCAAAGATGTTTTAATAAACTGGACAGCAGACACTTGGGAAGGAATTGCAAGATTTTCCGCTGAGATTTGGCAAACAACGCGCGAATTGGCTACCGAGGCATGGCTTGCCATTTCAGAGTGGTCCACTAGCCAATGGGAAAACGTTAAAGACTGGACTGCTGGTGCGTGGCAAAAAACACTGGATTTTTCAACAAAAATCTGGACTGCAACAAAGACTGGCAGTAAAGCGTTTTTCGATTCAATTGTGAATCTGGGTTCACAAGTATTAGAGGCAACGGTGGCAGGTATCGACGCTGTAACAGATGCTGCCGGTAAAGTGTCCGCTGCAACGGTTAATACATGGAACAGTTTGAAAGATTCATCTATTGGCTGGAATTTTCTTTCCAAGAATAAAGATGCGACAGTTGTGCTTCCGGAAAGCAATGTCAATGAGAATGCTTCTTTGTTAGTGTCGAATTCATTAAAAGAAGCTGATTTAACTGAGAGTTTGGAAAGCAAGGATCAAGCGGCTATCTTCTTTGGAAACGGTCAGGGTGAGATTTTTCATGGTGGGAATAATGACGATTTATTTATTGGCGGTACAGGACGCGATACTTATAATTTGTGGCAAGCGCAAGAAGCTATTTTAGCTCAAGGCAGCGACATTATCGCCGGTACGGCGGAAGATCTGGATGGCGATACAGTCTACGGTTTTGCTGAAGATGACGCGATTTTTGTTGCGGATGCATTCTTTACGCTAAATAATCTGGAAGTAACGCCTGGCTCGGCCATCTTGAACGTCGATACGGATCAGGATGGCGTGTCAAATTTCACCTTAACCTTAAAAGGCGAATATGATCTGGACAAATTTGCTGTGGAGCCTCAGGAAACAGGCACGGTGATTCGTTACGATGTATTACAGCAGCCCGATGACGATAACAATGATTCTCCAGACCCTGATGCCAATATAGTCATCGCGCAACGCGGTGTAGTTTCCAGTGCAGCCGGTAATGATACCTATGTGCTGTCATCGGCTGTTGTGGATGATAATGCGCGTATCACCATTTCAGATAATCAGGGTGCCAATACCGTTCAATTGTTTGAAGGCTTGCGTATCGACAATTCAATTATTGCTTCCGATACTGCGCGGTTCGATTTAAGTAACGGAGCACAAATTACCATTCTTGGCGCTTCGTCATTCCACTATGAAACCAGTGGTGACCCGCTGGCCGGTACGACCGGGGATATTCATGATTACCCTAATTTTGTTGTCAACATACTTGGCAGCAGCGTTCCGCCAGCGGGTACAACCAATAGCGGTGACGCGATCACCATTAATGCCGATGGTACTGCAAGCGCTGGAACCAGCGGTTCAACGGGTGGAGGCACTGCCGGCCCAAATGATGACATTTTGATTGCACAGCGGGGCGTTGTTTCGAAAGCGGCCGGTGACGATACTTATGTGCTGTCATTGTCTACCGTTGATGACAATGCGAAGATTACCATTTCAGATAGCCAGGGCGCCAATACCGTACAATTGTTTGAAGGCTTGAGCATTGCCAGCTCGATTGTGGCTTCCGATACCGCGTTGCTGACGTTAACCAATGGCGCTGAGATCACCGTGTTGAGTGCATCGTCCTTCACCTATGAAACCGGCGGCAATCCACTGGCGGGCACATCAGGTCAAACAAACGGCTATACAAACTTTGTTGCCGGCATATTGGGTACAACGGTGCCAAACACTGGTGAAGCACCGGCTAACGGGGGCGCTGTAACCATTGATGCGGTGGCTTCATTCAATTCAGTATTTTCAGCACTATCAAATCAGGTTGTGGATGATGGCGCCATTGAATTAATACCTGGCGCTGCTGGTGTTGTCGTAAGCGAAATAATTTTGTAGGTTGATGTGCGATTATTCTTCCACTAGCGGTTCAATACCGCGGCATTGCAAGTTTACTGCGTTGATCGATGCAAAATATCGCAGCGTAGTATTTTGTTGCGTTGCGCACGATGTGCTGGATGGCTTGTGCATCCATAGGAATTATCACTTTTATTGAGAAATTAGTGTAATATTTTCAATTGGCTTAACATAATGAAAAGTCACATCAGAACAAAGTTCAATTCAATATGAAGTCTTAATAATGATTCCACACTAGACAAAGCGCTGACTATCGATTTGCACTGAAAAGATAGCAGCAGTGTTCTTTGGTTCTATCAAATATCCAACAGGGGAAATCAAGTATGAAAACGCAAATTCAGAGTCAAGTCAAAACCCAAAAATTATTACTGGTGGATGCAGGCGTTCCTGCTGCGGAAACTCTATTGGTTGATATGCGGCCAGGCTACCAGATTGTTCAACTCACCGCCGATTCGGACGCTGTTTCACAAATTACTGACGCATTAACTGAGCACGCGCCTGTGAGTGAGTTAACGCTGCTGTCGCATGGACAGCCCGGACAGCTCGAATTTGCAAATCACCCGCTCGATCTGGCTGCATTGAATAAACGTGAAAGCGAATTGACTGAATGGCGCAACATGCTGACAGACAACGCCACCATTGCAATTTACGCGTGCCAACTGGCTGCCGGTAAAATCGGGCAAACTTTTATCGAGCGATTGGGTGAGTTGACCGGTGCAAAAATCGCTGCGTCGAGTCAAGTAATCGGTAAGGTGGAAGGTGGTTCAAATTGGTTTCTGGATTGTTTTACCAAGCCGTTTGAGGTGCTGATGCCGTTTGGTTTGTTTGCAACTGAGAAGTACCAGTATTCATTAGCGCCGATTTTATCTGTTGCTGGGGTGTCTATAGAGGAAGCGAGTACTGGTTTTGATCCCAATTTTTTGGAATTCGAAGTGTCTTTAACTGAACCCTCGACAGGCAACATAAGTGTGAAGTGGTTGAGCAGGCCGGGAACGACAGACGAATTGGATTTTAGCCGAGAGAGTTTTGAATCTGGCACATTAACGATCCCGGCTGGCGATACGACAGGTTTTATCAGTTTGCGGTTGAATGGGGATTCAAGCTTTGAAGTCGATGAAAGTGTTCAACTAGAGCTTTACAATCCGAATGGCGCAGAATTTGCCGATGGTGCAGACCGACTAAAAGCGACAGGCATTATTCTTGACGATGACAGTGGTACGGCCTTAACACGGGCTTTGTTTGTCAGTGATGCGGAAGTCATTGAGGGTGATAGCGGTACGAAGTCTGCGGTATTCAGTGTTAAATTATCGCGCCCGGCCAGTACCGATTTAAGCTTCGATTACCAGACTGTTAATGGTTCAGCCCAAGCGGGCTCGGATTTTGCGGCGGTCAGTGGCACACTGACTTTTCTGGCCGGTCAGACGGAAGCCTCTGTGAGTGTTGATGTAACAGGGGATACGCTGATTGAAGGTTCTGAGAATTTCACTATGCTGGTGCGCCCGCAAGCGGGTTCTGCATCGGCTATTGCTAATGGTGTAGATGGCGTGGCTGGTGAGGGTCGTATTATAGAAGATGATAATGCGGTTAATGCACAGCCAGTTATATCGATTCGTGATGTAACGATAAATGAAGCGAGTACGGGTTTTGATGTAAATTATTTAAGTTTTGCAGTTACGCTATCTGAACCTTCGACAGGCAACATAAGTGTGAAGTGGTTGAGCAGGCCGGGAACGACAGACGAATTGGATTTTAGCCGAGAGAGTTTTGAGTCTGGCACATTAACGATACCGGCTGGAGATACGACAGGTTTTATTAGTTTGCGGCTGAATGGGGATTCAAGTTTTGAGGCTGATGAAAGTGTTCAACTTGAGCTTTACAATCCGAATGGCGCTGAATTTGCAGATGGTGCAGACCGACTAAAAGCGACAGGCATTATTCTTGACGATGACAGTGGTACGGCCTTAACACGGGCCTTGTTTGTCAGTGATGCGGAAGTGATTGAGGGTGATAGTGGCACGAAGTCTGCGGTATTCAGTGTTAAGTTATCGCGCCCGGCCAGCACCGATTTAAGCTTCGATTACCAGACTGTCAATGGCTCAGCCCAGGCTGGTTCGGATTTTACGGCGGTCAGTGGTACGCTGACTTTTCTGGCCGGTCAGACGGAAGCCTCTGTGAGTGTTGATGTAACAGGGGATACGCTGATTGAAGGTTCTGAGAATTTCACTATGCTGGTGCGCCCGCAAGCGGGTTCTGCATCGGCTATTGCTAATGGTGTAGATGGCGTGGCTGGTGAGGGTCGTATTATAGAAGATGATAATGCGGTTAATGCACAGCCAGTTATATCGATTCGTGATGTAACGATAAATGAAGCGAGTACGGGTTTTGATGTAAATTATTTAAGTTTTGCAGTGACGCTATCTGAGCCTTCTACAAATACTGTGACCGTGGATTGGGATAGTCAGCCCGGGACGGTAAGTGCAAATGATTTTAGTCAGGAACGATTTGGGTCTGGCACATTAACGATCCCGGCTGGGGATACGACAGGTTTTATTAGTTTGCGGCTGAATGGGGATTCAGAGTTTGAAATTGATGAAAGTGTATTGCTTGAGATTTCCAACCCAGTCGGCGCGACTTTTTCAGGCCATGTCAATAAGCTGCAAGCCACCGGTATCATCCAAGATGACGAAGGCACACAAAACAAGCTTGGTTTGTTTGTCGCTGAAGAAACACAAATTGTCGAAGGCGCACCCAATAACACCCGTGATGTGGTTGTCCCTGTCCAGCTTTCCCGTCCATCCGATCAAACACTGACATTTCAATATCAAACTATCGGTGGCAGCGCGGTTGCCGGTCAGGATTTTACCGCGCAAAATGGGTCGGTAACGTTTGAGCCGGGCCAAACACAGGCTGCTGTGATCATACCGATCACTGGGGATAGTCTGGGCGAGACCCCTGAATCGTTTACGTTAAGTCTTACGCCGACGGCCGAAATTGCCAATGGTGTTGATGCGGCAACGGGTACGATTACCATTATTGATGGCAATTTGCCGCCACCGCCCGGCGAATTGCCAACCTTGACAGTGAATAGCGTCAGCGTCACCGAAGGCCCGGGCCAGACAGCTACGTTTACCATTCAAAGTTCAGCGGTATCAACTGAAACGATTACTGGCAGTTTTGAATTGATTGGTAATACAGCCACAGCAGGCAGCGATTTTCAGGCTGATTTTGGTACGTTTACGATACTGCCCGGCGGTACTGGCGGGCCGGTAGTTGTCGATATTTTGGACGATACGATTAGTGAAGAGACTGAAACGTTTCAATTACGTTTGTTTGATGTGAATAATGCAGTGTTGGCTGGAGGCGGAGACGAATTGCTAGCAACCGGGCAAATAATTGATAACGAACCGCCTCCTACTCCTGGAGATGCCGTGATTGTGCAACGTGGTGTCGTTTCCAGTGCAGCCGGTAATGATACTTATGTGTTGTCATCGTCTGTTGTGGACAGTAATGCGCGTATTACCATTTCGGATAATCAGGGTACTAACGAAATCCAACTGTTTGGAGGTTTAGGTGTTACCAATTCGATCATTGCATCCGATACCACGCGGCTGGATTTAAGCAACGGTGCGCAAATTACCATTCTCGGTGCTTCGTCATTCAATTATGAGATCAGCGGTGACCCGCTCGCTGGTATTCCGGGCACTATCAATAACTACACCAATTTTGTTGTCAACATACTCGGCAGCAGTATCCCACAAACCGGTACAAATAGCGGTGACGCGATCACCATTAATGAAGATGGTACGGTAACGCCTGGAGCAGATCCAACCGGTGGTGGAACAGGCGATCCTAATGACGATATTTTTATTGTACAGCGTGGTGTTGTCTCTAAAGTGGCTGGGGATGATACCTATATATTGTCATCGTCAACTGTTGACTCCAATGCGGAGATTACCATTTCAGACAGTCAAGGCGCCAATACCCTGCAATTGTTTGAAGGCTTGAGCATTGCCAGCTCGATTGTGGCTTCCGATACCGCGTTGCTGACGTTAGCCAATGGTGCCGAAATCACATTGCTAGGTGCATCGTCCTTCACCTATGAAACCGGCGGCAATCCACTGGCGGGTACATCAGGTCAAACAAACGGCTATACAAACTTTGTTACCGGCATATTGGGTACAACCGTGCCAAACACTGGTGAAGCACCGGCTAACGGCGGCGCTGTTATCATTAATGCAGATGGTTCAGCAAGTACTGCATCTGAAAATCAACGTAGTTTCCTGCGAACGCAAGATAATCAAATTCAGGAGGGAGATATCGAGTTGATACAAGCGCCGACTGCTCCAGATTTAATGCTGGGATAAAATCTACTCTAGCTTGTCGGGTGCTTGAATACGGATATCGGGCGCCTGGCAGCCTGGTTTGGTAAATTAATTTAAGAAGGAAACAAAAATGGCTCAACTTACCGGTGATGACTCAAACAACATATTAACCAGTACCACCAGCGCCGATACCATGTCCGGCGGTCTGGGTGATGATATCTACGAATTTGGCGGACAATTTGCTTCCGGAAATTCTGTGGTGGAATTGACTAACGAAGGCGAGGACACCATTCATATTCTGGATGACATTCCGGCTTCGGCAGTGCGGTTGATTAGTGGAAACGGTGCTTATAATAATCCATCCGACAGGCTCTGGATTGCTGCCGATGGCTTTGGCAGTATTGCAATTAATGGTCATCTGACACGTGCCAACGTGGAATGGCTGCAAATTGGTAACAATGCGCCTATTTCGCTCACCGGTGGCCTGACTATGACCGGCAGCAGCGGCGACAATTTTATGTTTGGCAGCGAATTTGACGATATCATCAATGGTGGCGAAGGTGGCGACACACTGACCGGCAGAAAGGGCGATGATACATACGAGTTTACCGGGCAGTTTGGTTCCGGTAATACAGTCGCTGAACTGACTAACGAAGGCGAGGACACCATTCATATTCTGGATGACATTCCGGCTTCGGCAGTGCGGTTGATTAGTGGAAACGGTGCTTATAATAATCCATCCGACAGGCTCTGGATTGCTGCCGATGGCTTTGGCAGTATTGCAATTAATGGTCATCTGACACGTGCCAACGTGGAATGGCTGCAAATTGGTAACAATGCGCCTATTTCGCTCACCGGTGGCCTGACTATGACCGGCAGCAGCGGCGACAATTTTATGTTTGGCAGCGAATTTGACGATATCATCAATGGTGGCGAAGGTGGCGACACACTGACCGGCAGAAAGGGCGATGATACATACGAGTTTACCGGGCAGTTTGGTTCCGGTAATACAGTCGCTGAACTGACTAACGAAGGTGATGACACCATCCATATTCTGGATGACATTCCGGTTTCGGCAGTGCGGTTGATTAGTGGAAACGGTGCTTATAATAATCCATCCGACAGACTCTGGATTGCTGCCGATGGCTTTGGCAGTATTGCAATCAATGGTCATCTGACACGTGCCAACGTGGAATGGCTGCAAATTGGTAACAATGAGCCAATTTCGCTCACAGGTGGCCTGACTATGACCGGCAGCAGCGGCGACAATTTTATGTTTGGCAGCGAATTTGACGATATCATCAATGGTATGGAAGGTAATGACCGCATAACTGCCGATGAGGGCAATGATACCATCGATGGCGGCGTGGGGTCAGACAGCGCGGTGTTTCCCGGCCTGTTTTCTCAGGCATCTATTGCTTACGCGCCCAATTTTAATACCTTTGTGGTGACCACGATTTTAGGTGGCACCGATATTATCACCAATACAGAAACATTTATATTTGATGATCGATCTGTAGCAAGCGCCGATCTAATCGGCGTTGTGGATACAGTTGATTCCTTGCCTTCATCCACGACACAGCCTGTACTTAGTATCGATGACATAACTGTAAGCGAAGGCCCCGGCACCAAAACAGCGACTTTCGTCATTGAAAGCTCTGCACCGGCTGCAGAAACGATTTCCGGAAACTTTGAAATTATTGCCGGCACTGCAACAGCCGGCAGCGATTTTCAGTCCGATTCAGGCACCTTTACCATTCCAGCGGGTGAGGCCAGCGCGACAGTTGATGTCACTATCCTTGATGACACCGCAGTAGAAAATACAGAAACTTTTCAGTTGCGACTATTCGACGTTAGCAATGCAGAACTGAGCGGTGGCGGCAGTACAGTAACGGCCACCGGCCAAATTACCGATACCGATAGTCCGCCGGATAATGGTAACAACACACCCGTTGATCCAGATTCTGACATCGCTATTGTGCAGCGTGGCGTGGTGTCAAAAGCAGCCGGGGATGATATCTATGTGATTTCTTCGGCAACAGTCGATCCGAATGCGAGCATTTCGATATCGGATGCGCAAGGTGCAAACAAGATTCAGCTTATCGATGGCTTGAATATTGAAAGCTCAATTGTTGCTTCCAATACGGCGCTACTCACACTAAGCAACGGTGCGGAAATTGTGATACTGGACGCGGCATCTTTTACCTATGAAACGGGGGGTAATCCGTTAATACCCACCTCGGGTGTAGTCAATAATTATGCTGATTTTGTGTCCAATATTTTGGGAATAAGTGTTCCTGCTGCAAGTGAAACGCCGAATAATGGGGGTGCCGTGATTATCGATTCCGATGGGGTAGCGAATGCATCGGCTATCATATCCGCATCTAAATTATTCCAACCGATTGAAGATGGCCAGATTGAGTTAATCCAGGGTGATTCATCAATAACCCTAGTTGATTTAATCATGTAGGACTCAATAGCAATATCAATATCGGCTGATTTTGAACGGATTGTCAAAATTCTTTTCGTGTCAGCCGATACAACGCGATTACAGACGCCTAAACTGTCTAGAGCTGCTTTGTAACGGCAGAAAGCTCATGAAAAAGGAAATTGTTTTGCCAAGTAAAAAATTGAATAACAATGTGTTGGATATAAAAATATGCATTGCATTATGAATGTTTTTTTAACCTGTTAGTACTCTATCATATTGATAGAGTACTGGTCAGTACATAAACGGCCCGATATCTGATAAGACAATTACAATTAGATCAGTCTGTAAATCTTAAACAGATAAGGTGTAAATAAATGGAGCAGACAATAGAAAATCCGATGTTACCACAGCTCACTGTTGACGATATTTTCGTAAATGAAGGTCCTGGAACGCAAACTGCGACTTTCGTCATTAATATTGATAGTCCTGCGGCCAAAGCAATCACTGGCAGCTTTGAGGTTCGAGAAGGATTTTCTAGTGCTGTTACCGGCGAGGACTTCCAAGCTGGTTCGGGTATCTTCACAATCCCTGTTGGTGAAACAAACACTACTGTAGAAGTCAATATATTTGATGATTTTATACCAGAAGAAAGCGAGTTTTTTCAATTAGTTCTTTCAGACTTGACTAATGCTCAGTTTTTAAACAGTGGCGGTCGCGATACTCCAGCATCTATTGTCGCCATTGGTACGATTCAAGAACCTATTCCAGAAAATGATCCGTTTGTGTTTTTGACGGTTGATGATATTACAGTATACGAACCAGCTTCTCTTCGTCCTCATGTGACAGAATTTTTAGTAGTAAGAAATGGCGCTACGACAGAGTTAATCACTGGCCAATTTGAAATGCTTGAAGATACAGCTTCGGTGGAAACTGATTTTTTTGCCGCATCAGGTATTTTCTCCATACTGCCATCACAGAAAACTTACGATACTGTTCGTATTGAAGTAAGGGTGATAGGTGATGGCTTGCCTGAAGATATGGAAACATTTCAATTGAAATTGTTCAATGTCGTTAATGCACAATTTGCAGACGGTAAAGATACGCTACTTGCGACGGCAAATGTTATTGATGCAGACAGCGAATCAATCGATGATGATTCAAATCCAGTCAGTTTGGACGCCCATATTGTGAATGTTCAGCGTGGCGTTGTTTCGAGCGCGGCCGGTAATGATACGTATGTGCTGTCATCGTTTGTGGTGGACAGTAATGCGCGTATTACCATTACGGATAATCAGGGTACTAACGAAATCCAACTGTTTGGAGGTTTGGGTGTTACCAATTCGATCATTGCTTCTGATACCGCGCGGCTGGATTTAAGCAACGGTGCGCAAGTTACCATTCTTGGCGCTTCATCATTCAATTATGAGATCAGCGGTGATCCGCTCGCAGGTATTCCGGGCACTATCAATAACTACACCAATTTTGTTGTCAACATACTTGGCAGCAGTATCCCACAAACCGGTACAAATAGCGGTGACGCGATCACCATTAATGCCGATGGTACTGCAAGCGCTGGAACGAGTGGTTCAACGGGTGGAGGCACTGCTGGTCCAAATGATGACATTTTGATTGCACAGCGCGGCGTTGTTTCGAAAGCGGCCGGTGATGATACTTATGTGCTGTCATTGTCTACCGTTGATGACAATGCGAAGATTACCATTTCAGATAGCCAGGGCGCCAATACCGTACAATTGTTTGAAGGCTTGAGCATTGCCAGCTCGATTGTGGCTTCCGATACCGCGTTGCTGACGTTAACCAATGGCGCTGAGATCACCGTGTTGAGCGCATCGTCCTTCACCTATGAAACCAGTGGCAATCCGCTGGCGGGCACATCAGGTCAAACAAACGGCTATACAAACTTTGTTACCGGCATATTAGGTACAATCGTGCCAAACGCTGGTGAAGCACCGGCTAACGGGGGCGCTGTTATCATTAATGCAGATGGTTCAGCAAGTACTGCATCTGAAAATCAACGTAGTTTCCTGCGAACGCAAGATAATCAAATTCAGGAGGGAGATATCGAGTTGATACAAGCGCCGACTGCTCCAGATTTAATGCTGGGATAAATCTGCTCCAGCCTGCCGGGCTGGTATAGTAAATTAATATAAGAAGGAGCAAAAATAGCGCAAATAATCGGAGAAAATATCACCCGACTGGACCAAATCAGGTGGATAATATGATAAATAAACAGATTTGACACTTTTCCTCAGCAAGAATAACAGATAAATGTTACTCTGATCCTAAATACCACTTTCGGCTTCAGGTGGCGCATCGGTCGGCCGGTGAAAGTCTTGTGCGGTAAATGCACGATTTTCAGTGATAGTAAGAGCTGTCATATTCTTTGCCTAATATGGGCAATATACATTTTCAATCATCGGGAAGTGTTTCACGTTACAAGTAACAAGAACTAAATTCTTCCACTCAGCTGAAGAAGCAAGCAGCGCATCTACGATACCGACATTATGGCTTTTTCCATATTGCCGCCGATACAGGCCACCCTTAATAGCAGCTTCATCGTTTAAAGGGATCACAGGGAAATGCTGCACCAGATTATCAAGCAAGGTACGTTCCCTTCCTTCTCGAACTCCTGCATATAATTCAGCAACAGTAAGCACTGAAAGAAAAGGCGGATTGTCTAATCCTTCCAAAAATTGTGCGGCTTTTTCATTACCACGGAAAAAATCAATTAGGATACATGTGTCCAGGAGATAGTGCGCCATTGCTAACGATCGAACTCCTGGCGAATAGTTTTCATCCGATGTTCTACGTCTTTGTCATCCGCCCATATACCCTTCATGTCATGCAATGTCTGTTTCCAATGATAAGGCGTGACATTCTTTTGTTCCAACAACAAATCAACAGCCTGACGAATAAGTTCGCTTTGACGTGATCCAGAAGAAATAGCAAGAGACTTAAGAGCCTGTTCTTGTTCCTTAGATAGATAGACTTGTGTACGTATCATAGATTCTTGTTTCATATACATTACTGTATATGTTTAATGAAAATTATACAAGTCTTATTTATATTGTTTGTTATCAAAAAACAGCTATTGATAACGAGCTTAGCAGAAGGGGTTCTTGCAAAATTATCATGTACAAACTAAAAAAATTTGGCATCAACCCTTATTACCGATTTTTTGGGGCAACAATTCTGAATTTTTGTCGCTACGGGGCTCTGTGCCATCACTTTTTTCATAATTTGTACACACTTATCCTCTCAATTGCTAAGATTGATGACTAAAAATAGCTCGAAACACTCTTATGTAATGAAAGTCATGAGTTGATTCGCTGTCAGTGCAAGAATGCCGAACATTAAATGGCACATGACCTTGGTATGACCACGTACACGTACCATACGACCGCCAAATTCATCTTTCAATTGCGCATTAACGTGTTCAACCGTAATTCGTTCGTTATAACGGATTGCTTCAGCTGGTCTGTGGCCAACTAATCGGCAGCGTTTATTTTCAGCTGCAATTTCCTCTTTTAATGCCGGGTTTCGACGTGGGTTCACATCAATTAGCGA
This sequence comes from Nitrosomonas marina, assembly GCF_900111605.1. Classification (GTDB taxonomy): domain Bacteria; phylum Pseudomonadota; class Gammaproteobacteria; order Burkholderiales; family Nitrosomonadaceae; genus Nitrosomonas; species Nitrosomonas marina_A. Next base: position 15,442 of record NZ_FOIA01000016.1, on the reverse strand, counting down.
TACATGCCCCAGCTGTTGGCAGGCCTCGCGAATCTGCAGCACATCATAGGCAGAACCCATCAGGTCATACAGATTAATGACGCGCTCATCACTCATGTGCATTAACGGGATGGCTACTTGACTGTCATATGTCGATGCCGATGTTAGTAGTTCACTCACCGGTATGCCACCGTCTGCCACGTCAAGATGCAACTTGTAACCAATGCAGTTCTCTTTGTAGCCCTTGCTATTTTTTTAGTAACAACATCACAAGCCATTGGTAAATCCATGATCATCCCAGATTTTCCGTTCGGAAAATTTCTAATGGAAGCCATTAGATAAACTTGTTGAATATAAAGTTGTTTCTGTAAATTTGAGTTGCTTAAATCTGCAATTTTTTCTTCCAGGAGATTTCGACAAAAGTTGTTTATTTGATTGGTTTTTCTGATTGGTTTTTCGTTATTGGGAAATCGCTAATGGAAAATCTGGGTTCAACCATGCTTGTGATAAAGTCTCATGCAGCCTGCTAATGTATCATTTCATAACTGCGTATTGTACAATTATGGACTTTTAGAAGTTCCCTTATGGTTACCGATTCCAATTAGAGGTGTTATTATATGCCTGCGCCAGAATCTTCAAGTGAAGTTTTAACGATTGTAACTACTGGGGATATTATTCTCGATGCCCTGATTGAGGGAGGGAGATGGGCCAATTCAGAGATCACTTACAGCTTCCCTGATTATGGTTCTTTTTGGTCTACTGATCCAGTAACCGGTTATGGTCCGAATACTGATATTGGTCGTGAACCTTGGGGCAATTCATTTTCACCGCTATCCGATTCTGACCAGACTTATTTTATTGAAGCCTTGCATCAATGGGAGAATGTGGCCAATGTGCATTTTGTAATTGTTGCGGATACTGAGACTGACGTTGGGGATATTCGTATTGCTTATTCTCATAATGATGAAATTGAAGGTGCACAAGCCTGGGCCTATACACCATCCTCTACTGCTGCAATCTCAGGTGATATATGGATTGATCTAGAAAGCTCGAGTGCTGATGAAATTTGGAAACCTGGAACATATTCATTTTTAACTTTAATCCATGAAATTGGGCACGCGCTTGGCTTGAGCCACCCCTTTGACGATTCCCAGTTTCCAAATGATCTGGATACCATGTCCAGTACAATAATGAGTTACTCTGCTATTGCAGGTGATCAAGATTCTGGATTTTCTTATTACCCTACCACGCCAATGCCATTGGATATTCTTGCTATTCAATACTTATATGGTCAAGGCACTATTCAAAGCATTAATAACGATTATTTTTTCAATGACTCGATAACGTATCACGAGACTATTTGGGACAATGGTGGTACAAGCGACAGGATTGCTTATAATGGATCTCAAAATGCTACGATAGATTTACGCGAAGGCATGGGTTCTTTTATAGGGAATTCAGTCTATGCTGAGGATTTTTTTACCGAAACCAGGGTTCCGAATATTTGGATTGCCTATCACACAGTTATTGAAAATGCAATTGGCGGGCTTGGTGATGATATTTTAATAGGTAATGATGCTGATAATACGCTGAACGGAAATTCTGGTGAAGATACAGCTATTTTTGCTGGGCTATTTTCTCAAGCACAGGTTGAATACATGTCGGATTCAGACCTTTTTTTAGTTACTACGTCTTCTGGTGGAACCGACAGTGTTACAAATATTGAATTTTTTTCATTTGAAGACATAACGATTTCACGCCAAGATTTAATAAATAAGATCAATGATGCTTTGCCCGTTTTAACAGTAGAAAACATAACGGTAACCGAGGGTCCTGGCACTCAAACAGCGACATTTGTTATTGAGAGTTCAGCATCTGGTAATGACGCGATTACCGGAAGCTTTGAAATTATTGCCGGTACTGCAACGGCTGGCAGCGATTTTCAAGCTGATTCAGGTACTTTTACGATTCCAGTTGGAGCGGTCAGTACGACAATTGATGTTTCTATCCTTGATGACACTGCAGTAGAAAATACGGAAACTTTTCAATTGCGACTATTCGACGTTAGCAATGCAGAACTGAGTGGTGGTGGCAGTACAGTAACGGCAACAGCTCAAATTAAGGATACCGATAACGGCGGGAATTCGCCGTCTGTTGATCCAAATTCGGACATTACTATTGTCCAGCGTGGTGTTGTGTCAAAAGCAGCGGGCGATGATATTTATGTGATCTCTTCCTTCACGGTGGATCCGAATGCAAGCATTACAATATCGGATGCGCACGGCGCAAATAAGATTCAGCTCATCGGTGGTTTGAATATTGATAGTACTATTGTGGCATCCAATACGGCGCAGCTTGCATTAAGTAACGGTGCAGAGATTGTGATATTGGGGGCGGCATTTTTTACATACGAAACGGGTGGTAATCCGCTGTTAGGCGTATCTGGAATCCTTAATAATTATGCCGATTTTGCATCCAATATTTTGGGAACAGACGTTCCTGCTGCGAGTGATGCGCCGAATAGCGGTGGAGCTGTGATCATTGATTCAAATAGCGCCGAAAATATCTCGGCGTTGTCAGCGCCATCTGAAGAGTTTGAATTAATTGAAGATGGTGAAATTGATTTGATCCAGGGTTATCAATCTGCCTTCACGACTGAGTTAGTCGCTTGAAAAAAAGCTTTTTATACAACACCATATCGTTGCCGGTACTGCAGTACGGCTTCAAGGTAACAGTTGTAATCGGCATTTGATTGAAGAAAATCGGTCAGATCGTTTAAGCTGATGATACTGATGACCGGGATATCATGTGTCTGTCTGACTTCCTGTGCAGCGGACAGTTCGTTTGTGCCGCGTTCCATACGGTCGAGCGCAATAGCTACGCCGCACGGCTTTGCGCGCGCCATAGAAATCAGGTCGACAGATTCGCGTACCGACGTGCCGGCGGATATGACATCGTCGACAATCAGGACGCGGCCTTTAAGCGGCGCGCCGATCAGGTTGCCACCCTCTCCATGGTCCTTGATTTCTTTGCGGTTAAAACAAAAAGGGTGGTTATAACCCATCTCGGCCAATGCTATAGCGATGGCGTTGACCAGTGGAATACCCTTGTAGGCGGGTCCGAACAGCATGTCAAACGGTACTTCAGCAGCAAGGATAGCTTTGGCGTAAAATTGCCCCAAACGGCGCAAGGCATCGCCGTCGTTGAACAGGCCTGCATTAAAGAAATAGGGAGACAGACGCCCTGCCTTGGTTTTATATTCGCCAAAGCATAGTACCTTGCGTTCTATTGCGAATTCTATAAATGCTTGTCTGAAATCGGACATAATTCAATACAGTATATAAAATGCAGATTATAACGCTGAATGTTAATGGTGTGCGTGCCGCTGCCAGAAAAGGTTTTTATCAATGGTTGCCGCAACAGTCGGCCGACATTGTTTGTATACAGGAGCTCAAGGCGCAGTTGCCGGATTTAAGCGATGACATTCTTGCACCGGCGGGTTATCACGGTTATTTTCACTGTGCACTGAAAAAGGGGTATAGCGGCGTGGGCATCTATAGCCGTTTTGAGCCTGACAGGGTGGTCGAAGGCATCGGGGTTGAGGAAATTGACCAGGAGGGCCGGTATCTGCAGGCCGATTTTGGAAATTTAAGCGTCATCTCGCTGTATCTGCCGTCCGGCTCCAGCGGCGATCACCGGCAGGCTTCCAAGTTTTTCTTTCTGGACATTTTTTTGCCGGTTCTGCAGGAAATGATCAATAGCGGGCGCGATATTATTTTGTGCGGAGACTGGAATATTGCGCATAAAGAAATCGATTTGAAAAACTGGCGCGCTAATCAGAAAAATTCAGGATTTCTGCCCGAAGAACGGGAATGGTTGTCGCGTGTATTTGACGAGATCGGTTATGTGGATGTATTTCGCAGACTGAATCCCGCGCCGGACCAATATACCTGGTGGTCGAACCGTGGCCAGGCATGGACCAATAATGTCGGCTGGCGTATCGATTATCAGATTGCCACGCCTGATGTCGCCGAAAAGGCAGTCGAAGCCGAGATATATAAAGAATCCCGATTCTCGGACCATGCACCATTGATTATCCATTACGACGCACTATGATGAAATCCGCCGGAAAAGCCAGCTGGATCAATACACTCAGTATATATACCCACCCACGCGTGCTGGGCATGCTGTCACTGGGTTTTTCAGCCGGACTGCCGTTGCTGCTGATACTCGGCACCCTGTCGTTCTGGCTGCGTGAAGCGGGTATTGATCGAACGACAATCGGACACCTGAGCTGGGTCGGTCTGGCCTACAGTTTCAAATGGCTGTGGTCGCCTCTGGTTGACCGTATGCCACTGCCGCTGCTGTCCCGTTTGCTGGGCCGGCGGCGCGCCTGGCTGCTGCTGTCGCAGTGCGTTATTATGCTGGCGCTGGTCGGAATGGCGTTGACCGATCCTGTCGTCAATCTGTCTCACATGGTTTTTTTTGCATTGGCGGTTGCATTTGCGTCGGCGACTCAGGACATTGCGCTCGACGCGTATCGCATCGAAGCGGTTGCGCTGGAACTGCAGGGTGCCATGGCCGCAACCTATCAGGCCGGTTATCGCGTGGCGATGATTCTGGCATCCGCCGGTGTTTTGTGGATAGCCGCGGCCGTGGATTCTTCTGCCGCCAGTTATGATTATATGCCCTGGCGTTTTGCTTATCTGGTCATGGCGTGCTGTATGAGCGTCGGCATCGTGACGACCTTGATTATCCGGGAACCGAATGTGCCGGTAAACACGCTGCTGTCTGAAAATGAACAGTATGCACAGCGAATCATTGCCGGCTGGAATCTCAATATCCGGCTGGCACGCATGCTGGTGTGGCTGTATGGCGCTTTAATCGCGCCGTTCAGGGACTTCATCGTGCGTCATGGCAGGCAGGCACTGCTGATTCTCGCGCTGATTGCGCTGTACCGAATTTCTGATGTCGTCATGGGTGTGATGAGTAATCCGTTTTATGTCGACATGGGTTATACCAAGGATGAAGTGGCTGCGGTTTCCAAAGTTTACGGCGTGCTGATGACTATTCTGGGTGCTGCTGTGGGTGGATTGCTGATTGCGCGGATCGGGATCATGCGCACGCTGTTTATCGGTGCAGTGCTGTCGGCGGTAACCAATCTGCTGTTTGTCTGGCTCGCCGGGCGCGGACATGATGTCAGCGGACTGGTGTTCACCATTTCGGCGGATAATCTGTCAGCCGGTATCGCGTCCAGCGCATTTATTGCATATCTTTCTGGACTGACGAATACTGCTTATTCGGCCACGCAATATGCATTGTTCAGTTCTGTCATGCTGCTGCTACCGAAATTTGTTGCAGGATTCAGCGGTCAGTTTGTCGATGCATTCGGTTACGAAGCTTTTTTTATTACAACGGCATTTCTCGGTGTGCCTGTGCTGGTACTGGTCAGGCTGGCCGGGAAAGCGCGGTTTGAGCCGCAAGTGAAAGCACCACCGGAAATGCCGGTGTCCCGGCAGATGAACAAATCATAGTTGTGGCAAATGATGCTGTAAGACTGGATAAACAATTCGCGAGCGCTCAGCCACGTTCAAATCGGTAAAATGCCAGTCTGCCAAGCAGATTCGGCGACAATTCGATCTGGCGGTCACCATTCATGACGCGGCGTTCAAGAATTTTTGCATTGCACTGGCGGCAAAGTTCTTCAAAGTCGCCTAACGTGCAGAGATGGATATTGGGGGTGTCATACCAGTGGTAAGGCAGTGATTCCGAGACAGGCATATGGCCGCGGATAACCTGCATGCGGTTTTTCCAGTAACCGAAATTAGGGAACGATACAATGCCTTCCCTGCCGACGCGCAGCATTTCCTGAATAATTTCGGCGGTGTGTTTCATGGCCTGCAGCGTTTGCGACAGAATGACATAATCGAATGAATCATTGGCGAAGCTGGACAGTCCGGACTCCAGATCGTTCTGGATTACGTTAATACCGTTTTGTAAACAACCCAGAACATTTTTGTCGTCAATTTCGACACCATAGCCGAAAATATTGCGCTCCTGATGTAAATATTTAAGCAGTGAACCGTCGCCGCAGCCCAGATCGAGTATTTTGGCCCCCGGTTTGATCCAGCTGGCAATTGCGGCGAAATCAGGCCGCCATGCGGCTGCTGCGGTGAGTGTTGTTTCGTTGATAGCCATGATTTCCTGCGGTTAAACCTCGATATTTTTCATGTATGCGCGCACCAGCTGGTGATAGTAGGCATCGTTCATTAAAAAGGAATCATGCCCGTGCGTCGATGTGATTTCACCGTAACTGACATTGATATTGTTATCCAGCAGTGCTTTGACGATATCCCGTGAACGCTCGGGCGAAAAACGCCAGTCTGTTGTGAACGACAGTACCAGGAAGCTGGCCCGGACCGCTTTGAATGCTGCGCTCAGATCGCCGTTATAGGCGTTGGCGGGATCAAAGTAGTCCAGTGCCTTGGTCATCAGCAGATAACTGTTGGCGTCGAACAGATCGGTAAATTTGTCTCCCTGGTAACGCAGATATGATTCGATTTCGAATTCGACATCATACCCAAATGAGAATTTTCCGTCCCTGAGTTCGCGCCCGAATTTGGACGCCATTGAATGATCCGAAAGATAGGTAATGTGTCCCAGCATGCGTGCCAGCCGCAATCCACGCCGGGGCAGGGTGTTGTAGGAATAATAGTCGCCGCCGTAATAATCCTGGTCTGTCAGTATCGCCTGACGGGCGACATCGTTAAACGCGATATTTTGTGCGGTGAGTTTTGCTGCGGCAGCGATAACCAGTGCATGACGCACTTTATCAGGAAAATCGAGCGTCCATTGCAGCGCCTGCATACCGCCCAGGCTGCCGCCAACAACAGCGGCAAATTGATGGATGCCGAGGTGCTCTGCGAGTTGCGCCTGGGTTTCGACCCAATCTTCAACAGTGACAATCGGGAAATTTGCGCCGTAATGTTTGCCTGTTCTGGCGTCAATGCTGGCTGGTCCGGTGGAACCGTGACAGCCGCCCAGGTTATTCACGCCGATGACAAAGAACTTATCGGTATCAATGGGTTTGCCCGGCCCGACCATATTGTCCCACCATCCTGTACTTTTTGGCTTGTCTTCATAGACGCCGGCCACATGATGGTTGCCGGAAAGCGCGTGGCATACCAGAACAGCGTTTGAGCGCCCGGTATTGAGCGAGCCGTAGGTTTCGTATACCAGATTATAGCTGCTGATTTCCGTTCCACTTTTCAATTTAAGTGGTTTGTCGATATGCACATACTGTGGCGTTACGATACCGACTGAGTTTGATTCGGGCATTTATTTATAAACAAAAAATACAATAATTCAAAAAGGGGCAACCAGATTAGAACTGAACATTATAGCGCCAATAAATGCGAATAGACTAGATTGATCGTGCGTCAGCTGTTCAGTCTGGTCAAAAGGTCGTGCATTTTTTCCGGATGGGCAGTACGGATGATTTTATGCGCAAGCGGCCTGATGTCGGGAAGATTGCTTTTGAGAATCTGGTTCTTAACCAGTAATAGCTGTGCGGGATACATAGAAAACTGCGTTAAGCCGATACCCAGCAACAAGCGTGTAAACTGTATGTCGCCAGCCATTTCGCCGCAGATCGACACGGGTTTTTTAGACCGGTTGGCGGTCTGGATGACACGTGAAATCAGCCATAATACCGCCGGATGAAATGGGTCATACAAATATGCGACAGCATCATCGACCCGGTCAACCGCCAGCGTATACTGGATCAGATCGTTCGTGCCTATCGACAGGAAGTCCAGCTTCTGCAGGAAAATTTCTGGACTGAGCGCGGCTGCAGGGATTTCGATCATGCCGCCAACCTGTATGTGCTCGTCGAAATCGATGCCGTCGTTGTGCAGTGTTTGTTTCGCGTGCTCGATCAAATGCAGTGTCTGAAAAACTTCTGTGGCATTGGACAGCATGGGGATGAGAATCTTTATCTGTCCGTATCTGGAGGCACGTAAAATTGCCCTTAACTGCGTGTGAAACATTTGCGTTTCTGACAGGCTGAGGCGAATGGCGCGCAATCCCAGCGCGGGATTGACCGCAGTCGGCACGCTATGTTTCAGATTTTTGTCTGCGCCGAGATCAAAAGTGCGTATCGTTACCGGTTTTCCATCCATTTCAGTGGCTACGGCACGGTAGGCCTCGAATTGTTCATCCTCGTCAGGCAGATCATTGCGGTTAAGAAACAAAAATTCACTCCGGAAAAGGCCGATTCCTGTTGCGCCATTTTCCTTGACCTGTTCCAGATCGCTCGGCAGTTCGATATTGGCGAGCAAATCAATTCCGGTACCGTCAATGGTAACTGGCTTAATGCTTTTGAGCCGCTTAAGTTTCTGTTTTTCCAGTTCCAGCTGGCTTTGCCGCAGGCGGTATTCATCCAGGACATATTTGTCCGGATTGACAATAATGACACCCTGACTGCCATCGACAATCAGGCAGTCGCCTTCCAGAATCAGCTGGTGCGCATGGTGTAGAGCAACAACCGAGGGTATATTAAGGCTGCGGGCGACGATAGCGGTGTGCGATGTCAGACTGCCCATGTCCGTTAAAAAGGCAATAAACTGGTGCGGCTTGTACTGCATGATATCCGCCGGGCTCAAATCATACGCCACCAGAACATGGTCGCCGAGATGTTTGGATGGAGGTGGACGATAACCGGGGTATCCGAGCAGTGCCTTGAGTATCCGTTCCACCACCTGCTCGACGTCGGTTTTGCGTTCGCGCAAATAAGCATCATCGATTGCTTCAAACTGTGCGAGCAACACTTCTTTTTGCTGGGTCAACGCCCATTCCGCATTGCACTGTGTCTGTACAATGATATCGCGTGTTGCGTCCGTGAGGGTCGGGTCGTCCAGAATCATGTGATGCAATTCCAGAAACGCGCTGAATTCGGCCAGTGCCGGTCCGTCGGTAACAGACGATTGTAACGCCTCGAACTCTGCCCGCACGGTAGAGAAAGCCTGGTCAAGCCGCTTGATTTCCTTGTTGACCTGGCTTTTTGGAATCAGGTAATGTATCACTTCAAGCGTAGTGGGAGCCGTTAAATGCGCGTGCCCGATCGCAATGCCGCTGGACACGCCGATGCCATGCAGGATAAAGCTCATTCCCCTTCCCCGAAATAATTCTCAACCAATGCGACAAGTGCGTTCAAGGCTTCGGATTCCTTCTCGCCCGAGGTTTCTATCTGGATAAGTGTTCCCTTACTGGCAGCCAGTGTCATAACGCCCATGATGCTTTTTGCATTGACACGGCGGTTATTGCCGCTTATCCAGACTTCGCATGGGTATTGACTGGCAAGCTTGGTCAGCTTGGCGGATGCACGGGCATGCAGCCCCAGTTTGTTCACTATCTCGACTTCTTTAAGCTGCATGGTCGTTTCCTGCAGAAATTTCAACAACACCATTTATGCCGCCATCCAGCGCTTTGTTGACTGTGGCCGCCAGGGTTTCATTACGATAAGTCAATGCCCTTACCAGCATCGGCAGGTTGATTCCCGTAATACAGGCAACCCGGTCGCGCCGTATCAGCCGGCTAGCAATATTGCACGGTGTCGCACCCAGAATATCGCAAAGAATCAAAACGCCATCGCCTGTATCAAGTTTCTGTGTCAGCGTGCGCATGTTGATCAATACGTCGTCCGGGTCGTTTTCGACAAAAACGCTCAAAGACTGCAATTGCGCAGGTCGTTCTCCCAGAACGTGACAGGCGCAGCGTATCAGATGTTCGCAGAGGTGTTCATGCGTTACCACAAGTATTCCGATCATGCGCGGCTTATTCCTGATTTGGAAATAAAGAAAATGATTGGATTCTATCATTGCTTGTAATGCACATACTATTTATTAACTGATATCGAAGTTCGTATGAAATGGTTGCAGCCCAGGTAATTTATGGAAAATCTATAGTATTGAATAATAGGTTTTAATCAAAAAGACAGGAAAATTCAAATTGTATGGATCAGCTTTGAAGTGACTGCTGTTCCGTAAATCAATCAATAAACCCGCCTCGAGATTTGGTCAATTGCTATATGAAATTGATAGTTGGCCGATAAATAATAATTCATCGTCTAAATGGATAAACACCACCGGTGAGTTCTGGCTGCGCTGTGACTCATTCATGTTACTAATTTCGCATATGAATAATGTAGTGTTTGTTGAGTTCGAAGACAAAGTATTTAAGGGGTTTTTATTTGTTCTCTTATGTTCTGGTGTTTTTGTTGATGCTTCAAAGGTAATAGCAGACACTGTTATACCAGAAGGCGTGCAGATTCAGCCCCCCACACGTTTTGTATGGTCAAGGAATAGTTTTGAAACACGCGGACTAAAAGAAGATCAACTGGCCTCGGCGCTATCCTATGGATATGTTTATTATTCGTCGTATCTGGAAGCATTGGAATATTTAAGAAAGCATACGTGTAATGAGAATGAGGGTGTCTGGTTATGCCACGATAACCAGGAATTGCCATTTTTTCCCGGTTACGATGGATGGATTTGGGGTTATAAGTTTTGTAGGCCGTATGAACAGGATTATTGCGGTTGGCAGGCAACGTCCCGCCAAGGCATTTGCCCGCCAAATACAACCGGATACCAGATAAAGGATGTGGATGGGACAAATCGTTATGGCTATATTGCATGTTCGGTATCTACTGAACCTGATGGCGAAAAAGACCTGGCCAAGCCTGCTGACTGCGGAGACAGAACACCCAATCCGGTATATATTGCACTGGGTCGCAAAGAGTTAACTATTCCGGTCTATAATACAAATAATGATGTTTACCCACTGAATTTCAAATTGTTTTATCAGCATAATGACAGAAAAAGATCAGGGGCAACATGGCGGCACACATACTATAAATTTATAGTGGTAGATGGACGGGAAACTCCAACCAGCGCACGAGTTTATCGGGGTAGAGGGGCTTTACTGTTTTACAAAGATCAAGCAAACGGGGAATGGCAAAGTGATGACGATATAAACGATTCGCTGGCTGAGTTATTTGATGAAAATAATGACAGGATCGGCTGGTTATATCTTGATCGTTTTAATGACCGGGTTGAGCGTTATGATACAACCGGAAAGCTTGTTTCGATCGAGAACCGCAGCGGACAAATACATACGCTGATTTATAACGGGAATGGCAGGCTTCTCTATGTAATTGATACTTTTGGTCGACAGCTGCAATTCACGTATGATGAGTATGGAAATTTTGCCAGTTTAATAGATCCATCGGGTAATACATATCTATTCAATTTTGAAGAGAACGGAAATCTAACCAGCATCACGTATCCCGATAGTGAGACTCGTGCCTTTCATTACAACGAACCTACATATACCAGCGGTGTAAATCTACCGCATGCGTTGACCGGTATTACAGACGAAAACGGTGTGCGATATGCGACATATACCTACGATGCTCAGGGTCGCGCCATTATAACCGAATATGCCGGTGGTGTAGACCGGTATGAACTGAACTATGTCAGCGCCAATAGTACAGTGGTGACCGATCCGCTGGGCAGTCAATACACGCATCAGTTTCAAAATATCATGGGTGTGGCTAAAAGTGTTGGCCAGTCACAGCCGGCAGGTTCTGGTTGCAGCGCGGCATCGTCGGCAATGACTTACGATATAAATGGTAATATCGCCAGCCGTGCTGATTTCAACGGTAATATGACATGCTATGCATACGATCTGGATCGTAACCTCGAGATAGCGCGGGTAGAAGGTTTGTCTTCGAGCAGAAATTGTCCGGCTGATGTGGTGAGCTATACGCCAGTACCTGGTACCAGCGAACGCAAGATTCTGACCAGCTGGCATACAAATTTCCGCCTGCCGGTTCAGGTTGTTGAGAATGATCGTGTAACTACGATTACATACGACACCTACGGCAATGTCACGCAGTTGAGTATCCGCGATACCATGAGTAATGAAGAACGAACCTGGAATACCGGCTACATGTATCATTCGACATTTCCGGGTGTGATTGTGCAGCGTGTCGAGGACGGCCCGCGTACTGACGTAAACGACATCACCACGATTGATTATTATGCACCTGATGCAGCGTGTTTCGGCGGGCACCTCGGTTGTCGCGGACAGGTCATGCGCATCACCAATGCGCTCGGACATGTGACAGAGATTACCCGCTATAACGCACACGGCCAAACCGAGCAGATTGTCGATCCCAATAATCTGATCACAACCATGACGTATAATGCGCGACGACGATTAATTTCGCGTGTCGTGGGATCAGAGACGACAACGTACCAGTACGACAGTGCCGGTCAATTAATTCGGCTGACCCGTCCGGACAACAGCAGTCTTTATTATACCTATGATGCTGCGCACCGTTTGACCGGTATTACCGACGGTCTCGGCAACGTAATTCGCTATACCCTTGATGCAGCAGGCAATCGTACCAAAGAAGAAATCTTTGATGCGAACAACACGCTCGTGCAAGTACGCCAGCAGGAATTTGATACATTGAATCGTCTGTGGAAAATGGTCGGTGCGCAAAATCAGGTGATTGAACTTGCATATGATGCCAATGGTAATGTGAAACAAACCGTCGATCCACTGTTGCATACTTCGACGCGCCACTTTGATACACTTGATCGCCTGGTTCAGATCAGCGACCCGATGAGTGGCCAGACACTTCAGATGTATGATGCGCTTGATCGGATCACGCAAGTAGTCGACCCCAAAGGCATAGCTACCCGTTACACCAGAAATGCGTTTGGCAACGTGACGCAGGAAATCTCGCAAGACCGGGGTACCACCATGTATTCCTATGACCAGGCAGGTAATCAACTGACGAAAATGGATGCCAGAGGTGTAGTACAGGCCACGGCGTATGATGCATTGAATCGTCCGATATCTCGGTCGTACACCACGGTCACGGGTGTGCCGCAAACCGGCTCTATCACCTGGGTGTACGACAACGGCACCAATGGTGTCGGGCGCATGACAAGGATGGGTGATGAATCTGGTAGCACTGGTTATCAATATGACGCACACGGTCGTGTAATCCGAAAAACCCAGACTGTGGTGTTTGGTAAGAGGAATTTGACACATAGCATAAGCTATCAATACAGTGACAGCGGTCAGCTAATGCGGATTAGCTATCCTTCGGGTGCGAAAATAGACTATGTGTATGGAAAGGATGGTAAACCAATAGAACTGCATATCAATGGCGACGCTCTGATGCGTAACATTGTCTATCGTCCGTTTGGTGAACCGGAGGGCTGGGACTGGGGCAATGATCAGCAACACAGGCGAAGTTTTGATCTCAACGGCAGGTTGACTGGATATCCACTCGCGGCTGATACGCAAACGCTGGTTTATGATGCAGCCAACCGTATCGTCAATACCACACACACCGATCCGATTAACAACCGTACATACGAATACGATGCACTTGGTCGTCTGATTCGCCAGACGGACGGAGCCAGCACACGGTTGTGGGACTATGATGCAAACAGCAATCGTACATTTGAGCAATCGGGGACGACAGTGTATCCGTACATCATTGATACAAGCAGTAACCGTTTGCTCAATGTGGCCGGGCCTGTGGTAAAAAACTATGCCTATGACGCAGCTGGCAATATTACCCATAATGGACAAATACAATTCACCTGGAATGCAGCCGGTCGTCTGAAAAAAATCATTAACGGCGATAAAGTTCGTAAATATAAATACAACGGTTTTGGCGAACGTGTCCGCCGGAATGGCAGAAAAAAAAGACGTTTCACATTTTTTTATGATCCTGGCGGACGGCTCATCAGTCAATTCAAAGCAAATAACATTGCCAAAGAGAACTGGAGATTACAACAAGAGACTATTTGGTTCAACGACATTCCTGTTGCCGTGATCAAACAGGTGACACCAACTGAGCCTGTTCAAGTCTATATGATCCACGCGGATCATTTGAACACACCAAGAGCTATAGTAGATTCAACAAACATGCCGGTTTGGCTGTGGCGCAATCGGAACGCTTTTGGGGATAACTTACCCGATGAAGATCCCGATGGTGATGGCGTCAAATTTAAATATAATCTACGGTTTGCCGGACAGTATTTCGATGCAGAGACTCAATTGCATTATAATTACTTCAGAGATTATGAGCCTGCCACGGGGCGTTATATTTCCAGTGATCCGATTGGGCTTGTGGGCGGGGTGAATACTTTTGGGTATGCGCTACAGAATCCTTTAACTTACGTTGATCCTGACGGCAAACAAACTATTTGTGCAATATGGCCTCTAGGAACGCTAACGTGTGTTATAGCCTCAATTGGTGTAATTACAACAGCGAAGAAATGCTCGGATGGAGTTAATAATGTATCCGAAGCTTTCAAAGCTGTTGACAATCTTAAGTCCTTAAAAGAGGAGCGAATCAATTGTATTTCAGAGCGATTATGTAACCCAGAAAAAGAACAAGCACTTCAGGATGATATATATGAAACTGATAGTGTTTTTCGCAAAAATACCGTAGAAGCTATTAATAATCTAGGAGCTTCAGTTCCAGGAACTACAATGACTGGACCAATCCCTACAAAAGTGCATGATGTCGCAGCTGGGACATTGGCAAATATCAAGATTCCAGAATGATAAACAAGCTTTCATATTTATTCATTATTACAGGCATTTTTGGTTTTTTGATGTTGTTACCGGGCGTCATGGATGGGTCCAATTATTATTATTATCGAATAAAAAATGGAACCAAAATAGAGTTGGAAAATAACTGTTTTTTAGTTCCTGATGGTTGGGTTAAAGCTACAAGAGATATAGATAATGGTGGGTACGGTCTTTTAAAATTTGATCAGGATCAATATGAGATTATATTAATATCTAAAGCAAATGAAGTTTTCCTTACTCAAGTTCATAAATCAGCTTTGTTAGAGAAGGTAAGTAAAAATTTATACCGTATTAGTAAAATACTTGGGTCTTCGCCGAATGATGAAACACGTTATTGGTTGATTATTCCGCAATATGATTTGGTAATAGAAGGAAGGACAATACCAATTACTGAATCATTTGCGAGTAATTTGCAGTCAACTACATGTTGATTGGAAAAAAAGATCGAGATCATCTAGATAGCGTCGTCACAAGTTAGAAATTACTGTATAATTATGCTGTAAGTGATTATTATACACGGTAATAGTATGTCAGAAGCTTATCGTAGACATGATCTTTCAGATCATGTGTGGTCGTTACTGGAACCCCATTTGCCAGGGCGATCAGGCAAGTGGGGAGGTGTTGCAAAAGATAATCGCCAGTTTATCAACGCGGTGTTCTGGATTTTACGCACAGGCGCACCCTGGCGGGACAAAGGGGTTTGGGAGAAATTACTGGAATTACTGGTCAATGATCCAGACTACGAATGGCTAATGATTGATGCCAGTCATATTAAAGT
>NZ_FOIA01000006.1 GCF_900111605.1 Nitrosomonas marina | reverse complement strand
TCGGTTATGACAGTACTTTGTATCCATGACAACAAGGTCGGAATCACCAAACTCACGCCTTTGCCCGAACGTGTCGGTGCAAAACACAATACATGCTCCGGACCGCTATGTTTAAGGTAATGTGTTTTGCCGGATTTGTCGTGCCAGGCACCGACATAAACCGCTTCATCGCCTTTGTTCTTTTTGGAAGACAACAATCCAGCCGCTTCGATATCCTTCTTGTCCGCCCATCGCGCTGAACCGTACAGATTGCGATTCGCACGCGAAGAATTGGTAAGCATCATCTTGACGATCAACACCAGAATCAATCCGACACTGGAAAACAGGATGCCGTAACCGGCAGCGAGATCAAAGATGGCTGGATGTTTGTCATACCACTGATTACTCCAGACCAGAATCGACCAGGGTGCATAGAGTTGATTAAAATGTGCCCCGAGCTGATCCTGATAATTGAACTGGTGTGCAAAATACTGTGTTGCAACTTGGAGCCCACCGATCAAAAAAACAATGGCGAGCAAGCGGATAATCAAAGCATCTTTCGTTGCGTTTCTGTTTTCCTGGAAACCGGGATTGTATTTGTTCATCACAGACTCCTTCGGTACGTTGAAGTTTTGGATCGTTTCTGAAATACAACTTGTCTCGATAATTGACTGCGGTGTCGTTCGAGTTCCGGATCATCGAACGTGACACGGATACTGTTTTGCGCTGCAGTTCGAGCAATCGCTGTCTTGAATTCATCTGAACCATTAACTGACAGGTGATTACCGTACTTGTTGATGGCAACCTGCAGCACGTCAACAAGCGAATCATTCAAAACATTCGATGCAACAAACAACCGCTTGCCGTCATCGCGAACAACCGTATTGCCAACCCTGTAAAACACGGTTCCATCTTTGGTTATGGACTCAATTTTATCTGTTATGGACTGATTGTTATCATATTTGTTGCCAGTAATAGAATCACGCAAAACCGCACCAGTTCCGTTGCGTCTGTTGCTTCTGGCACGCAATACTGCAAGCGATTCAGCGTTGCTGTTTTTGGCTTCAACCATCAGCCAATCAAGCCACGACATTCTCCGAGTATTAACTTTTAATTGTGCATAAGCTTCACGGTACTCGCGCTTAACTTCATCCAATGTTGTTTTGAATTGCAGGCTGATGGTTGCATACAAGGCTTTTTTGCCAAGCGGCCCGGCTTGAACATGTTTGATGATGCTGCGTTTGCTGCTGGCTTCCTGTTTGGCACGTTCAATCAACAGGTCACGCTGTTCTCGTAATTTGAGCCACTGTTCTTTGCGTAATAAAGCTGCATTGGCTTGTTGTTGCTGATAACGCTCATACAATCTGGAGGTGTCGACATTGTTTTGCAGCGGTTTGGGTTGATAGCATTTAGCTTCTGCTTCTGTTGCTTGGGTACTTTGAGTATTGGTTTGAGGTGTATCTATAGACGGTTCAAAAGCACCCAGTCGTTTGATCAAATTAGGTTTTGATAAAGACCGGTCAACGGAACTGGCTTTAACGGCCACACCGCTACTGGAGGCAAACACCAGGCCGTTACCACGTTCCTTGATCTCCAGGCCGTAGTTGTGCAATAGTTTGTGTAAATCCTGCCATGTATCGGCTTGCTTGATATCATCAAGACATTCGCGCCGTATCCAGCCAAGTAGACTTTCGATACCTGCCTTGGATTCAATGTCCTGGATGGTTCGCTCTGTTTTATCAATCCTGGTTTCATGATTGACCTTTGTCAGTCCGTATTCCTGCTCGATCTGCTCGCAAAGTGTCGCAACTTTCTTGTAGTCGTAATAGGGATTGTGAATCGTCAGTTTACGTGGATGAATCTTGTTGATCGCAATATGGATGTGCAGGTTATCCGTATCGTCATGCACCACACTGATGCGCTGATGTTCACTAAAACCCAGTGCTTCACAGAATCGCTCCTCAATTGCACTCAGATCGGTACTGGATAACCGTTCACCTTCAGGGAAACTCAGTACCAGATGACAGGTTTTATCGGATTTGGCACGCTTGTTCATTTCCTGTGTGTTCTGGATTTCCAATAGCGCTGGTATCAATTCATCGGTGTAGCAGTTGGTAACTGAAATCTGACCGATACGCTCATTCTTGCCTTGAGGATCGGTCAGATACTTCACCAAGGCAGAGAAGTTGCTTTTGCGTATCGATTTGATGGGTATGATTTTAGCGATCATAGTGTTTAAGCGGCTTAAGAAATTTGGTTATTCCGAGTATCATTTTCTGAGTTTGATGATTTCCTTGAGCATTACACTTTGTGTTTCCCGGATTGTGTCCAGTGTCATATGCAGTTGAGACTTGCCGATATATTTTGTGCGCCGGTCATTGGTCAGCCAAAGCTTGATCAATCCGCCAAGCCTTCCCAGATCGGCGTTGATTTTAAGCAGCGCATCCACCTGGCGGTTATCGATGATGCTGGGTACGCTGTAACCCAGGCCCAAATTGCGCAGATACTCGGCAATCGTTAATCCGGCTTCAGTTGCTTTTGTTTTGATCATCATTTCTTCCTCCGGCAATACAGGCACCCTGAGACGCTTGTCGCGCTTGGTACGTTTGGTGCGCTTTGTGTATTTCGCGCACCTTGTCCCTTTATTTGTACCCAAAGTCTTCTGCTTTTCATCACTTTTTTGGTACTTTAAAACTGTCATTTCCGTTTGCCTCGTAGAGCAAGATCAACGTTGAGCAAAGTATTTGCGAATAAAGTTTGCGTGGAGATGGCCATCTCCACATATCTTGCCCTGTTGTGTTAGTTTTTTAAAATATACTACCACTATATTATAAGTTTGCAAACAGTTTATTTTCGTTATATTATAATTTCATTCGCTTTAAAATGCTTGCATAAAGCTTCTTTCAAGTAAAAGAAAGTGCTTTTTAAACAAAAAGAAAGCAAACAAAAGCAAAAGAAACGGATTGAAACAAAATGAAACTGAAAGCAACGCTATTGCGAGTGAATGAAACTTTGAAAATGGGCGGGAAGTTTTTTTAGAAAAAAACAAAAAGCAAAACCAAAAATTTCTTTCGCCAAAAAATAATTTGATACGGAGAACATTGTGATGACCAAAACCTTATCAGAACGTATCGCGCTATTTACAGACAAGCACAAAAACACTGGCAAACAGTTTTTGCCGGTGTTTATCGCATTGAAGCCAGATATCGAACTGGCATTACAGGATGGTTGGACGGTGTACCAAGTATGGGACACGTTATTTGCCGAGGGAAAGATCACATGCTCGTATCAGTGGTTCAGGACACTGGTTAACCGGCATATTGCTGATGACAAAAAACAGCGAAT
Source organism: Nitrosomonas marina (assembly GCF_900111605.1). GTDB lineage: Bacteria > Pseudomonadota > Gammaproteobacteria > Burkholderiales > Nitrosomonadaceae > Nitrosomonas > Nitrosomonas marina_A. The sequence continues at coordinate 114,802 of NZ_FOIA01000006.1, read as the reverse complement.
AAATACCGGGATTAAAAAAACGGCAACAACTGATCAGGAAGGATTTCGTTTTAATTCTGCAACTGAAAAAGAGGAGCTTATCTAATGGCCAAGATACATATGATATTGCAAGGAAAGGGGGGTGTTGGCAAATCCTTCATCTCATCAACATTGGCGCAGCACAGGATCGCCAAAGGTAAAAATCCGTTGTGCATCGATACCGACCCGGTTAATGCCACGTTTCATGGTTTCAAAAAACTCAATGTTAAGCAGATTAATGTGATGAACAACGATGAAATCGATCCCAGGAAGTTTGACGATCTGATTGAACTCATCGCCAATACTGAAACCGATGTCATTATCGATAATGGTGCGAGCACATTCGTACCGATGTCGCATTACCTGATCAGCAATCAAATCCCGGCATTGTTGCTGGATATGGGACATGAACTGGTTGTTCATACCGTGATTACCGGCAGTCAGGCTTTACTTGATACGCTCAATGGTTTTGTGCATCTCGTGAAACAGTTTCCAAAGGAAGCATTGTTTGTGGTCTGGCTTAATCCTTATTGGGGTGAGATCACCATGAACGGCAAACAATTTGAGGAAATGAAAGCGTACATTGATAACAAGGCGCGGGTATCGGCAATCATTAGAATTCCACACTACAAACCGGAAACTTTCGGCAAGGATTTGAGCGAAATCCTGCAATCGAAATTTACGTTTGACGAAGCGCTTAGAAATAGCACGCTGCCGGTGATGGTTCGCCAGCGGCTAACCATTATTCGCAGACAGTTGTTTACCAATCTTGAGAACGTGTCAGCGGTATTGTCATGAACAACGACAAGCTGGATGCATTGATCAAACGGATTGCGTCAGAGCACGGTATTGCTCTGACCAGAGATGACCCGGTATTGATGATGCATACACTCAATGAAGTATTGCTGGAACAGAATGAAAAAGCTCATGCTGAATTGCTAAGCAAATATGAAGCTATCCTACAGGAAAGTTTCAATCAATGGCATTCATACGCCAGCAAAAAATCCAATGCGCTGATCAGCTCACATCAAAACAATTTCAGCAAAACACATGATCAATTAGCAGACCAAAGCATACAGTTAATCAGCGAGAAAATCAGCATCACGATCAATCACGAAATCCGTGAACTGACCAGAATTTCCAGGCAGGCGGCTATTATGAATTTACTGGCTGCCGTTCTGGTGTTGGTTTCGGTTGTATTGGTTTTTGTAGTTTTGAGCTAACAACACGGTCAGCATTTAGCTGGCAATTGAGAAGATAAAAATTTACGTGTATTCGAGAAGTATAGGAGTTAAAGAGATGAGTGAAACAAACTTGACCCTAAGCAAAATAATTAAGTCCGGCGAAAACACGGAAGAGGTTGATCCAACGATGGCCGCGCAAATTATCGGCGTAAAAGTGAATACGCTCGCTTCATGGCGTTGCACAAAGAAGGAGATCATCCCTTTCTACAAAATAGGCAGCAAGGTCAGGTACAAAATATCTGATTTGATCGCCTGGAAAGAAAGCAAAAGAGTGTCCCAGTAAAGGCTATCAAATTGTCGCAATGTAAACCCGGAAATAAAAACGGCTTATAATTCAACATTCATGCCATTGATTTTGAATCGCTTATAGTCTGCATCTAACCAACGACAAGGAGATTATGAAACTCACTTACCATTTCATGAACAGCATTCCGGGTTAGTAGATTTTCGAGAGGATAGAAAAACAGCTGTTTGTGCTAGCCAAAGTGGGATATAGCCATTCATTGATCAATTATCACTGTGTTTGACAACCGAGCTAGCTTTCAGTACATTCGAGACTCGTGAAAAAGGTCTTTTGTTTTTCTTATACTCAAAATGACATTGAAAGAGAAATTATTTTTATTCTTTGGAAACGAGAATCTCGAGTTTCCACGTCTCTTCGGTTTGATTGCATGCGTGGCAGCGGTCAATCTGGCGGGAATAAATATCTCAGTAGCGTCAGAACCCAATCAGCAGACTAGCACCATCCGAAAGATGCTCGCAGATGGATGGACACCGGGGCTAGGAACAGGCAGTTTAGACTCGACTGCGGTGCTTCGGGTTTGTGATGTTCTTAAAGTCGACGAAGATCATCTGGATGAAGCAATCTTACAAGGACTGCGTGAGTATTACATTAACATTAAAGAAGAAAAACACTTTCCTGATAACAAAGAACGGCACTATAAAACCAAACGCTTTCTACTAAAACGTGAGCTTGTCGATTCGCATAATACGACAGATGAGCAAGTTTTTCTGGATCCTGGAATTTTCCATTCAATGGATCTTCAGATCAAAGCAAGAGTAAAAAAAGTGGGTGTGTTTTTAACACTAACAACGACAGTATATAACGGCTCATCAAACAACCTACAAAAACATTCTAAATTTGCCGGTTCTTATAATGGTCATTTCTTCCATGAGTATTTTGGCAATTTTGTACTTGAAAAGCTGGTGAAGAATAATTGCGAGGCCTAATGCATCTATTAATTGCTATACTGTGGCTGTGTTTCTGGGTTTTCGGTGTAGCATTGGCACTGATTTACTCAAACTGCGAGGTATGTGTTGCAAGCCACCGAGTTTTGGCAAGCCCGGATGAGATGAAGCTCTGTATCATGCTTCACACAGTATTATGCATGCCCAATATTGCAACATCGCTGGAGAAAGCTTTAATCCCACGAACGCATCATCACATCCGCCTACGACCACAGATATACGTCATTGCAATCTGCTTGCATTTGGTTGTGTTGGTGCTTACAGCATCATTTCTTGCCGCCCCCTTATACAACACTATAAATCTCGATAAAAATGCACTCGATGTATTTGTGGAAGCAACTGCGTATGGTGGATTTCTTACTGCTACAGTTCTGCTCCTGATTGGAACTCTGATCAATGTGGCGGAGAACTCTACTCTTAAAGTCAAACATGGAGATGAGGCTGCTCATGGCTCTGCAACGGAATAACATTGCAATTATTTTGTCGTTTGTATTCTTACTGGCCGGGCCTTTGATAGCTGCGCAAGAAACTGACCCTAATGCGCTCACCAGAGAGATACTTATTCTGCTAGAGCAGGAAAATATTGATCGAGAGGCTGTTCTCAAGAAGTACAATCAGTTGATGGATCAAGCCAAGTCGACAACCACAAACAATGAAACAGATGCATTGTTTAGAGAATACAAGCCTTTGATCGAAGAGAGGATCGCGATTATAAATGAAGAGTTCATCAGCGGAGAATCAAGGAAATGTGCCAACTTGTTCTTAGAGTACGCTCAAAGGCAGCGTGGTGTAAACGCTCTACAGGATGGTTTAATCGATGAACGAATCAAAGACCGGAAGAATGGCGGAACACGGGATGAATCGGTCTTCTCATGTTTTTTTATTCTTGAACTCCAGAACAGACTGAGCAACTTGTTTAGTAGTTTCGTTAGCAATGATTTGGCGCAATTGACAAAACGTTTTAATTGGCTTCAAAAAAGCCTTGAAGAAGCCCCCCACGACGAATGGATTATCTTCGATGCTGAAAGCTCTGCAGTGGGATTGAACGCAGCAGGCGACCGAATTGTTATCACCCAGCCAATGGCCGAAGCTTTTCTTGATGTTGCCGTTATAGAAACGTTCGGAAGTTACGAAGCTCTGGAGCAGGCACGAACCCGTTTGGGCAAAGAAAATGAAAAAGTGATCTTGGGTGAACAGCTTCTCGAACTATCAATTGATATGCGGCAGCAATCTGAAGATGAGAAATCTGCGTTAAGACAGCAATTCCAAAAAGCCATAATGGGAAACCGCTCCCCGGAGGAATTTGTGGCTGGTTTATTGCGTGGCGAGAAGCAAATGGTCAATGATGACGTAGTTCAAATCTTTGGGGACAAAGAACTTGCCAAGGTAATGCGGCTTGAGCGTGTCTTAGGTGGACTGATTTCGTTCGCACTACTTCACGAAATTGGGCATATTCTTAGCGGTCACACACAAGTAACAAACCCGATATGTGAACAGATCTATGACATGGAGATTGAGGCCGACGCATTTGCCGCTTCAATCCTTGGAAAACGTAATGCTGGCATTGCTGAACTTGAGTCTGCCATTGAACTGGATAAGGCTGGGCTGACAGCTTTTTATAAGCGTTTTTTTGATTTCGGCTTTGCAATAGACTCTACTTGTCCACACCCGCCGATAGAGGAGCGCTTCAAGGCAATGCAAGAGGCCTATGGTGCGTCAAGAAAAGCGAACAGCAGATCAATCCGAAACGATTTTCAGGAGCAATTTTCAGTAGGGATAGAGAAAAGGTGCGCTGAGATTCCAGAAGCACTACGCACAGAATGCAAACAGACGCTTAAGAAAAAGCTAAATAAAGAACTAAAGGGTATTGGCTTAAACGATTAACGTAAGTTAATTCCAGACTCGAGTATATTTTTTTTCATTTTTTCCGTAGAAAGATCTCAAGGAAGCCTTCTTTTCTAAACCTTTAACAAAGCTGCGTGTACTAGTAGTCGCCAGTTGATGTGACTAAGATAATCAGAAAGACGGCTCATCTGATTTGATCACCTGGAAAGAAAGCAAAAAAGTGCCCAGCAAAGGCTATAAAATTGTCGCAATGTAACCCCTGCGTAACCCCACAAACAAAAGCGGCTTGCAGATAAATTGCAAGCCATTGATTTTATGGTGCCGACACCAAGAATCGAACTCGGGACCTTCTGATTACAAATCAGCTGCTCTACCATCTGAGCTATGCCGGCTTTTGATGACATTCACTACAATGCTGTGAATTTATATTTGGTCGTTATTTTACCAAGTGTAAATTAGCTCTGCCTTTTTTATCAGGCTTCGTTTGGTCTGATGATTTAACCAGCTTATTTTTTTTATTGGCATTTAACTTGTCCGTTACTTCCTTTTCTCCCGTCAAATCATTCTCAGGAAATGAAACACCCTGATTAACTTCTCGAGCGAAGATACCATTGACCGCTTCCGTGGGAAATGCAATTTGCTTTGCCACACCCCCAAACCGGGCTGAGAAGCTGATTATATCATTTCCAATAATCAGATTGTGCACCGCACTATCATGAATGTTGAAAATGATCTCACCATTCTGGATTTTATCCGCCGGAAAATCTGCTTGAGGAATTGCTTTGACAGATAACAATGGCGTGTATCCGCATTCATTGCACCACTCATAGATTGCGCGGATTAAATATGGTTTCGTCGATGGCAACTTCATTATTTCCGCATGACCTTTTCGGATGCCGATAATGCATCGATAAAAAGCGGTCTGCTAAATAAGCGCTCAGAGTATTTTAATAATGGAGCCGCCTGCTTGGGTAACTTAATACCGTAATGCTCAAGCCGCCATAGTAAAGGTGCTATCGCCACATCCAGCATGGAAAACTCATCACCTAGCATATATTTTTGTTTCTCAAAAATCGGCGCTATAACCGTCAGGTTTTCTGCAACTGCTGTGCGGGCCTTTTCCGCCGATTTTCCATCGGTATCTTCAATGGCATCTATATAGCAAAACAGCTCCTGTTCAAAACGATACAGCAATAGCCTGGCACGTGCACGCATGACCGGATCTGCAGGCATGAGCTGCGGGTGTGGAAAACGATCATCTATATATTCATTGATGATATTAGATTCATAGAGTACCAGATCGCGTTCAACCAGAATCGGCGCTTTCCCATACGGACTCATGACCGCGAGATCTTCAGGTTTGTTGTTGGGATCAACATCAATTACTTCAAAGTCCATGTCCTTCTCGTGCAGTACAATACGGCAGCGATGGCTATACGGGCATGTAATTGTTGAATACAAAGTCATCATGGCTAAAATTTCACAACATTATCACTAAGAATGAAAATTACTTCATGCTCAATGTATGTCTTTCCAGTACTCCCGATATAATACATAGGTCAATCCCAGCATACCAAACAGAAATATCATTACCAATATACCTAATTGTTTGCGATCATTTGCTGCCGGTTCACTAAGATAAACCATATAGTTTACCAGGTCTGCAACGTATTGATCATACTCGGATACCGTCATCGAGCCTGGCTTGGCTAATTCAAGGCTTTTTACTTCTTTACCCGCCACTGTTTCTACAACCAGTTCTTGTTCCCCCTGCAACTCGTATAAAACATGAGGCATGGCAACACGATCAAAAACAAGATTGTTCCATCCGGATACTGTAGATTCATCTCGGTAAAAAGCGCGTAGATAGGTATACAACCAGTCCGCACCTTTTGCGCGCGCAATGACGGACAAATCCGGAGGAGCAACTCCGAACCAGTCTTCTCCCTCATTTTTACGCATGGCTGACAACATCAAGTCGCCCGCTTTTTGTCCCGTTAATATCAGTTTCTCGGTAACTTCAGCTTCATTATCCAAACCAATATCGCGATGGCGGTTATAACGCATAAAACTTGCGCCATGGCATGTCAGACAATAGTTTACAAAAGTCTCAGCGCCCCGCTGTAACGATTCGTTGTCAGTTTGATAAATTGGAACACTATCCAAGGGCATTCCGGGCTCTGCGGCGAACAAACTCAATGGAGCCAAACACAAGACAGTCAGAAATATTTTTATTTTATTCATTTGGTCACTCTTTTAGGCTCAGGTTTTGTTTTATCTATTTTGCTATACCAAGGCATCAAAATGAAGAATGCAAAATAAATAACCGAAAAAATTTGGGCTAATAGCGTGTATAACGGAGTGGGTTGCTGTGTACCCAACCATCCAAGAACGAAAAAACTGATAACAAAGAGCGTTAATGCGAATTTGAAAATTGGGCCTTTATAGCGAATAGATTTTACGGGGCTTCTGTCCAGCCACGGCAGAAAACAGAAAATGGCGACACCCGCGACCATTAAAAATACACCCCACAATTTCGCGTCGACCCACAGAAAATTCACAGTTACAGCGCGTAACATTGAATAATACGGTGTGAAATACCAGACCGGTGCAATATGATCCGGCGTTTTTAACGTATCTGCTGGTATAAAATTGTTGTGCTCGAGGAAATACCCCCCCATCTCCGGCGCAAAGAAAATGATGCCGCAAAAAACAATCAGAAAAACAACAACACCAAAAATATCTTTTACAGTGTAGTAAGGATGAAATGGTATTCCATCAACCGGGATTTTTGTTTCAGGGTTTTTGTTCTCTTTGATTTCAATACCATCCGGGTTATTTGAACCTACCTCATGTAAAGCAATGATATGGACAAACACCAGAACGACAATCAATACCGGCAGTGTCACAACATGATATGCAAAGAAACGGTTCAAGGCCGCATCTGACAGCATGAAATCGCCCAGAATCCAGTTATGCAGCGTCTCGCCAATAAATGGAATCGCTTCGAACATACTGACAATTACCTGTGCACCCCAGTAAGACATTTGGCCCCATGGCAATATGTATCCGGTAAAGGCAAGGCTCATTAATACAAAAAATATTGCCATACCAATCAGCCATAGAAGCTCGCGGGGCTTACGATATGAGCCATACATCATTCCACGGAACATATGCAGGTACACAACAACGAAGAACATGGAAGCTCCCGTTGAATGCATGTAGCGAATCAGCCAACCAAACTCGACATCACGCATGATGTATTCAACCGAAGCGAATGCCAGACTTGAGTCAGGCTTATAGCTCATTGTAAGAAAAATGCCCGTGACCAGCTGATTTACCAATACCAGTAACGCTAACGATCCAAAAAAATACCAGAAGTTAAAATTCTTGGGCGCATAATACTCTGTAAAATGCTCTTTCCAAGTAGAAACCAATGGAAAACGCTTGTCTATCCATTCAAGAAACGAATTATTTTGCTTGCTCATTTATGCTGATTCCTTGCTTTCTGCCCCAATTAAAAGGACGTTATCACTTAAATAAGTATGCGGCGGCACTACCAAATTCGTTGGTGCAGGAACACTCTTGTATACTCGGCCCGCCAGATCAAACTTCGAGCCATGACAAGGACAGAAAAAACCACCCAACCAATCGGGACCAAGATCCTCTGGTGCTATATCTTTCCTGAAGACCGGAGAGCAACCCAGATGAGTACAAATACCCTCCACTACTAAAATCTCGGGTTTAATAGAACGCGTTCTGTTTGTTGCGTAATCAGGCTGTTGATTTTTTTCTGAATTTGGATCAGCCAGCTTAGGTTCGAGCTTTTCCAGGGTCGCCAACATCGAAGGTGTTCGGTCGAGAATCCAGACTACTCGTCCACGCCACTCCACCATCAGTAACATGCCTGCTTCAAGCTTCGATATGTCGACTTCTACTGGTGCGCCTGCGGCCTTGGCTCGCTCACTTGGCATCATGCTCAAAACAAAAGGCGTTGCAATGCCTACGCCCGCAACGCCTCCCGCCACAGAAGTCGCAGCAACCAGAAACTTCCTTCTCCCACTCATTTTACTATCAATGCTGAAACTATCTGCCATATCTTAAATTCCACCAATTATTTTTTTCATTAAATATCAATTACTTGATAGATTACTATCATAAACAAAATCGTTAAAAAATCTTTCTCTCTCCTGCCCGTATTTTCTTTAATCCATGCAGAATTTCGAGATAAGAAGCATTTCTCTATACAGCATTTACATAGAGCCGCCTCAAGGAATGAATGCAGTCGGAATGAATACAGTCTTATGAATAAAACAGAAATATTAGCAATTTGCTACGCTAAATGCTAATAATCCAATTCATAAGCCAGTGGAATTTAAGCGCGCCAACACGTTCCAGCTCGTTCCAACACGTTCTTTCCAAACCTCATAGGAATACGTGTTTTTTTATTATAAAGACAGCCCCTTGAATAAATGGGTTATTATACCATAATCATGACAGGGAAATACTAAAAAACTTTCCGGCACGTAAAATCTGGTTATTAACGAACGTGAAACAGCACAATGATTAAGATTTCAAAACAATCATCTATTACTAGAAAATAGAGGAAGCGGCAGAATCAATATTCTATCGAATCAAGTTTTTGATACGCTTTACAACGTGACAGCGTATCGAGTGCCTACAAAAAGCACGACCACAGCAACACCCATCTCAAGTAATATGCGCTTTCAGAGCCTGGACAGCGTTGCTTATTCTAGAAATAACCAACACCCCAAGAAGAACGATTAATAATTGACGCGGCTCCACTAAACGACAGTTTGCGACTGCTTGCCACACCCTGCCCACCAGAATCGAATCTGGCTATCAGGATTCACCATTTGTAGTCGAAAATTTTTCCTGCCCCACAGGAGAATAATCCTATTCCAATTCGTGCACAGGAAAATTGCGCAAAAGCTTATTTGTCAGCACTCATCTGATCGAGCACTGCACTACTTTATCTTGCCATGACACTGCTTGTATTTCTTACCCGACCCGCAAGGGCACGGTTGATTACGCCCGATTTTACTTCCCTGACGCACAAAGGGTTGCGCTTTTTCATCTGCACCCTCGCCACCTTCCATTCCACCCGACGCGCTATCGTGGTGAAATTCCATATTCTCGGGCGTTTTGAGTGTTTCTGTTACTGCCTCTACCTGCTGCTCGTTTTTGATCTGAACGGTAAGCAATATTCTGGTCACCTCAGCTTTAATCTCCTCGAGCATGTTGGTAAACAGTTCAAACGCTTCTCGCTTATACTCCTGCTTCGGATTCTTTTGTGCGTAACCGCGCAGATGTATACCATGACGCAAATGATCCAGCGCCGCCAGATGCTCGCGCCAGTGTGTATCAATTACCTGCAACATAAGTGCACGCTCATACTGGTGCATGATATCAGCACCAATCTGATCAACTTTGCTTTGGTAATGCTCTGCAGCAATGTCGATAATTCGTTCACACAGCGATTCTTCATGTAAATCGGGCTCTTCCTCCAACCATTGCTGAATTGGCAAATGCAATTGATACTCAGCGGCCAACGCTTTTTCCAAACCCGGCGCATCCCATTGTTCTTCAACACTTTGAGGAGGAATATATTGGCCAAACAGACCGGTTAATACACTTTCACGTATAGCAGTTATGGTTTCCGCTATATCATGCTCTGTTTCCAGCAGATCATTACGCTGCTGATATATAACACTACGCTGGTCGTTTGCAACATCATCGTAATCCAACAACTGCTTTCGTATATCAAAATTACGTGCTTCTACTTTTCGCTGCGCATTTTCAATAGCCCGTGTAACCCATGGATGTTCGATTGCCTCACCTTCTGGCATCTTAAGGCGCGTCATGATATTAGCGACCCGGTCAGATGCAAAAATGCGTAACAAAGGATCTTCCAGTGACAGATAAAACCGGCTTGAACCGGGATCGCCTTGTCGGCCAGAACGCCCTCGCAACTGATTATCCACCCGACGCGACTCATGCCTCTCTGTACCGATAATATGCAGTCCGCCATTCTGCAATACTTCATCATGCACAACCTGCCATTTTTCGTAGAGTTCCTTGATGCGCTTTTCTTTCTCCGCATCACTTAATTTGTCGTCATGACGAATACTCTCAACTTCCGGTTCAGGATTCCCGCCTAATACAATATCCGTTCCACGACCGGCCATATTGGTTGCAATCGTGATCATTTTTGGGCGACCCGCCTGAACGATGATGTTAGCCTCTTTGTCGTGCTGTTTTGCATTCAGTACCTGATGCGGCAGCTTTGCACGATCCAGCAATTTAGAAAGCAGTAGATTATTTTCGATGGATGTTGTGCCGACAAGGACTGGCTGACCTTTGTCATAACACTCTTTGATTCCTTCGATAACAGCATTGTTTTTTTCATCCATGGTACGAAAGACCAGATCCATGCGGTCATCACGAATCATAGGACGATGCGTTGGTATGATTACGGTCTCGAGACCATAGATTTGCTGGAATTCTGCCGCTTCGGTATCAGCCGTACCGGTCATGCCTGCCAGCTTCTGGTACATGCGAAAATAATTCTGAAAGGTTATAGAGGCCAGAGTCTGGTTTTCTTTCTGAATTGCAACGCCCTCTTTTGCCTCCACTGCCTGATGCAGGCCATCCGACCAGCGCCTTCCAGGCATCAATCGTCCGGTAAACTCATCGACAATGACAACTTCGCCATTCTGAATGACATAATGCTGATCGAGGAAGTAAAGGGCATGCGCGCGCAGACCCGCTGTTAAATGATGTATCAGATTGACATTAGCCGGATCATAAAGACTAGAACCGGACTTGAGCAGACCGGCCTCGGCCAGCAGTTTTTCAGCATGCTCGAAACCCTCCTCACTCAAGATTACCTGATGTGCTTTTTCATCAACACTATAATCACCCGGCGCATCCTCTTTTTCCTGACGCTTTAATTTTGGAATTAATTTGTTGATACGAACATAAATTTCAGTATCACCTTCGGCTTGCCCTGAAATAATTAACGGCGTCCGCGCCTCATCAATCAAAATCGAGTCAACCTCATCCACAATAGCGAAGTTAAGATGACGCTGAACACGCTCCGCTTGATGAGTCACCATATTGTCACGCAGGTAATCGAAGCCATATTCATTATTGGTGCCATAAATAATATCCGCCGCATACGCAGATTTTTTGTCCGCATGCGGCATATGACCGTAAATGACGCCGACACTGACGCCCAGGTATTCATAGATTTTTCCCATCCAGCCCGCATCACGTTTGGCCAGATAATCATTGACAGTCACCACATGCACCCCATGACCGGCCAATGCATTTAAATAAGCCGGCAGCGTTGCCATCAGTGTTTTACCCTCGCCCGTGCGCATTTCTGAGATCTTGCCGTCATGCAACACCATGCCGCCGATCAACTGCACGTCAAAATGACGCATATTCAGTACACGTTTACTCGCTTCGCGAACTACGGCAAATGCTTCGGGCAAAATCGCATCCAAAGTTTCTCCGTTTTCAACGCGCTGCTTAAATTCTGCAGTTTTGGCACGTAAATCAGCATCCGTTAATTGCTCGATATCTGCTTCAAGCGAATTAATTTTATTTACTGTTTTCTCATACTGCTTGATGATACGATCATTACGGCTTCCAAAAACCTTTTTGAGTAGATTACCTAACATAAATAACGAGCTGTTTAAAATTAATATCCGGAAAAACAAAGAGTGAGACAAGGTGTCTCACTCAATTTCACTCTTGTATAAAAGAAAAAAGTAGCGCAAAGACAGCGTTTAGCATGAAGCAGCCAAAATGCAATCAAACGCTTAGCACGTTCTGAAGAATAACACTATTACACAAATGGTGTAATAGCGGCACTAAGCATACTGATTCAGTTGATGCTATTGATCAGTCCGGTTTTTTCAGAAACCGTGATGGATTCTGCGGCACATCCTTATGCCTGATTTCGAAATGCAGATGCGGGCCAGTCGAACGACCGGTACTGCCTACCTCGGCGATCTTCTGCCCTTGCGTAACAACTTGACCCACTTCGACATGCAGCTTTGAGGCATGCGCGTAACGGCTGATCATTTCATCACCATGATCAATTTCGACCATATTACCATACTCGGAATGTCTATCGGAATAAACGACCACACCTCCGGCTGTTGCACGTATAGGTGTACCTGTTCTCGCAGGAAAATCGACGCCCTCATGAAAAGCACGCCTGCCTGTAAATGGATCTCTTCGAAAACCAAACCCCGACGAATACCAGTCAGTTTCAATCGGCATAACCGAAGGCATCACGCGTTTTGACAGCCGTTCGCTGCGTAACAGCGTTTCAAGCGCACTCAGCTTGTCCGACCGGTCGTCCAGCATACCGGATAATGTTTGCAGTTCCCGCTCAAATCTGGCAAAAGAAAGAGCCTCTGTGTGCATACCGGTATACGCGCCGCCCCGACCCGGTAACTGATCAAGCATAAAATCGTCCGACTCCAGGTCGGAAAGCTCCAGTAGTTGTGCGCTCACGGCATCCAATCGCAACAATTGCGCCTGCATTTCACCGAGCTTTGCGGCCATAACACTTAAGTTATCATGCAATTGCGATTGTATTTTCTGGTGTCTTTTTTCTTGCGGGCTGACAAGCAGCGCCTTCAGAACCGGTGCTTCGATGCGGTCTGCATAGCGTAATGAGAAAAAATTCAGACTCAACGCCAGCAACAGCACGGTTGTTAATATTGCACCTGTAAAAATTGCAAGGTGCAGTTTAGTCAATACTATTTTCTTTGCTTGCGCTGATTGACTGGAAATTAAGATAATATTCATAATATTAATTCCGAAGAATGAATCAAAGCAGCCATGGCTTCCAAGAAATTAAACTTATACCTTCACGCCATTGGTAGAAATTCTGAATATACGGCGTTATTAAACCATGCTCTTCAGTTAAACAAAATAAAACATATGTTAGCCGAGTCTGCAGCTATTCCGGAACACCTGATCAAACACTGCGAACTCGGTCCGTTATCCGGAAACCAGCTTACCTTATTGGCCGCAAACGCTTCAGTTGCTGCCAGGCTGAAGCATATGGTGCCTTCTATTCTGCAAAAAATTCAAAAAAAAGGATGGCAAATTTCTTCTATTAAAGTACGGATACAAAAACCCGCGCTCGACAAGTGCGCCGAGTCGATTTCAAAACAAAAAATGCGATCTTTAAAGCCCAAGATCAGTGGTACGGGTCTTAAAAGTCTGAATCGTCTTGCGCTCTCGTTACCCGATTCCGAGCTTAAAACCAGCATCCAGCGACTGTTAAAAAAAACCGGCTTCAATTGACTATTCTAGGACAACTCAAAATCAATGTCATACGTTTCTTTTAAGTTTTCCGGCATTGCTTGCAACGGGTTTGGGAACAAACGCCAAGGTTCACTTTGCTTGCTTGCCTGATCTGCATCGCCGAAGTGTAAATCGCTTCGAAAAACTTTTTCTGTTTTTTTCCAGACATTTTCACGCACCTGCAACTTCTATTCGGCCATGGACAACCTCTTTTCCCACCGCCAGCCTACCCTCTTCGTATATAATCACCATAACAAGCATCAGACAGTTCACAGGTCAAATACATCGAGTGCAAACTTAAACTACAGCAAACAGTTTTGGGCTGAAGTTTAATGTTAGGCAACTTCTAGATCAATTTTCTATCCAATCAATCGAGTTTGTAAAAGCCACCGCATGGTATGAATGTTTTTTATGAAGAATCCGGCAGCTTTAAGGTAGGCACCGTGCTCGCCGACAACACCACTTCCTTACAGGTCGAAGCAATACATGGCAAGCGTTCAAAAATTAAAGCGGCTTCCGTTCTGCTACGCTTTGAAACACCGGCATTAAACGATTTCATGGATCTGGCCCAGAAAATTGCCGACGAACTGGATCCCGATTTTCTGTGGGAATGCTGCGCACAGGACACAGAATTTGAAAGCGAATCTCTCGCGACAGATTATTTCGGTCACAAACCCGATCCGGTAGAAGCTGCGGCAACGCTTATTCTGCTGCACAGCGCTCCGATGTATTTTTACAAAAAGGGAAAAGGCCGCTACAAAGCAGCGCCACCTGATGCGCTCAAAGCTGCAATAGCCAGTCAGGAAAAAAAACGGCTGCTGGCGGAGCTTAAAACACGTTATACAGAACAGCTATGCACTGGCAAATTACCGGAAGAATTCAAAGCCAACATTGCTCAATTATTGTATAAACCGGACAAAAATTCCATCGAATGGAAAGCGCTCGAAGCCGCGAGCACTCAAGCAAAGCAGTCCGTACTCAGCATTCTGGAAAATTGCGGCGCAATACCATCAACACATGACTATCATTATCATCGATTTCTTTGGGAACACTTTCCGAACGGTATCGATTTTAGCGAAACCGACAGGCAATTGATACCGGATAACCTGGATGACCTGCCAACGGCCGATGTTGCCGCTTTCAGTATCGATGATGCTTCGACTACAGAAATAGACGATGCCTTTTCAATCACACCACTGAAACTGGGCAGTTTCAGAATTGGCATCCATATCGCAGCACCCGCCCTCGGCATCCAACCGAACACCCCTTTGGATAAAACCGCTGCCGGACGCCTGTCAACCGTCTACATTCCAGGCAAGAAAATCACCATGCTGCCAGACACTGCCATTGATTACTACACACTTGGCGAGAATCGGTCATGCCCGGCAGTTTCGTTGTACCTGGATGTTGCGGATGACTATACGGTTACACACATCGAGAATCGAATCGAAAAAATAAATATTGTGAAAAACCTGCGGCATGACACACTGGAAACGTACTTCAATGAAAGGACCCTTAACAAAGAACTTACCGACCAGCCTTTCCTCAAGGAACTGCGTATCCTGTGGCACTTTGCCTGTAAAATGGAATCACTGCGTGGCAAATCCAACGATGCCAACAATGATAAAATTGACTACAGCTTTGATGTAGAAAACGACCATGTTACGATCAAGGCGCGGCGTCGTGGTTCACCAATCGACAAGGTTGTCTCCGAGCTTATGATTTTCGCCAATACTGAATGGGGTAGACAGCTTGCTGAAACCAATATTGCCGGCATATACCGCGCGCAAGGTAACAGCAAGGTAAAAATGACCACTTCGCCGGCACCACACCAGGGACTTGGCGTTGCTCAATACGCATGGATCAGTTCGCCCATGCGCCGGTATGTCGACTTAATCAACCAGCGGCAGCTGGTTGCAATGATTCGCGGAGAAACACCGCCATACGCACGCGACAGTGACGATTTACTGATTGCAATGCAGGATTTTGAAACTGCACACAGTATTTACAGCGACTTTCAGCGATCCATGGAATACTACTGGTGCCTGCGCTGGTTATTACAGGAAAACATACAAACCATTAATGCGCAGGTAATCAAAGAAAACCTGGTCAAATTCGAGCCGATACCGCTAGTAATGCGAATCCCGTCATTACCCAACGTCGCGCCGGACACATATGTAAAACTGGAAATCCAGAGTATTGATTTGCTCGAGTGCAACATTCAGGCGAAATTTGTTGAAAAGCTGGATTCGTAAGCGAGGTAAAAGGGACGCAAACATACCGTTATTGTTATGACAAGTTTTCAGATGTTGCCTAAAATGATGTACGTCACTATTATTGTTTAATTTTATTTAAGGTCTAATCGTTGTCGGCAGCAATTAATTATTTCAACGAACAATCGTCGCTTTCCTACGAGAACAGGCAAACACGCCGCTTGTCGGGTATGATGGTGTTTTCCCTGGTTTTGCATCTGATCGTACTGTTCGGTGTGACATTTGAATTTCCGACACCCGATTTTGAAAGAATCGCTTCATCGCTTGAAGTCGTACTGGTGAACAGCAAATCCCGGTTAACTCCCGTCGATACCGAACTGCTTGCACAGTCAAATCTTGACGGCGGCGGCAATGTCGACGCAGATCAACGTGCAAAAACACCTTTTCCGGTATTGCCTCAGAGCAAACCATCACGACCTTCTCTTGCTGCAGAAGAAAAGGTCAAACAACTGGAACAGGAAACACAGAAACTGATGACTGCCCTGCAAAGCGAGAAAAGCATCGAATCTGTCGAAACCAATCCCGCGCAAATCGAGAAGCCACTCCCCACCGAGGACCCCGTTTCTTCGGATTTGCTACAGCGCAGTCTCGATATAGCACGCCTGAAAGCACAGATCGCGGAAGATCATAACGCCTATCAAAAACGTCCTAAAAGAAAATTCGTCGGCGCCCGGGCTACAGAATACCGGTTTGCACGCTATGTCGAGGACTGGCGCCTGAAAGTTGAGCGCATTGGCAACCTGAATTATCCAGAAGACGCCAAACGGGAAAAGATATATGGTAATTTGCAATTGACCGTTGGCATCCGCGCCGATGGCAGTCTTGAATCCATCGGGATTAACCGGTCTTCTGGCTTTAAAATCCTTGACGATGCCGCTATCCGGATTGTCAGGCTGGCTGGAAAAAACGGTTTTGCACCGTTTCCACCCGATATCAGCCGTGACACAGACATTCTTCATATAACCCGCACATGGGTTTTTGCACGATCTGACACCTTAACCAGCCGCTAAACGTTACCGCATTGACGCCACTATGACAGACCGTTACGCCGTTGTCGGCAACCCTATCAGTCACAGCAAATCGCCGCAAATTCATATGGCTTTCGCGAGACAGACCCAGCAGGATATCCACTATGAGGCCATACTCGCGCCGCAAAATGAGTTCCAATCAACCGTGAATACTTTTCGTCAACAAGGCGGCAAAGGCATGAATATCACCGTACCATTCAAACAGGAAGCCTGCCAAATTGCTGCCAGTCTAACAGAGCGCGCCCGTATTGCAGGTGCCGTCAATACGTTCAAGTTCGCTGATGGCCATATTCAGGGCGACAATACAGACGGCGCAGGACTGATCCGCGACATTACGATCAATTTGAAAATTCCGGTTACTGGCAAACGCATCCTGCTCATGGGAGCAGGTGGCGCTGCACGCGGAGTCATACTGCCGTTGTTACAGCAGCACCCGACCAGGCTTGTAATCGCCAACCGCACACCTCAAAAAGCCCAGTTATTGCAACAACAATTTTCAGAATTTGGTCCTGTAATAGCCAGCGGTTATATGGACCTCCCGGGTGAATGCTTTGATATTATTATCAACGCCACCTCCGCGAGCCTTAATAACGCATTACCGGAACTGCCATCCAAAATTTTTACTACCGATACACTGGCCTATGACATGATGTACAGTACTGAACCGACACGATTCCTCAACTATGCGGCGCAACAGGGCGTACGGCATCTCGCCGACGGTATTGGCATGCTGGTCGAACAGGCAGCCGAATCGTTTTACCTGTGGCGCGGCATCAGACCCGATACTCGGAACATTATCACCAATCTTAAAAAAATCTGACTACTGTCCCCACCATCATTCATAAATCTGCAACCTGTTCATTTTATTGACTTCCCGAAAAAGTAAAAAAAGATTGACCCCTTATTTTTATCGGCGTAGAGTGCTCAAAAAGACATTTATAATGTTTTTATAATATTTGATGTTCATACACATCCGTATACCGATTGAGGAGGGTTTTGTAATGACTGAATATCATGCACTTCCAGCACAACGACTGTCTGGTGTTGTCTGTGTTTTTCAGCCTGCGCCTGCCAAACGCGTCACGCTTCAGTCGCCAGCACTCGATATCATGACTGATCTGCGCCATAGTCATGTAGCAACAATTGGACCGAATGAAAGTATCGATCTGGCAAACCTGTACATGAAACAGCGCGGCGTTCGCTCGCTGTTTGTCATCAATGGCAATCACACGCTTCAGGGCGTTATTACAGCGACTGATATTCTCGGAGAAAAACCGATGCGTTTTAACCAGGAACGTCACCTTAAGCACAGTGAAATTCTGGTTTCAGACATTATGACCCCGCTAAACAACCTGGAGGCGATCTCCATGGAGGATGTCCGGCACGCCAAAGTTGGTCATATTATCGCCAGCCTGAGTGATGCCGGACGTCAACACACGCTGGTGATGGATTATGAAAGCAACGGCAGCGTGATCATTTGCGGCATCTTTTCGCTGACACAAATCGAAAAACAACTGGGCAAAACCATTCCACTTGCCGAAGTCGCCAAAACTTTCGCAGAAATTGAAGCAACAGTCATTTCAAATTAACCTGCTCTGCATAATGCGATTAAATCAGCAGTTTATCGCAACCTGCCAAATAAAAAAGCCTTCTTCCAGTGAAGAAGGCTGAAATTACAGAAGCTGTTTACAATTCTACAATACGAGCAAGTATAGCCATTCCAGATACATCATCGCCAGAAAAATCACTGGCGCCAAAAAATACGGCAGCGCATCACTGTTGAACAAGCTGCGCAAATAAGTCTGCAACCCCCGTTTCATTCTTTGTAACAGCCCGGGCATATCTGGTTGTGTTTGTTTATCGTTTTTTTTTGCTATAACAATTTTAAAACGTAAGCTCGGCATCTTCAGATAATTGTTTTCAATGAAAAAAAGGAAATAATGCTTATAAGATACTTATATTATCGACGAAACAAAATTCAAGCTAAGCAGGATAAAAACAACTAAAACATGTCAATTCAATCGATCAATCAATTACTGTCTGGTCATCACAGCAGCTTTTTCCGAGCCAGCAATCCTCGAATATTGACTCAACGACCAGTTCACAGTCGTGACACAGAGTATCTGAACGCCCGATACTAACAGAATGCAAAGCTTTTCTTGGCAAGCTTCCACAAGCATATAATGTATACCGGAAAATAATAATTGCAGGCATTCTGCAGCGCAAAATCAATCTAGATAATTGTTGCTTTGAAAATAGGGTTGAAAAAAGGTAATAATCCGTGATGACAGATTATAGTGGAGTTACGATGAACAGTTTAAGCACACAAAAATATGGGCCAAGGTACTAATCTTGCACATGTTTGCCAAGACTCAGATGGGAAATGGCTCGAACATCCACTAGACGAGCACCTATACGAAGTTGCAAAGCGTGCAAAAGCAAATGCTCAAAAGTTTTGCAGTGCAGAATGGGCTTACCTTGCAGGTTTGTGGCATGACTTGGGCAAATATCGACCCAAATTTCAACAATATATCAAATCAGCAAGCGGCTACGACACCGAAGCCCATATCGAGGGTATGCCTGGCCGGGTAGATCACTCAACAGCAGGCGCTATACATGCCATAGAAAAACTGGGTTTGCAAGGACGCATTCTGGCTTATCTGATTGCCGGGCACCATTCCGGATTACCGGATTGGAACAGTACAGAAAGCGGTCAATCTTCACTTTTTAATCGAATTGAGAACGGAAAAGAGAAAGGCTACCTAGAAGAAGTATTGCGAGCTGTTCCACCAATGGCGATTCTTAACAACATTACACCCTCATCATTGCCGCCCAATGGTTCGCTGGCCTTATGGCTAAGATTATTATTTTCATGTTTGGTTGATGCAGACTTTCTTGATACCGAGGCTTTTATGGATCACGAAAAATATACGCTTCGTTCGGCTTATCCTTCGTTGGCAACACTGAAATATGTATTCGATCTGTACATGAATGAGAAATCCGCGAAAGCTAAAACCAGCAAGGTAAATCTAATACGCGCGAAAGTACTGAATCAGTGCTACGCGAAAGCCGTATTGCCTTCCGGCTTATTTTCACTTACCGTCCCGACTGGTGGTGGAAAAACACTTTCGAGCATGGCTTTCGCGCTCACACACGCAATACACCACGGTAAGCACCGTGTGATATACGTAATACCTTACACCAGCATTCTCGAGCAGACAGTGGAAATCTTTCGAAATATTTTTGGGGCGGAAAGTGTCATTGAACACCACAGCAACCTTAATCCGGATCGTGAAAACCTCCGTTCCCGGTTGGCTTCAGAAAATTGGGATGCGCCGGTTATTGTGACCACAAACGTGCAGTTTTTTGAATCACTGTTCGCTGCAAAAACAAGTCGATGCCGCAAGCTACACAATATCGTCAACAGTGTAGTGGTATTGGATGAAGCGCAATTAATGCCACCTGAATTTCTTACGCCGATTTTGCATGTCATGCAAGATTTGGCAAACGGCTATAAAGTCAGTTTCGTACTATCCACTGCGACGCAACCAGCCTTTTCTCCACGTCCGAAATTTCCGGGTTTAAAAGAAGTGCGTGAATTGATGGATGATCCTGAACAGCTTTACACCGGTCTCAAGCGAGTAGAAGCAGAATTGCCGGATGATTTTACAAGCCAACGCACCTGGGAATCTGTCGCAGAAGAACTTATTCAGTTTGAATCAGTACTCTGTATTGTTAATTCACGTAATGATTGTCGTGAGCTGCACGGTTTGATGCCCAGTGAGACGATTCATTTGTCCGCACTGATGTGCGGACAGCATCGTAGTCAGGCCATTGCCGAGATCAAGCGACGTTTGAAAACTGGCTTACCTACGCGTGTAGTAAGCACACAATTGGTTGAAGCGGGTGTGGATATGGATTTCCCGGTGGTTTATCGTGCACTGGCTGGTTTGGATGCCGTAGCGCAAGCAGCCGGGCGCTGCAATCGTGAGGGCATGAAATCCAGCTTGGGGAAAGTGGTTGTTTTTGTGCCACCCACGCCCGCGCCGCCCGGATTATTACGCAAGGCGCAGCAAAGCGGGGCGGAGGTCATGCGGTTAAGCAAAGGCAATCCATTGTCACGGGAGTGTTTTGAAGCATATTTTCAGCATTATTATGCTAGCTTGAACAGTCTGGATGTGGCAGGCATTATTAGTTTGCTAGATCTGAATAATTCAGCCGAAGCGAGAAAGGCTGAGTTGAATTTTAGAACTGCTGCCAAAAATTTTCAGTTGATCAATGAAGAAGGACAAACGGCTGTCATCGTACGATTTGGCGAGAGTCCTGGATTAATCAATACATTGGAGAACAGCAAAAACATGCATCCCCGTGAACTCCGGGGTATTTTTCAGCGATTGCAGCGGTATACAGTTAATATACGTGAACATGAGTGCCGTAAATTGCTAAAAAATCAAGAAATTGAAGAAATGTTTCCCGGTATTTTTATTCAGAAATCCGATATGCTTTATGACTCACGGCTGGGGCTAATAATGAATCAGGGTATAGTTTTTGATCCGACGCAAAGCGTCGTGTAGGCATAGGAGTGCAAATGAAAACATACTGTCTTGAAGTCAGCAGTGATCTGGCCTGTTTTACACGCCCGGAAATGAAGGTCGAACGCGTCAGTTACGATGTGATGACACCGTCATCTGCGCGTGCGGTGTTTGAATCCATCTTGTGGAAACCGGCGATTCGATGGCATATCGAGAAAATCGAAGTACTCAGGCCGATTCACTGGATTACCGTCCGGCGCAACGAAGTGGGCGCGGTCATTTCGATGCGCAATACACAAGAAGTCATGAACAAAAATGCGGGCTGTCTCGGATTAAATATCGAAGATGAACGCCAGCAGCGAGCGGGATTATTTTTGCGCGATGTCACGTACCGCATTCATGCGCATTTCGAGTTACTGCCGGATGCCGGTGAGAACAATACCGCGGCCAAATTTCTGGATATGTTCGAACGCCGCGCCGGGAAGGGCCAATGCGTTAATCAGCCTTATCTGGGTTGCCGGGAATTTGCCTGTGATTTCCGCCTAGTGGATACAGAGACAACACATCCCGCTTGGGAAACGTTGAGTGCTGCTGAGAAAACAGATTTGGGATTTGAAAGTAAGCGTGATCTAGGCTGGATGCTGTACGACATGGATTTTAGTAATGTTACCAATCCTCAGCCGAAGTTTTTCCGTGCAAAGTTGGAAAATGGCGTGTTGCATGTGCCTTCATGGAATAGCGAGGAGGTACGAGGATGATTTTACAAGCACTCAATGAGTATTATCAACGCAAATCCCAAATGCCTGACAGTAATCTGGCGCCATCAGGATTAGAATACAAAGAAATTCCCTTTCTGATCGTGTTGACAGCGAATGGTAAATTTGTCGGGTTCGATGATACCCGTGAAGGCGAAGGTAAGAAAAAGACCGCAAAATCGTTTCTAGTGCCTCAAACTGTCAAGCGTTCTTCGGGAGTGGCAGCAAATTTGCTGTGGGACAACCCCGGTTATGTTCTAGGCGTGGACAACAAAGGAAAACCTGAGCGTGCCCTTGAACAGCATAAGGCGTTTGTTGAAGCCATTCATTTCCGTTTCCCAGCTTGTGACGATGCAGGTATTCAGGCTGTTATCGCTTTTCTCGATGATCATAATTTCGAGCAAGTTTTTAGCCAATCGTTATGGCCAGAAATTCTGGGTACGGGCGCCAATCTGACATTCAGATTGGAAGGTGATGCTATACCTGTATGTGAACGGCCTGCTGTTGTAGAGATACTTGCAACGTTTGAAGATGTTGATCTTGAGAAAACCGCATGCTGTCTGGTATCCGGTGAAGCGGATGTGATTGAGCGACTTCATCCTTCTATCAAGGGCGTATGGGGTACGCAAAGTTCGGGGGCCAGTATCGTTTCATTTAATCTGGATGCTTTCAGTTCGTATGGTAAAACGCAAGGTGGCAATGCACCAGTAGGAAAGCAGGCGGTATTTTCTTATACAACGGCACTTAATCACCTGCTGGCCAAAAACTCAAAGCAACGTTTGCAGGTTGGCGATGCATCCACGGTTTTCTGGGCTGCGACTCCGAGTCATCCGATGGAAGAACTCTTCCCCGGCCTTTTTGGCGAACCAACGAAGGACAACCCTGATTTAGGAGTGAGTGCAGTTTCTGCTTTGCTGAACGCACCGAAAACGGGTAGCAATAGCTTTGAAGATGACAATACTCGCTTTTATGTATTGGGACTGGCACCCAATGCCGCCCGCATCGCTATACGTTTCTGGCATGTCAAAACGGTGGAGGAATTGGCTGGTAATATTCGCAGATATTTTGAGGATTTGCGTATTGTCCATGCACCACATGAACCGGAGACATTCTCTTTGTTTCGCCTATTGGTGGCAATAGCTTCATTAGGTAAGTCTGAAAATATTCCACCCAATCTTGGGGGCGATGTTATGCGTAATATCATTGAGGGAGCACCGTATCCACAGACTTTATTATCCGGAGCAATTCGCCGGATACGGGCTGAACAGGAAATCACATATCCGCGTGCAGCAATCATCAAGGCGTGCATAAACCGTCAATCCGGAAAGGAGGAACTTAAAGTGTCACTCGACGAAAAAAATATCAATTCTGCTTATCGGCTGGGTCGGTTGTTTGCGGTCCTGGAACGCATTCAGGAGAGGGCCAACCCTGGTCTCAATGCAACGATTCGTGATCGTTATTACGGCGCTGCTTCAGGCGCACCGGTAACCGTTTTTGCAACACTGCTCAAATTGAAGAATCATCATGTCGCCAAGCTAAACAATATGGGCGAGACTATCAATTATGAAAAGTTACTCGGAAAAATTATGGATGGCATTTCCGATTTTCCTGCTCAACTTAATTTACAGGATCAAGGCCGTTTTGCTATCGGTTACTACCATCAGCGCCATGCCTTTTTCACTAAATCAGAGCCTACTAACAAAGGAGAATAATAATCATGGCACTCAAAAATCGCTACGATTTTGTTTTGTTGTTTGATGTGAAAGACGGTAATCCCAATGGCGATCCGGATGCAGGAAACTTACCGCGAGTGGATGCAGAAACAGGACGTGGATTGGTGACGGACGTTAGCTTGAAACGGAAAGTGCGCAACTTCATAGGTTTGGTAAAAGGTGAGCAACCACCCTATGAAATTTATATTAAAGAAAAAGCTGTACTCAATAATCAGAACAAACGTGCTTATATTGGGATCAATAAAGCGGAGCTGCTTGAAGGTGACGATAAAAAACGCAAAGGTGGTAATGCCGTTGAAGAAGCTCGGCTGTGGATGTGCCGGAATTTTTACGATGTACGCACGTTTGGTGCGGTCATGTCTACCGGGATCAACTGCGGTCAGGTGCGTGGGCCGGTACAGATGACATTTGCACGTTCAGTAGATCCCGTTGTTCCACAAGAACATGCCATAACCCGTATGGCGGTGGCCACAGAAGCCGAGGCTGAAAAACAATCGGGGGATAATCGCACGATGGGCCGTAAATTTACTGTACCGTATGGTCTTTATATTGCGCATGGCTTTGTCTCTTCTTTTCTGGCCAAGCAAACCGGGTTTGATGAAAGTGATCTGGAATTGTTATGGCAAGCGCTGATACAAATGTTCGATCATGATCGTTCTGCAGCACGGGGCGAAATGGCAACGCGCGGCCTGTATGTTTTTAAGCATGACAATGAACTTGGCAATGCGCCAGCCTTCAGTCTCTTTGAGCGTATACAGCCAAAACGCAAAGATGGTGTTGTCGTACCGCGTTCGGTTGAAGATTATCAGGTTTCTGTTATTGAAGATGAGTTGCCATCCGGTGTGACGCTTGAGAAGAAGGTGTGACAATGAAAAGCGCTAATGAAATTTATTTTTGGTTGAAGAAGCACTGGAAGGGGGCTATACGCCGTGTGTATCAAGCGAATCGATTCTTTCCGAAACGGGTGATCTTTCCAGTCTGTATCAGCGAATGCGGGATGCCGTTCATCGGCACTTCGATGACGATGCAGCACATCAAATAATCCAGGTGGATTTCGTATGAGGAGAAGTGATTCGCGCATGAAACTGCCAAGAAATATTTCTGGCAATCAAATGATCAAAGCGTTTGAACGGCTCGATTATCGAATAACCCGGCAAACTGGCAGTCACGTCAGGCTTGAATGAACGATTCCAGAAAAACATCATTTGACCATCCCGATGCATAATCCTTTACACATTGGTACGCTTCCTGCCATTTTGAATGATGTGAGCAGGCACCATGTACTATCGAAAGAAGTGTTAGTCGGCCGACTGTTTGGTAACAACCAATGAATACCGAAGAAACGGATGAGCCTATCATGCTTTCAGCCCTGCAGCATTACAGCTATTGTCCGCGACAGTGTGCATTGATTCATATCGAACAGATGTTCGACGAAAATGTTCACACCATGCGCGGCAATGCCGTGCATCAACACGTCGATGAACCGGGATTGGAAACTTTTGAAGGTGTGCGTATAGAGCATGCATTGCCGGTTTGGTCAGAGCAATTGGGATTGATAGGAAAATGCGATGTGGTGGAATTTCATCCTGATGGACGCATTTATCCTGTGGAATACAAACACGGGAAGAAACGTGCAAAAACCCATGACGATATTCAGCTTGCAGCACAGGCACTTTGCCTGGAGGAAATGACTGGCAAACCGGTGACACATGGCGCAATTTATCATCACTCGTCCCGTCGCCGCCGCGAGGTTACGATCAACGATGTTTTGCGTCAACAGGTGAAAGAAACTGCACAAGCTGTGCGAACATTGCTGGTCTCCGAAAAATTACCTGCGCCGCTGAATGATGAGCGCTGCAAGGAGTGCTCGCTGAAAGAAATCTGCCAGCCCCGAATTATGGCTGATAAAGACAGCCAGCAAAAATTGCATATAAATTTATTTGAACCGGACCAATAAATCATTCATGTATCAAATATTCAATACACTGTATGTCATGACACCAAAATCCTATGTGCATCTTGAAAATAATACTTTGCGCATTGATGTGGAACGGGTAAAAAAACTTCAGGTTCCATTGCATCATTTGGGCACGGTTGTCTGCTTTGGTAACATCATGATCTCCCCGGCATTGATGCATCGTTGCGCCGATGATGGTATAGGCTTGGTATTGCTTGATGGCAATGGGCGTTTTAAAGCACGGCTGGAAGGTGGCGTCAGCGGAAATATTCTGCTTAGACAAGCACAACACCGCATGGCTGCAAATGAGGCATTTACCCTAACAATTGCAAGAGCCGCAATTGCTGGAAAATTGCGTAACTGCCGTCAGGTGTTATTGCGCGGTGCACGCGAGGCAACAAATGAAGATGACAAGAAAATGCTCGGTAATGCAGCGCAATCGCTGGCTACTTCAGTCCGTAACCTTCCCCTAGCCGCTAATCTTGATATCATACGCGGCATTGAGGGAGACGCTGCGAAGGTTTATTTTTCAACCCTGATCTATTTGGTACGTAGCGATAAGCGGAAATTTTTCAGTATGGATGGACGAACACGCAGACCGCCGCGCGATCGCTTTAATGCGCTGCTGTCGTTTCTGTATTCGATAGTCATGAACGATTGCCGTTCGGCGATAGAGAGTGTAGGTCTTGACCCACAATTAGGTTTTCTCCACAGTGTACGACCCGGAAGAGCAGCGCTGGCTCTGGATTTGATGGAAGAATTTCGCAGCATTCTGGCCGACAGACTGGCACTCACTTTAATCAATCGCGGACAAATTACGGAAAATGATATTCAGGAACGGGAAGGCGGTGCTGTTCTCCTGCAGGATAAAGCCAGAAAAACAGCTGTCACGGCGTATCAGGAACGCAAACAGGAAGAAATCACACATCCGTTACTAGATACAAAAATTCCGTACGGGCTCTTGCCTTTGTTACAGGCACGCTTCTTATCTCGCACAATAAGCGGCGAAATGGACGGTTACATTCCATTTCTGGTGAAATAATATGCTGATTATTATTACTTATGATGTTTCAACAGAAACCCGCGCAGGACGCCGCAGATTGCGGCGTGTAGCAAAAATCTGCGAAGGCCACGGTCAACGTGTTCAGAAATCCGTTTTTGAATGCAAGGTCAATTTAATGCAATTCGAAGAACTCGAACGACAACTACTGGCTGAGATTGATGAAAAAGAAGACAGTCTGCGTCTATATCGATTGACAGAACCTGTTGATTTGCATGTTAAGGAATACGGCAATGTTAAATCTATTGATTTCGATGGACCACTCATTGCCTGAATTACGCGGACATAAAGCGACACCCAAATACCGGCACGTTCGCGCAGATACTAATATATTGAAATACAACAGCATTTCAAAAACCACTTATTATCCGGTTCCTCCTCCACGAATAAAATGCAGCAGTTCGCGTAATTTGATAAAAATTAACTTTAGTATGATAGAGTTATAGTTGTACCGTAGCGCCCGGCTGAAAAGCCGGGCGAGGATTGAAACTAGGCGGTGGACTGCAATCTGCAGGCAATGCGCTCGTAGCGCCCGGCTGAAAAGCCGGGCGAGGATTGAAACCGCTGTCAACGATACTATTCAGCACGAGAACCGGGTAGCGCCCGGCTGAAAAGCCGGGCGAGGATTGAAACAGCATGAGACAACTCAGCAGTAAGTTCTGCTATTTGTAGCGCCCGGCTGAAAAGCCGGGCGAGGATTGAAACTAATTTCGGGGTTTTTTTCTCATGCCAAAAATGGGTAGCGCCCGGCTGAAAAGCCGGGCGAGGATTGAAACCCTAACATCTTCTCTTGTTTCAATATCGTGAATACGTAGCGCCCGGCTGAAAAGCCGGGCGAGGATTGAAACATTAAATCGGTGAACTCCGCAGTAATAGGATACTGTAGCGCCCGGCTGAAAAGCCGGGCGAGGATTGAAACACGTCGGTGGACAACCGCCTCGGTGGATTGGCGGGGTAGCGCCCGGCTGAAAAGCCGGGCGAGGATTGAAACTCTACCAAGCCAATGACTTTGTTCACTCATAATAGTAGCGCCCGGCTGAAAAGCCGGGCGAGGATTGAAACACCTTTAAAAGTTTCTGAAATAACATCTGGATTTTGTAGCGCCCGGCTGAAAAGCCGGGCGAGGATTGAAACTTATAATCACAAGAATGGGACTCGATTTGCATTGGTAGCGCCCGGCTGAAAAGCCGGGCGAGGATTGAAACAAGCAGAGCAACAACCAGCCCCGCAAGTGACACCAAGTAGCGCCCGGCTGAAAAGCCGGGCGAGGATTGAAACCATGAGTGCCCGCCCAGAATGTCGGCGTGCTGTCGTAGCGCCCGGCTGAAAAGCCGGGCGAGGATTGAAACTTAGAATAGAAGAAAACAGAAATCCAATGATAAAAGTAGCGCCCGGCTGAAAAGCCGGGCGAGGATTGAAACATTAATATTTTGTTTATGATGAAATTCCACCATCGTAGCGCCCGGCTGAAAAGCCGGGCGAGGATTGAAACTTCGCGCCGGAATCGTGGCACCCCACGCCCAAACGTAGCGCCCGGCTGAAAAGCCGGGCGAGGATTGAAACATACAGTGGCTTACCTGCCGCGATTGCTACAAGGGTAGCGCCCGGCTGAAAAGCCGGGCGAGGATTGAAACTGTGCGCCGGTAACACCCATTTGACCGGCCGCTTGTAGCGCCCGGCTGAAAAGCCGGGCGAGGATTGAAACAGCGTAACTCGTGCCGATTGTTGGCTCATACGGCGTAGCGCCCGGCTGAAAAGCCGGGCGAGGATTGAAACAAGTATCAACCGAGAGAATCGACGTACGCCCTTGGTAGCGCCCGGCTGAAAAGCCGGGCGAGGATTGAAACTGTACTACCATCACGAAAGCCTTGATACAGTTGGGTAGCGCCCGGCTGAAAAGCCGGGCGAGGATTGAAACCTTCCAGCTCGTACCGTTCCCGGATCAGGTCTTTGTAGCGCCCGGCTGAAAAGCCGGGCGAGGATTGAAACCCCTCTTTGTCCCGATAAACACACATCACAAAATTAGTAGCGCCCGGCTGAAAAGCCGGGCAAAAGCAAGATCCAAACAATTTACGCATTTTTACGTAAAAAATGTTACTCCACTACTGCGATATAACCAGTTCTATATATTCTTTTAATGCAACGGCGTGATTATGCTCAGGATCTTTTGCTGCATATAAAAGCACCACATCGGATTGATTGATATAGCCCAGCAATTCACCAACGGCTTCTGTCCCGGCATCCAGTTCGGCAAAATATTTATCCTTGAATACCTTCCATTTCCGGGCGTCATGCTGAAACCAGCGGCGAAGCCCGGTTGACGGCGCTACAGATTTCAGCCAGACGTCAAGGGCTGCATTTTCCTTTGAAAGCCCTCTTGGCCAAAGCCGGTCGACCAGTATTCTCATGCCGTCCTTCGGGTCAGGTTCGTCGTAAACTCGCTTGACTGTCAGTGTCATCAAATCGATCGTAGCTTACCGTACAGCATTGAACGACGGCAGGCCTCAATTCAAATACGCTCATCACAGTTAATCCTGATTGACGGTTTTTTTTGCTTTTTTCTTTTTGACATTACCGCCGGAATGTTTGCCGATGCTCTGCGGCTTGCCTTGTTTTCCGCCGTTCAGTTTCTGCAGAAACGCCTGTTTATCAGCGGGCGATACAAGAATCGCTTTATTCGTACCGTATTTTATTTCCAGACGATCCAGCGACAATGCCGGACTTGCACCGGCGTGGCGGGTTTCCTGAACAGAGGTAATCGAATCAATCGGTATAGTCCATGAAAACGGCCCGCTGGTTATTTTAAGATTATCGTCATTAACGATATATCGTGTAGATACCAGTATCCACATTGGAAAACCTGCACCAATTAACAGCGTGACAACGGCCAGAATGGTATTGAACATACCGCCGACTTCCAGCATTACAGATGCGCCCATCAGGCATGCGATCACTGAAAATACCAGCAGGAATACCAGCGATTTGTCGATTTTAGATTTAAATGCATACATAAATTTAAAGCCGTTATTTTTTGTAGTTTACATTCCGCACAACAATTGATAACACATTGCTGCCCAGCTGTCTGACACATTATGTCATACCGGAAATTACAAAAAAATATTAATAAGCAGTATAGGCTGTATCGCAAATTTATTTGCAGTTTGCAACGAATACTGGTTAGATAGCAATTGCGTGCTTCGCACTCCTCCAATTAGAGAGGAAAAAACGTTTCATGTAGATGCATTTATGTTCACTGCCAGCCGTTGAGGAATGATATCAGACGGCCGGATACGTTGACTGGAGGTGGAACTATGCAACCTATAGGCGCTAATGCACAGCTTCTTTCTAATGATGCACTGGCAAAATGGCTGATCGAGGATTTTCCGTTTCGTATACAGCTTTCATCCATTTTTCCGTTCATTCCCGTTTCAGGTCATTCACTCCGTTATGCCGCGACAGGTGCTTTGACCCCGGGCAACGCTATTGGCCAGAACAGTCCAATCCCCGAAGACACCAAACAGCCGAACGATCCGAATCGCGTTTACCGGTTTGCCGAAATTGCCACTCACTTCCGCGTTAGCTATAAAGCGCAGGATATTTTCTCATCCAATGCAAATGACCAGGTTGCCGTCCAGATGGCGCTTGCTGTCAGGGAACTGTTATACAAGTTCTGGATACTGTTTGAAAGGGGCGATGCTTCCGCTAATCCGGAAGAATTTGACGGATTGCTTAGTCTGGTTAATCCGGGCAACACAATAGACCTTCAGGGACGCCCGCTTACACTGGAAGACTTGGACAGAGCCAAAGAACTGGTTCGCGCCAATGACGGACGCTGCGTTGTCATATTTACCAGCAGCATTGGCAAACGCGCCATCAATGCATCCCATTATGTCAGAGGACTCAGGCCGGACAGTGAAGAAATGGAGTTTACCTGTCCTGACGGCACAATAAAATTTGAGCATGTACTCAAATTTGACGGCGCACCGGTGTATATCAATGATTTGAATCAGGTATACGAGTGCGGCCACAATCATGTCGGCGCAGCCATATCACCGGAGAACGTTCTTGAGCTCAATGGCATGGAGCCGCCTTTGGCAACAAATATCTGGTTTTTATCGCTGGGACCGGGCAACCTGCACGGTATTAAGCCGGAAAAAGCGCAAAACATTATTACGCGTTCAACGATTCTTGCCGATGCGTCCACGCTGGTCTACCACTTGTCGATGCCAGCTGGTATTGCATTGGGCAGTTCGGCCGCATTGTCGGTAATCAGGAACGCCACCATTCCGGTTTGCGGCAAATAGTCCTGTCGGTGCCTGATCACAGCGCATCACGGTAAACACGAAGAGTGAATCGTTATGGTTAAAGAAAGAGAAGAATGTCAGTGTTCTGAAGCGGACGTCGACACGCCTCATTCTTTGGAGAACCCCCTGGGCATTTCTCCCGGAGCACGAAAACTGTTACGGTCGGCAAATAATCCGCTCGAATTCAGAAACAGTGTCCAGATAACTGACTGGCCAGCTACAATGCATCCCATTGAAGACGAAGATCTGGCAATTTTTTCCGGCGCAGAAAACGCTTTCAGCGAGCCGACAACAGCTGAAACATTCGCGGAATCGGAGTGGCGGGAGCCTGACGAAATTCTTCATGAAACCTGGCCGCCACCGGAGACTGACACTGACCGCGTGGACGAAACAGAATGGGAACCGCGACCCGAGGATGTCGATGTTGCATCATCGGAAATCAGTTTTCTGTCAGACATAACGCTGAACATGAGCGGTGTTACGCACATGACGCCAGGTTTGCAGAGTCTTGCCGGCACCCCGATCGGCGGCCTGGTCAGCGCCAGCTACTCGGCATTCTGGCTGCCGCCCGCTAATGGCATGCTATATACCGATATCGATGATTACGGAAGAACGGTTGTACGCAACAAATGTGAAATGACCGTTTTCTTTCAGATCGAAATTCTAAAGGAAGGCAAAGTCCACGTACTAAGAACCCGGTTCAGTGATTTCAGGCCGGAACTGAGGCTCTATAAAGGCGCCAGTCTTCGTATGCATATATCGGCAAGAGACATTAAAGGGTTGCCTGGAAAACTGATCATCGAATGGCAACGAAATGGCACACCCGTCAAGTTCGTTAATATCAAGAAGCCCGGTCAGCAGGCTCAAGAACAGGATCAATTGGAAATCAGCGCGAAAGGTAAAGAAGACCTGGAACAAAAGATCAAAAAAATAGAGAAAGAAGGCTGGATATTTCTGGTGCCGCCACCGCAACCGTTACCCAAACATCCCGCAACAGCTCAGGAAATGCTTGTCGGTACTATCAAGCTTATTCCCGACAACGACCCACAGAACCCCTGCGAAGACAGCGACAAGCTAAGCGTAATCTGGAGCGCAGCCGAAAAATCCGGCAGTTCTTCCCACAAAGGCCCTCTTTCCTTTTATGCCGGAAGCAATTTGATACAGATAGCACAGACGCCCAGAGATTACACACGCGAAGGAACGCAGTATAAGATTTTTGATCTGGAGCTTTACTGGGCTGTCAAAAATCCACGCAACTGCTGCAAGACCGCGCATCCCTATGCGGTGATCCAATTTGCCTGGGCCCGGGCGCTGATTAAGCAACAAGGCAAATTCAGAAAACAGGTGCTCGGTCATGACTGGACGCTGGACATTCTGGATTCGGAAAAAAGTCTGGCCCGCAACGGCAATGCATACGACCCCAGGTTCACCAACAATCCCCGGAATACACGGCCACAGACCAAACCCGACATCAGGCCCGGCAAAACACCCAACCGATCCGGCAATAAAAAAAATTCCAAACCAGCCATTGTGCAGCAGGACTCTCCGGGTATTTCCTTCAGTCATTTCTTTGGCGAAAGGGGCGACGACAGTAAATTCATTCCAGGGCTTTCAGGCAGGGGCGGATGCGTGATTATAGATTTCGACGCGTTTCTCGTTTGCGACAATCCGGCATTCCAGCAAGGCAATCCTGCCGAAAACTATAAACGCGCCACGGTCGAGAAAAGGATACAGTACAGAATTATTTTCAAATTCAATGGAAACGCTCAGGCACCGAATGTTATTCCTAAAATCATCAGTGTATATGATAAGAAAGGGTGCAAAAAGCCATTGGAATATTATTTAAAAAAATTTAAATTATTGCAACAAGCTTACAGCAGACCACCGGAAAGCCTGCTGGAAGAAGATGAAAAATATAAAAAAGAAAACGAAAAGATTACGTTCGAAGACTGTTGAATCACAACACCTCTGTTTTGGTTGATGAGGTGCAGTAGCACCTGTTTTTTTGGCGATCCGATATTGACGATCTGATATTGCCCGCTCTATACGGTACGCTAAGGCTTAACCCCGGTAACAATACTATGGTAGCCAAACGCTTTATGAATATGAATATCCTGGAAACCAATTTTATCGAGCATTTCTGTCAATTCTTGGCCAGTATACTGTTTGCCTTCCGTCCATCCCATCATCACCATACTATAGGCGGCAGCAGTAAACGGGCCGGTTTTATCATCATCATAGAGCATTTCATGAATCACAATCCTTCCGCCGGACTCAAGGCCTGTGAAGCTTTTAGCTGTTAAAAAATGGCATTTATCGGGCATCCAGTCATGATACATGTTTGAGAAAAAGTGAAGATCAGCAGCGGGCCAATGATCCTGCCATATGTTGGCTGCATGTGTTTTAACACGATCCTGCACGCCAAACTGGACAATATATTCTTCCGCCACTTCGCAGACCTGTGAGAAATCCAGTATCAACGCCTGTTTCAGATTCGGCAGCTTCAATACCGCGCCGATCGAATGTGCTCCGGAGCCCCCGCCGATATCGAGCATAATACGGTGTTTGGAAAAATCCAGCAGCGTTGGCCAAACCAGCGCTGATGTGATGCTGATGCTGTGCATACCCGCTGTAAACCGGCGCAGCAATTCAATCTGTTCCTCATGTGTTTTAAAAATATCGCCGCCGCCATACGCCTGCGGCGCATCAGTGAGTACAGCTTTTTCAAGACCTGCAATTGAGGCGATCTGATAATTATCTATCATCATGTCCCAGAAAAAACCGAAGTAATTCGGGCTGTCCTCAAGCAAATACGTTTCGGTAACCGCTGTCAGACTGTAACGTCCATTCTCAAGCGTCAAAAAACCCAGTGCGGTTGCTGTTGTCAGCATAGCTTCTGCAGGACGCTGTTTCAGGTTAAGTGCATCACAGATTTCAGGCAACGTACGTGCTTTTTCAGCAAGAATGGAAAAAATCTTGAGACGATGCGCCAGAAGCAGCGCCGGATAACCATATATTCCAAAAATAACATCCCACAGCGGGCGATCATCCACCTGGGGTATTTGAAGATCGGAAATTTTATCTTGTGCCATCACACTTTTCCTTTTGACTGGTTCATCTGATAATTTAGCGGGCTGCCACCGATGAAATGTATTATCTCATTCAAGCGCGATAGCTAATTTACTAATCGTTTTATCCCGCTGATAGAATTATTTAAAATTAGTTTGTTAGTTAGCCGGATTTTAGTTTCTCAGCCTCAGCCAACCGTTTGATATTCTGAACCGTTCTTCCAACGCCATCCTTAATGGTTGCTCGCACCAGTCCTTCCAATGGACGCATAATTGCCAGCAATTCAAGCAACTCAAATGTAAACGTCAACTTCGTTGCAGTTTCAGCATCGATTGTCTGCAGCTCATACGAACAACGATAAGGATCGGACACACCGATAAACGTTAACCGTTCTCCTGCAGAAAAATCGGATATTTTAAAGCGCGATTCTGAACGCCGTCCCTGATCGACACGAACCTGGCGCCCGATCGTTCCCAGTTGTACCGGGCCGGGTGTGATTTGTTCAAGCTCCTTGACCTCGGGGGACCATTTGGGATAATTCTGGAACAGGTCTTCTCCGATGTATCGAAACAGTTCGTTGGACGAGCACCTGACAACGATAGAAGCGCTGCCTATGACAGGTTCCGTAGAACCCAGATTCAACATGGAACCTAAATTGAACATTATATTTATCCTTATTCCGGAATATTAACCGGCTTTGCAAAGAAGCTGTAATGTATATTTTTTCGCTCTGTCGCTGCAAAAAGCATACATCATTCACCTCCTGTTATGTTTGTTCGCCACCAGCATTGGTGCATAAACCATAGCCGAGTCGTCAACACAGTGCAAGCAAGGCGGCATTCAATCTTCATAAAGTTCCATTATAAACAATCCCAAACCGTGACAGACAATCATATAAACTGTAATATCAACCGGTTTCAAATTGATTAAGTTAAATTTTTGGCAAACAGCCGCAGGAAAGCAGACACGCTTCATTCATCATCCCAATATCGTATACATTGAAACAACCCATGCCTAACGAAAATCTTCAGGACCGGGTCAAAGGCGCCATTATGGGCGCTTTTATCGGCGATGCATTGGCCCTTGGTCCACACTGGTACTATAACCTTGATGAACTTCGTCGTGATTACGGAGACTGGATCGACGGTTATACCGACCCCAGACCTGACCGGTATCATGCCGGAATGAAAGCCGGACAGCTGTCACAGGCCGGTTTTATACTGAATCTGATGATCCGTTCACTTATTAAGTGCAATGGCTACGACAAGACCGATTTCTGCCAGCGTATGGATGAAACGCTGTTTCCGATGCTGGACGGAACACCCGTCTGCGGCCCTGGAAAATATACCAGCCAATCCATTCGAGAAGTCTGGCGGCAACGCATACAACAGAAACTGACCTGGGAACAGACCGGCAGCCATGCGGACACCACTGAAGCCATAGAGCGCACGCTTGCCATTGCCGTGCGCTATGCACTGCAGCCGGATCAACTCGCTTCGGCCATCACCGAGAACACCCTGCTCACGCAATCCGATGAAACCGTCGTAGCAATGACCGTTGCATACGGCGCTGTGCTGAGTTTACTGATCCAGGGACATACACTGGATACAGAGCTTTCGAACAAACTGCTGAAACTGGTCAAAAACGGCAAGCTGCCCTTTCATATTGTAACGCGGGATAATCTGCAGAATCCACGACCCGGCGACCCCGATCCGCCCCGCGCAGGCCGCTTTGCCTCAC
Source organism: Nitrosomonas marina (assembly GCF_900111605.1). Taxonomy (GTDB): domain Bacteria; phylum Pseudomonadota; class Gammaproteobacteria; order Burkholderiales; family Nitrosomonadaceae; genus Nitrosomonas; species Nitrosomonas marina_A. Next base: position 78,642 of record NZ_FOIA01000006.1, on the reverse strand, counting down.
CCGATGCTTTGCTCACTCCGTCCTATATGGCGGCTGCGGCTGCGGACCCTGAAATTCATATTGAACCGGCATGGAAGGTATCGATTGTTTACGGCATGCCCTGCGCTATTTATCATCAACTGCCAGCAGCCTACTACCTTGCTGCCCGCTTCCATAATGACTTCGAATCGGCCGTGCTGCATGCCATCAACGGAGGTGGACAAAACCAGGCGCGTGCGATTCTGACTGGCGCACTGACAGGTGCCCAGACTGGTCTGTCAAATATTCCCTGGCGTTTCATTCATGAACTGGAACAATCAACTATACTGGTGAAACTTGCTACCGATCTGGCCACCGCCATAGAGTAATTGTATAACCGTATGCTGTTTACAATTTGCCGACCGAATATCGTTATTTTGTCTGATACAATGACCCTCAGCTGCTTTCATGCAGATAACCGAAATAAAGGGCAATGCACCTGTAGATGCGGTGCGCTGGACCAGTGATCGATGCAAAAGACATGAAGGAAGTTACAGAAATAAAACAATACCGCCGTATCAGTGAAACGATCATCAACATCGCCCGACGACTGCATCAAAAAAACATGCTTGCAGCCGCCGACGGCAATATATCCTGCCGCGTAAGTGAAAATGAAATACTCATCACACCTTCCGGTATTTCCAAAGCGTTTATGGTCCCTGAAGAAATGGCGTTAATCAGTCTGGATAATCAGACCATACAGGGAGAACCATCTTCAGAAAAGAAAATGCACCTGACGGTATACAGACAAAACCCACTGGCAAAAGCGGTGGTTCATGCACACCCGCCTACTGCAATTGCCTGGTCTGTTGCTCGACCCGATTTAACATGCTTGCCGTCACATGCTGTCAGCGAGGCCATTCTGGCCTGTGGCGACATTCCCTTTGTTCCTTACGCGCGCCCCGGAACTCAGGCCATGGGCGATAACTTAAAACAATTTCTGCCCCATTACAGAGCTCTGATTTTATCGCGACACGGTGCGCTGAGCTGGGGTGAAACACTCGAGGAAGCATGGATGGGAATGGAACGTATCGAACACTCCTCGGAAATATTATGGAAAGCGCATGCACTCGGCGGGCTCACCTTTCTGCCCGACGAAGAGATCGCAGAACTCAGAGCCTTGCGGCAACGTATTGGCAATCGATTACTGTAACATTATTATCCTGTGAAACAGCCAGAACAGCAATGAAAGCAAACGGAAAAATCGCTATACCACACAATAAATACCAAAATTCCCTTTCGCGACCTTTTAACATTACAGCCAGGAGAACTTAAGGCATGACACACCTGGAATCGCTGGCGCTTCGTTTTACGCACACACCGCACCAAACAGAACTCTGGATTCTGGACCAGACCCTGTTGCCCTTGAAAGAAAAATGGGTTCAGCTCACTACTGTCGGTGAGGTCATTGAAGCCATCAAAACGCTTAAAGTCCGTGGGGCGCCTTTGATCGGTGTCGTGGCAGCGCTGGGTCTGGGACAATCGGCAATTAAAGGGACGTGCCTGAAACAACTCGAAAACGAGGCGCAAGCGCTGTATGCAGCCCGTCCGACGGCAGTCAACCTGATGACATGTATGAACCGGATGATTGCCGGCATTCGATCAAATAAATCGCCCGAGGCATTACTGAGTATTGCAATAGAATTGTTTACCGAGGATCTCGCACTTTGCGAAGCTATTGCTCAAAATGGCGCTGAATTGATAGCAAGCGGCGATCATATTCTCACGCATTGCAATACCGGCGGTCTGGCAACGGCAGGTATTGGCACCGCACTCGGCGTTATCAGAAAATGCCATCAGCAGGGAAAGCAAGTTCATGTGTATGTCGACGAAACGCGGCCATTACTGCAGGGTGCACGATTAACGACATGGGAATTGAAAAAACTGGATATCCCCTACACTTTGATCACCGACAACATGGCCGGGCACCTGATGCAGCAGAACAAGGTTCAGAAAATTATTGTCGGTTGCGATCGAATAGCCGCAAATGGCGACTTCGCGAATAAAATAGGCACCTATTCGCTGGCTGTTCTCGCACAATATCATACAATTCCTTTTTATGTGGCCGGTCCTTACACCACCATGGACTGGCATTGCGCAGACGGCAGCCGCATACCGATCGAGCAACGCAAAGCAAGCGAGGTATCCGGAATTTCTGGCGCTTTTGGCCACATTTGCTGGGCCACTCAGGATACACAAATATACAATCCGGCGTTTGACGTTACACCCGCGGAACTGGTTTCCGGCTGGATACTCGACTGTGGCGTCTTTACCAAAACGGATTTTAAACAGAGAAAAGTCATACAATACATGCCACTATTAGCGGAACAGGTTTCATGAACCAGCCGTTTTATTTCCAATGCATTGCATACGCTATCAGTCTGAAGGAGATTGAAGGATTCTGAGACAGCATCGTAACTTTTAATAACGTATAAACAGGAAGATCTCCGTAAAGCGCACTTTATTATTTCTCAAAAACCATCATAATACATGCTAAGCAGCCTCATATGATGAGCCTATGCAATGTTTCCAAAGGCGCAAAATGAAAAACTTACCGCCAGAAAAAATTTCCGCGTTTCTGATTCAATCCGACCCGGATTCAGATGGAAAACTATCAATTCCATCAATGGACCTGATTTCTGGCATGGAAACAATTCTGGATCAGAACAGCACCTATATTTTTATCAAAGATATCGCTGGACGGTATATCTTTGTAAACCGGGCTGTGAAAGAACTGTTCAACAAACCGCTTGAGGAAATTATCGGCTTTGATGACAGTCATTTTTTCGATTTGGGAGTGTCAAACGAATTGATGCTCAACGATCGGCATGTCATCGAGCAGGGCGAAACAATAGAGAGGGAAGAAAAAACTTTCGTCAAATCTACCGGTAAAGAAAAAATTTACTGGACCGTCAAAAAGCCCGTTCGCAATGATCAGAACGAGATTATTGGCATGTGCGGCATCTCCACCGACATCACCGACCGCAAACGGACAGAAATTGCACTTTGCACACTTAACAAAAGACTGGAATTTCTTCTCTCTTCATCACCCGCCGTCATCTACACCTGCAGGGCTGAGCCGCCATACGCTGCCACATTTGTCAGCAACAACCTGACCCAAATGCTGGGTTATACCGTTGAGGAATTTCTCAGCACGCAAGACTTCTGGGCTGAGCACATTCATCCCCAGGACCGGTATCAAGTGATGTCCAGTTTATGTGATTTCTCCACGCAAAACAAACATATCCTCGAATACCGTTTTAAGCATTGTAAAGGCCACTGGTTATGGATGAGAGATGTGGTCTATGCAGTCACAAACCCCGAAGGCAATCATACCGAATTAATTGGTTACTTTATTGAAATTACAGATCGCAAAGAGAAGGAACAGGCACTGGTTGAATCCCGCAATTTACTCAAAACTGTAATCGATACAGCACCAGTACGTATTTTCTGGAAAGATCTGGAGTCCCGGTTTCTGGGTTGCAATCGCGCCTTTGCACAAGATGCCGGAGAAAATTGCCCTGAAAAAATGATCGGCAAAAAAGATTCCCAGTTAAATTGGAGAGAGCAGGCAACGCGCTACTGTAACGATGATCAGCAGGTGATCAGAACAGGCGTTCCCAAGCTTGACTATGAAGAACCGCAAACGACGCCCAATGGCGATACAATCTGGGTGCGGACATCAAAAGTACCATTGCGTAACGCTGATGATGAAATAATCGGTGTACTCGGCGTTTACCAGGATATCACCAAGCAAAAAGAAAACGAAGACTACATGGCGATGGCGGCTACAATTTATAAATTTTGCAATGAAGCCATCATGGTAACGGATGAAAATAATTTTATTAAGGCAATCAATCCGGCATTCACACGCATTACCGGTTATGAACCTGGAGATGTAATAGGGAAAAATCCCAGAATTTTTCAATCCGGACGTCACAATAATTCTTTTTACAAAAAAATGTGGCAAAAACTGCAAACAGAGGGTCACTGGCAGGGTGAAATATGGGACCGCCACAAGAACGGTCACGTACATGCGAAATGGCTGAACATAAGCGTCATCCTCAACACTGATAACAGCGTGTATTGTTATGTCGGTCAGTTTTCAGACATTACCGAAAAGAAAAAACAGGACGAACTGCTATTTAAACAGGCAAATTATGACCTGCTTACCGGACTGCCTAATCGTAATTTTTTTAAAGACCGCCTAACCCGGGAAATCAAAAAATCGCAACGAAATGACCAACAGATGTCATTGCTGTTTCTTGACTTGGACCGCTTTAAGGATATCAATGACACGCTTGGTCATGACAAAGGTGACAAGCTACTCAGGGAAGTCGCCCTGCGTCTCACATCGTGCGTACGTAAAACCGATACCATAGCGCGTCTTGGTGGTGATGAATTCGCCATTATTCTGCCGGAAATTGATGACAAATCACGTATCGAGGCAATCGCCAGAAATATCATTAACAAACTGAGTATTCCATTCAAGCTCGACAAAAAACAAGCCAATTATTATATTTCCACCAGCATTGGCATTGCCATCTATCCGGACGATGGGATTGATATGAAGGCTTTGATGAAGCACGCAGATCAGGCAATGTACGCAGCAAAACTGGCCGGACGCAACCGTTTCAATTACTTTACCCGTTCAATGCAGCAGGAAGCATATGAAAAAATGGTGCTGACTCATGATCTGCGGCAGGCATTATCGCGCAATGAATTACAAGTCTACTACCAGCCTATTCTGGACCTCAAGCATGGGCTGATCTGTAAAGCTGAAGCACTGTTGCGCTGGAAACATCCTGAACGCGGCATGATCAGCCCTCATACCTTCATTCCCCTGGCTGAAGAAAGCGGGTTAATTAAACAAATCGGTGAAATGGTGTTTACTACAACAGTTGCCAACATCAAACAATGGCAAAACCAGTTCGGCTATCTCCTGCAAGTCAGCATCAATATGTCCGCCACACAACTCACCTCTTTAAAGAAGAATCAGTTGACGGATTATCTGATTCAACAGGGAATGCCAGGCAACTGCATTAACGTGGAAATTACCGAAAGCCTGCTGCTGAAAGACACGCCTGTCGTTAAAAAACGATTACTGGAATTTCTGAATGATGGAATAGAAGTATCCATTGATGATTTTGGCACCGGTTTCTCTTCGCTGTCCTATCTAAAAAAATTTGATATCGATTACCTTAAAATAGATAAGTCCTTCATTCAGCAACTAGCCGACAATACCACCGATCGCGCGCTGGTAGACGCCATTGTCGTCATGGCGCACAAACTGGATATAAAGACCATTGCCGAAGGCGTGGAAACCGAATTACAACGGCGTCTGCTGGTAGATATTGGCTGCGATTTCGAACAGGGTTTCCGTTACTCACCTGCCGTCACTGCTGAGGAATTTACTCTATTGCTAAAAAAACAACGGAACCAGGCAGTAAAAATACAGGATTTATTTGGCTAGTATTCTTTTAGTAATAGAACGACTATTTCCTGCAAAACACGCCTTGCCATGAGCGCTGACAAGCGCACTGAACCCGGCAATATCAAGTTGAAAGAGCACTAGCGCCGAACAGTTGAAAACAATTGAGAAATTACGCATTGCATAGTATTTGTTCACTTCTCAATACATCTCTGTACAGCATTAACCGTGTTGCGGTGGCTTCAGTCCAAGCGATATGCCGGCAGCGGCAAAGCAGGCAACGCCCGCCGGAATAAAGGCCCACAGGTAGCTGCCTGTCATGTCGAAAACACTGCCTGCAAGTATCGGTCCGGCGATGCCGGCAACACCATACGCCGTAAACATGAGTCCGTAGTTGATGCCAACATGTCTGGTTCCAAAAAAATCTGCGGTCGTCGCGGGAAACAGCGCGAGATTTCCGCCAAAATTGAAACCCACCCAAGCGGCAGCAATAGACAGCGTCATTTCGTTTGATCCCATTTTTATCAGGGCGAGCATCATGACACCTTGCAGCAGAAACATAAGCATCATTGCATTTTTCCTGCCTATCCTGTCTGAAATCGCGCCCCAGAGGATCCGTCCTGCTCCATTAAACAAGGCCAGAACACCGACAGCATGCGCAGCCGCCGCAGTGCTCAATCCACTGTGGATCCCAAAAGGTTTCAATATCCCGATCACCAGCAACCCGGCGGCCGCACCAAATACAAACATCAGCCAGAGTCTCCAGAACTGCCTGTGTCTGACCATGTCCCGCCACTCAAAATCCATCGCCACTGCAGTTGCGGATTTCGACGCAGGCGGCTGCCAGCCAGCGGGCCTCCAGCCAGCAGGCGGATTGCGGAGCAGCTGCGCACCTGTTACAACCGCCACCATGAATATCATGCCCAGATACATAAAAGCCGACGACAGACCATAGGCGTTGATAAAGCCGGATGCAATTTTTGCAAACAGCCACGCGCCGGCACCGAAACCTGCCACGGCAAAACCGGTTACCATACCACGTTTGTCAGGAAACCACTTGACACAAGCGGCAATGGGACATACGTATGCAAAACCAATACCAGCACCGCCGATGATACCCACTGATAAGGCTAGCAGCAGAAAACTATCGCCACTGAACGCAGCCAGCAGATATCCGGCCCCTAGTACGATACCACCCAGCGTTGCTACTGTACGCGGACCTTTTTTATCCTGCAATTTGCCTGCAAAAATCATTACCAGCGCAAATGCAGCCAGCGCCAGAGAAAAGATCGCCTGAGTCTGCGTGGTCGTAAAAGAAAAAACGTCTTTGAGCGGATTCACAAATACACTCCAGCTGTAAATAGCGCCCAGACAGACCTGAATGATCAGCGCGCCTGCCACTACCAGCCAGCGGTTTTCGTGAAATGCCATTTTAAGAACGGGTGTGGGTGTTTGAGGTAATTGTCACTGCACAAAATTCAATTGAACGGATAGAACAATCCTGTACGCCAAGTTTGAGCGAACTATACGTCAAGCCCGACAACCAGTCAAACGCGTTACCGAACGAACCCGGTGATTATTAATCTTCATCCAGTAACGCTGACAAACGGCGTCACATTGTCTGTTTGAGCAGCTGGCGTAATGCTTTCAGTGAACGTGTATTAAGTACATCGTCTTTTTCCAGCCAGCCGCGTCGCGCCTGCCCGATGCCAAACCGCAGGTTGGCAAAATCGTGGTTACTGTGGGCATCGGAATTGATGCTGACCAGCACACCCTCTTCTCTGGCCATCTGGCAATAAGTATCCAGCAAATCCAGCCGTTCAGGATGCGCATTGAGTTCCAGAAAACAGCCACGGTTTCTGGCTTCACGTATAATACGCGCCATATCCACGTCATACGGTGCGCGTCGCTGAATCAGCCGTCCGGTCGGATGCGCCAGCATGGTAAAATGCGGATGTTCCAATGCACGCAGTATACGCTTTGTCTGCCTGGCGCGGGACAAATCGAATTTACTGTGCACCGCCCCGACGACAAGATCGAGCTTTGCAAGCACGTTATCCGGCAAATCGAGGCTTCCATCCTCAAGAATATCCACCTCGATTCCCTTGAGAAGCGTTATTTCATCCATTTCCGCATTTAGTTTGTCTATTTCTGCACACTGGCGTGAAAGCTGCAGCGGATCGAGACCGTGGGCAACTGTCAGCCGCCGCGAATGTTCTGTGATCGCCAGATATTCGAAACCAAACGATTTTGCAGCAAGCGCCATTTCTCGCAACGAATTATGTCCATCAGTGGCGTTAGTGTGCGCATGCAGGTCGCCGCGCAGATCGCTCTGCTCAACCAGTTGCGGCAAACGTCCGACCTGCGCCAGCGTGACCTCTCCGCGGTTTTCACGCAATTCAGGCGGAATATATGCCAGACCGACCGCGGCATAGACTGACTCTTCGTCTTGCCCCGCAATCTGTTTATCGCTTCGGTAGACGCCATATTCGTTGATCTTGAGCCCTTTTTGCTGAGCAATGCGCCTGACAGCGATATTATGCGATTTGGAACCGGTGAAATAGTGCAGCGCTGCACCAAAACTTTCTGCTTTAACAACACGTAAATCAACCTGCATGCCGCATTCAAGAACAACACTGGCACGAGTAGCGCCAGCCGACAGGATTCTGTTGACTTCGCCGTATTCGATGAAATGCTGTATCACCGGACGCGAAGTCTCGGCCGCTACCAGTATATCCAGATCACCGACCGTTTCACGCATGCGCCGGTAGCTACCGGCTATCGTCACCCGACTGACACCAGACACTGTTGCAAGCGACTGTTCTAACGCCTCGGCGTACTGAACTGCCGTTATCAGCTTGAAACGCTGCGTCTGATTTGCATGCGCTTCCAAGGACTGCAGAATATTCAGTTCAGTCTTTTCACCAAAACCGGGCAATTCGCGAATACGTCCATCGCGCGCGGCGCGGTACAACTGTTCGACGGTCTGCACAGCGAGATCGTGATACAACGCTTTCACACGTTTAGGGCCGATTCCAGGTATTTTCAACAGATCACCAATCGTAGCGGGCATTTTTTTGTGCAGCCGATCAAGCAGGCTGCAATGGCCGCTGGACACGATTTCCTCAATCTTAGCGGCCAGATCTTTCCCTATCCCCGATAAACAGGTTAAATCTTCGCCTTTCCTCAGCATCGTACCGACATCCCGGGAATGATCGTTTAATATACGGGCGGCATTGCGGTAGGCACGTATGCGAAACGGATTGGCGTCCTGAATTTCAAGCAGGTTGGCAATTTCTTCAAAGATGGCGGCGATATCGGCATTATGTCGGGGCATAGATACCTCCTGATTGGTTCGTTATTACGCTATCATTTGCGTTTCTCATTATGCTACAAAATTACGCATGACACGCTATCGTCCACCACAACCCAAAAGCTCGGCCTATATCACCAAATCAGGTCACGAAGCATTATGCCAGGAACTCAAGGGTTTATGGATAACACGCCGCGAAGTCACTGCAGCATTAGCCGCAGCCGCAGCCGAAGGCGACCGTTCAGAGAATGCTGAATATATTTACCGCAAAAAGCAATTGCGTGAAATTGACCGGCGTATTCGCTATCTGCAAAAACGTCTGGATGAATTAATCGTGGTTAACCAGCTGCCCTCGAATCAGGATCAGGTATTTTTCGGCGCGTGGGTCGAGCTCGAGGATGAAACAGGTGAATGCGTCACCTACCGTATCGTCGGCCCGGATGAATTTAATGTCGAGAAAGGCTGGATCAGCATGGATTCGCCCGTGGGCCGTGCCCTGATGAGAAAACATCTCGATGACGAAGTAACCGTGCAGCGCCCTGCCGGCCGGGTACGTTATGCGATTACCGCTATCCGGTATACCGAGAATGATGGCTAAATTGTGGTGCCAAAGAAATGTCACTTGCCATCCCGTTCTCGCAGGCGACTGTAGGCGACACAAACAGTCCGCGACAGAGCACTGCATGCTGGCAACTTCGATCAAGCAGCATTCATTGTTATTTCTCAAGACATCAGTAATTTGCCGTCAAACCAGGCCTTGAATTTAAAGGATTGTCGACAGCAGACAAAGCTGGTTACAGACTAGCCAAAGCAGCCGTAGATTCAAACGCCGGTTTATTCTTAAACGGACAACTGGAAACAGTTGGGATTATAATGCGCCGTTTTTGCTTAGGTTATAGCAAGATACCGGCGCTGTTATAGCGCTTTAATACTGCCCCCCCGAAACAACAATCTAGCAACATGCAGAGGGCATAACCAGCGGGAGGTAATCGGGCCGCTGGTATTGGTGCTGGCGCCGATGGGTGCAAAGAAAACTTATTTGAATATAACTCCAGCTTCCTGAATACCATCAAGGCGATTCATCACTGATCGCAACAGCGTCCCCGTAACCAGACTAATCAGGGTAATCTATAAAATGGTTGTACCCTTCTAGTGCTCTTTCAATATGATATTGTCAGGTACAGCGTTATCGTGGTGTTATGCAGCAAGGCACAGTACACGGGAAAGGGTTATTCCCTTTTCAAGTACTGTAACGCGGCTGCAGGACACCACGGTAACGCCCGGTGGGTGCGCTTGTCAGCGCCCATGGACTGTGTTGTGTCTTTTGGTAATAGAATGACTACTCCTGCAAGACACGCCTTGCCATGAGCGCTGACAAGCGCACTGAACCCGGCAATATCATATTGAAAGAGCGCTAGTCAGGAATTTTTTCAAATTCAAAAGTAATCGCACACACAGCCAAGCAAAGCAATAACTGCGTTTTTTCATGACTATACGCACTTGCCTTATGTTGTCATGCAGAACATGTCATTTATTCCGAAGCGTTTGAATTTAACCAAATCGATCCTTAAATTTACGCGATACTTAACTACCATTTATTTTCCAAAACCGTCAAATTGACTACAATGTGTCGAAGCAGTTTACAACTCGATACTTTTTCTATTGCCCGCACTTATTAATGAACTGATACATATAAACAAATTCTAACTGGAATAAAAATTGCTTGATTAACTGTAACAGACAGTTTCCGATGATCAGTGATGTGATCCACTGATACAAAAAATGGTTTAACTGTAATAAAGACCGGAAAATCAGCACGAAACCTGTGCCAATACGGATTTCCGAATCGGAATTGTATTTTCTGCGAGATAGATATCAGGCGCGCACATGCTCGATTCCTGAATCACGCACAACGCATCGGATACATTGTTTGTGGCGCTTGCTGTAGTAACCGCATTTTTGCAGTTGCGTTACTGGGATTTATATTTTCTGGCCAGCAGTTTAGTCTTTTGATGATTTTACAAGATTTGATTCAACAATCACTGCGTCAGGTAATCATTGCGGAGGATTTTTGTGATGAACAAGGAATATAGTGTTGAAAACAATAATGACGACATAGCTGATGGTTTGGTACCGGATAGCAGAATTGTCGAAATTATTAATAAAATTGAATTGGCAAAGAACGAGCACGACAATTATGAATCGTGTTCTTTAAGCAGGAATTGTAACCTGAGAACAATACGGGCAGAGACTGATCATTTCAAACAGAGACATAAAGGTACATACACACAGGGGTCAAGTCTGTCTATTAATTTATTCTCTACCTTTGTAGTAATTCTTCTAAGTGACACATTGGTATGTTGGGTAAGATTTTGATTAAAAATAGGAGCAAGAACAAGCGAGAATATATCAATCCTTATAATTAATAAACAGATTTGACCCTTTATTATCATAATTCTGAGCAAGTCAAGCCACAAGCGATACGTCAATAGTCACGAATAAAACAAATACAACTTTTAACCACCCGATTTTCTCTTATACGGTCAATTTTCGACATTTACTCAAATTAATATTCATTATCAGCAACTTACACCATTGCTTCTAAAGTTACAACCCCAACTCCCCCCACATTGCATCAACTTTCAGCTTAACCGCCTCGTCCATCACAATCGGCGTACCCCATTCTCGGTTGGTTTCTCCCGGCCATTTGTTGGTCGCATCGAGTCCCATTTTGCCGCCGAGACCGGAGATCGGGCTGGCGAAGTCGAGGTAATCGATAGGGGTGTTTTCGACGATAAGCGTATCTCTGGCCGGATCGACCCGGGTGGTGACAGCCCAGATGACTTCTTTCCAGTCGCGGATGTTAACGTCGTCATCGGTAACGATAATGAATTTGGTGTACATGAACTGGCGCAGGAAACTCCAAATACCGAACATTACGCGCTTGCTGTGTCCGGCATATTGTTTCTTCATGCTGACCACTGCCATACGGTACGAACAGCCTTCGGGCGGCAGATAGAAATCAGTGATTTCAGGAAATTGTTTCTGCAACAGCGGCACGAACACTTCATTCAGCGCCACCCCGAGAATCGCTGGTTCGTCGGGCGGTTTCCCGGTATAGGTGGAATGATAGATTGGGTCTCGGCGCATGGTGATGCGCTCGATGGTGAAAACAGGAAAGGTTTCCTGCTCGTTGTAATAGCCGGTATGGTCGCCATAAGGGCCTTCGAGCGCGGTTTCATCGGGATAAATTACACCCTCGAGTACAATTTCGGCGCTTGCCGGCACCTGCAGGTCGCTACCAATGCATTTGATCACCTCGGTTTTGGAGCCCCGCAGCAATCCGGCAAACTGGTATTCGCTGAGGGTATCAGGTACGGGTGTTACCGCACCAAGTATTGTTGCCGGATCAGCCCCCAGCGCAACGGCAACAGGATAAGGCTGACCGGGGTTTTTCAGGCAGAATTCGCGAAAATCGAGCGCGCCGCCGCGATGTGCGAGCCAGCGCATGATCACTTTATTGGGAGCAATCACTTGCTGGCGATAAATACCAAGATTCTGGCGGGTTTTGCTGGGTCCACGTGTCACGGTCAATCCCCAGGTAATCAGCGGCGCAATATCACCCGGCCAGCAGGTTTGAATCGGTATTTTGCCAAGATCAACCTGATCGCCTTCCCGGACAATTTCCTGACACGGTGCGCTGCTTAACACTCTTGGGGCCATGTTCAATACTTGCTTAAGCACCGGCAACTTGTCCCAGGCGTCTTTCAGTCCTTTCGGAGGATCGGGTTCTTTCAGATAAGCCAGCAGCTTGCCGACTTCACGCAACGCTTCGACCGACGTCTGTCCCATGCCCATCGCAACCCGTTTGGGTGTGCCGAACAGGTTGCCTAGAACCGGCATGTCATGGCCCTTGGGTCTCTCGAACAATACCGCAGGTCCTTCGGTTTTCAGGATACGGTCGCAGATTTCGGTCATTTCGAGCCGCGGATCGACTTCTACCGGAATGCGTTTGAGTTCGCCGAAGGTTTCGAGTTGTGCGATAAAATCACGCAGGTCTTTATATTTCATAGAATCTGTTTACCGAATCAGGAAATCCAGTGCAATACCGATAAACACCACCATGCCGACATAATTGTTATGCAGGAATGCTTTAAAGCACAGTGCCCGGTCGCGATTGCGAATCAGCGTGTATTGATAACCCATCAAAACCACCGCTACCAGCAAACCAGCGTAATACGCCATGCCCATTGCTTGCAGTTGTCCAATATAAATCATGAGAACAATAAACAAGGCATGGCAAATCATCACACCAGCCACATCAAAACGACCGAAGGTAATCGCCGATGTCTGGATGCCGATTTTCAGATCGTCGGGCTTGTCGACAATCGCATACGCGGTGTCATACGCAACCACCCAGAACAGATTGGCCAGCATCAGCATCCAGATAATAGCAGGCAGTGAATTGGTTTGCGCGGCAAACGCCATCGGAATGGCGAAGCTGAACGTAATGCCGAGATACGCCTGTGGCATGGCGAAAAACCGTTTGGTAAACGGATACGATGCTGCCAGAAACAGTGCAGGTACGGATAGCGCTATCGTCAGCAGATTAAGCGGCAGAATCATTATAAAAGCGACCAGGCTTAAGCCTGCTGCCAGCAGCAATGCTTCCTTCGAACTGACTTGTCCGGCCGCCATTGGACGGTTTTTAGTGCGCTCAACATGCGGGTCTATCTTGCGATCGGCGAAATCATTCATCACGCAACCGGCTGAGCGCATGAGAATGGTTCCCATGATAAAAATGAACAGAATATGCCAATCAGGAAAACCCTGCGCCGCAAACCATAACCCCCACAGCATCGGCCACAACAACAACAGAATTCCGATCGGCTTGTCCAGTCGCATCAGTCGTGCATAGAGGGCAAATCGGTTAGGTTGATTCATTAAGTCTGAAACCATCTCTACATCCCTACGTCAAATTCAGAATGTCGGGCAAAAACACTTCTGTCACCAAAATGGACCTGCACTGTAATGTGAACCGCGAGCGCCTGGCCCACAAGTGGGACGGATAGTCTGTCAGGCGTAAAACTGCGCGGTCATACAAGAAATGCCCGGCGCTGATTTTTTTAAATTCGAGCGGTGTACGCTTTACCCTGGGGTTGGTAAACAGCATGCTGGCCAACGGCCGATTGCCCAAATTATTCAGCGTACGCCATGCACCGCGCAAATCCTTGTGAGGCACAATCGAATGCGCAAAAACGACCGGCTTGTCGCAACAATACAGATACACTTCCCGTACCAGCGCCAGTTCGTGCGGACGCAGCTTCATTTTTATCCATTCGTCGCCATACACGCGTGCGAGCTCCTGGAATACCGGCTCCACATAAAACTGAGCGCAGCGCTCCTGTATGCGGCGCGTGAGTGAACCGCGAAACTGCAGCCAGTCACGTATTTCGGGAGAAACAGTACTTAATGCCGGAAGCCATGCCTGAGGATGCGCAGTGCTAATATTTGCCACGATAATCGATCATGTTGCCGCAAGCGGCATAAGAGTTCAAATGAAACAAAACGGGTTAGTTGGTAAATGAATTTTATCAGTCCGGCCAGTCAATCGGATAGCTGTCGACAAGCCACGCATTATACAACAGTCTGTACAGGTGCTGATAAAAGCTGCGCTCACACCGAAGCCACGCCACAATCTGTTAGCCAGTTCAGACACGCAAATATTCCGTTTTATCTCCCAGCCAGCGACGAATATGCCGTTGCGCCAGGTCGGGGTAATCGTTCAGCATTTCATCGGCCACGGATTGCGCGGCCGTCAATAATGCACCGTCCTGTTCAAGGTCGGCAAAACGCAGCATTGGCACCCCGCTCTGACGCGCCCCCAGAAACTCGCCCGGTCCGCGCAGACGCAAATCCTGACGCGCAATTTCAAAGCCATCAGTATGCTCAAAAATAATTTTCAACCGTTTGCGCGCTATTGACGACAGGGGTTGCTGATACAGCAAAATACACACGCTGGCATTCGCCCCGCGGCCCACACGTCCGCGTAGCTGGTGCAGTTGAGACAATCCCATACGCTCGGCATTTTCAATTACCATAAGCGACGCATTTGGCACATCAACACCCACCTCGATCACGGTCGTCGCTACCAGCAATTGAATATTACCCTGCTTAAACAGCGCCATCATGTCCGCCTTTTCCTGCGCCGTCAATCGCCCGTGCACCAGGCCAACATTCAGATCCGTAAATATTCTGCACAAGGTCTCGCAGGTCTCCATCGCTGTTTGCAATTGCAGTGTTTCGGATTCTTCAATTAACGGACATACCCAGTAAACCTGCCTTCCCTGCTGGCAGGCCTGTTGAATTCGCGCAACAACCTCATTGCGCCGGCTGTCGGCCACCAGTTTGGTAATCACGGGAGATCTGCCCGGCGGCAATTCATCAATAATCGACACATCAAGATCGGCGAAATAGCTCATAGACAGCGTACGCGGAATCGGCGTGGCACTCATCATCAACTGATGCGGAACGATACCGGACTGCTGCATGCCTTTCATGCGCAGAGCCAGTCGCTGATGCACTCCAAATCGATGCTGTTCGTCTATTATGGCCAGTCCCAGCTGATAAAAATTGACCTGTTCCTGAAACAGCGCATGCGTACCCACCGCGAGCATCGCCGTACCGGATTCGATGGCGGCCAGAACCGATAGCCTGTCTTTTTTCTTCTGCCCGCCTGACAGCCACCCCACCTGTATTCCCAAAGGCCCAAACCAGGCGGATAATTTCTGGAAATGCTGCTCGGCAAGAATCTCGGTCGGCGCCATGATCGCGGCCTGATAACCGTTTTCAATGGCCTGTAGCGCAGCAATTGCCGCCACAATCGTTTTACCGCTGCCGACATCGCCCTGCAACAGCCGCTGCATTGGGTGTTCAGACGTTAAATCGCGGCTGATCTCAGCTATCACTTTTTCCTGGGCCATTGTCAGACTGAAATCCAGCTGTGCCAGAAAACGGATACGCAGTCCGTGGTCATGCTTCTGGTTCAACTGAGGTGCTATGCGGCTGCGCCGCTGGCGGTAATGCAACCGCATCGAAAGCTGTTGCGCCAGCAATTCGTCGAATTTGATTCGTTGCCATGCCGGATGCATGCGCGACTGGAGCAAATTGACCTGCGTATCAGGCGGCGGGTGATGCAAGGTGAAAACACTGTCTTTAAATCCCGGTAGCCGGTATCGGTGAATGATTACATCGGGAAGTGTCTCATCAAACAATCCCGGCTGCTTCGAATGGCGCAATACCTGATGAATTAGTTTTGCCAGCGTTTTCTGCGGTAACCCCGCAGTCATCGCGTAAACAGGCGTCATGGCTGTTGCCAACGGTTCGTTTTCTTTAACGATGCGGCATTTTGGATGAACCATTTCCGCACCAAAAAAACCGTGACGGATTTCGCCGAGTAAACGCACTCTTTTACCGACGGCATACGCCTTGACCTGGCTGCCGTAAAAATTCAGCAAACGCATGCACAGAGAGCCACTACTATCCTCTATTCGGCAGATCAGCTGACGCCTTGGTTTCACAACGACTTCGTTATGCACGATTATACCCTCTATCTGCACAATCATTCCCTGTGGTGCATGAGCGATAGGAAATACATGCGTTTCGTCTTCGTAACGAATCGGCAAATGCAACGCCAGATCCATTTCGTTGTTAATGCCCAGCCTCGCCAGCTTTTCCTGCACCTTCGGACTGACCACCAGCGCAGCCGCATTCGACACGGAAGCATCGCTATCCATATTCGGGTTTCAGCCAGAAAGCGGCAGCCTGAGCATGATGCGCCTTCATTATGCGCCGATCACCATGACAGCATCCATTTCAACCAGCGCACCTCGCGGCAACGCCTTGACACCAATGGCTGCACGTGCCGGATAAGGCTGATCGAAATAGGTAGCCATGATTTCATTCACCATAGAAAAGTGTTCCAGGTCAGTCAGAAAAATATTCAATTTGACAATATCGTTCAGGCTGCCGCCGCTGGCTGAAGCGACCGCCTTCAGATTGAGAAAGACCTGCTGTATCTGCGCCTCGATACCGTTGACCATTTGCATAGTCGCCGCATCCAGCCCGATCTGTCCCGACAGATAAACCGTCGTGCCGCCACTGATTTTAACCGCCTGAGAATAGGTTCCTATCGCCTCTGGCGCCTGCGGCGTTTGAATCACTTCTTTGCTCATTGCCATCTCCTGTTGCTTAAAAATATGCGAGTATAATTGATTGACGCCAGCTTTCCATCATCAAAACGCACGCGCCTGCACATGCCTCTGTCTCTATCCGGTTGCTGAACGTGATTTCATGCAAAACCACTCTGCATATACGAATCCGGCAGAAAGACATGCATTGACAGGAGCCTGCTCGGCTATAATGACATTTTTTGGTCGACGCGCACTAAACCGTTTTCATGCATGAATCAAAACCCAAACTAATCATTCAGGGCGGCAATCCGCTTCGTGGAGAAATCCGTATTTCAGGCGCCAAGAATGCCGCTTTACCATTGCTGTGCGCTGCGTTGCTGACGGAAGATACCGTTCGAATCAGCAACGTGCCCCGGTTGATGGACATCACAACCATGCTATCGCTACTCAAACAGATCGGAGTTAACGTAGAAGACACCGGATCATCGGAATTTGTTTTGTGCGCAGCAAACCTGACACAGCTGACAGCGCCATATGACATGGTAAAAACAATGCGCGCGGCCATACTGGTATTAGGACCGCTGCTCGCCCGCGCAGGTGAAGCGTATATATCATTGCCCGGTGGTTGCGCTATTGGTCTGAGGCCGGTCGATCAGCATATCAAAGGACTGGAAGCCATGGGAGCCGAAATCTCTATAGAACATGGCTACATTCACGCCGTAGCCAGACAGCTGCACGGTGCCCGGATTGTGATGGACATTGTAACAGTGACAGGTACGGAGAACCTGATGATGGCTGCAACGCTTGCGCATGGCACAACAGTAATTGAAAACGCCGCGCGCGAACCGGAGATAGTTGATCTGGCCAATTGCCTGACTGCCATGGGCGCCAGGATTCACGGTGCGGGCAGCGATATTATTACTGTTGAAGGCGTACCAGCGTTGCGGGGCGCCGAGCATGCTGTCATGCCCGACCGCATCGAAACAGGCACATTTCTGGTGGCGGCCTGCGCAACCGGCGGCAATATCCATTTAACAGAAACAGACCCGCAACTGCTGGATGCCGTACTGGACAAGCTGACCGAATGCGGCGCCAGAATCGATACCGGAAACCGGTGGATTCATTTGGAAATACAGCAAAGACCCCAATCGATCACACTAAGAACTGCTCCGTATCCAGCTTTTCCAACCGACATGCAGGCCCAGTTCATGTCATTGAACTGCATCGCTGACGGCACTGCCATCATCACCGAAACCATCTTTGAAAACCGTCTGATGCATGTACAGGAGTTAAAGCGTATGAATGCAGATATACGGGTTGAGGGCAATACGGCTATCGTTCACGGCATACCCAGACTCGACGGAGCCCATGTAATGGCGACCGATTTACGCGCATCGGCCAGCCTGGTTATCGCAGGGCTTGTCGCACATGGCGAAACAGTTATTGACCGTATTTATCATCTTGACCGGGGCTATGAATCAATCGAGGAAAAACTCTCGCTACTGGGTGCCAGCATTCGGCGTACAAGGGCTCCGTGACGCAACTCATGTGCTCAATATCGGAATTCAGACACAAAAAAACCCCTGCTTTTATGACAGGGGCGAGACATTCTCAGAATTCATCGAGGCAATTTCGCAAAACTGCGTGTATTCACTGACTACACAACCCGCCGTTTGCCCAAGTTGCCTTTATCCAGATTCTTCTGCCAATCAGCTGACTTTACCCTGATTGTAGCTGATTACGAGAACGGCAACACGTTTGTTAAAATCAGAAATCGGTGCTATTAACAGTTTCTTGCCATCGACGTCAGATTTAATAGTTATACTGTGCACGTTAATTACATCTTTGGAATACAGATCGCTGCCTTTTACGTCTTCAAGCCGCTTGTCGGTAGATACCAGCAATTCACCATCTTCACTGATCAGAACGATACGGTCCGCATCAATCTGTTTGACAATATCGTTAAGATAAAGGCCAATCTGATCAATATTGTTACGGATCAGCTCGCTGCGCACCGCCCACGCCAGAACCTGCCCAAACCGCTCTTCTTCTTTTTTATACTGCTTGTCAGCATGTTCACGCGCCTGCTGGGTAATCAGTGTACGCTCCTTTTCAAGCATTTTGTTCATATCCGATTCGATTTTGCTGACAGCAATCAGCTTCCAGGCAAAAACGAAGATAATGATACCTACCAATACAAAAGCATATTTCATGGGCAATTGCTTCTGTGGAAGTTTTTCCAGCACTTCAAACCGTTGACCCAGCATAGAGAAAAATGTCGTTGCTTTAGATTGAAATGATTCATTATTCTGATCCGTCATCAATAGCTCCTTGTTTAGGTGACAGGTAAAAAAACTCTAATTATCCACTAATCCAATCTGAAGTGAAAGCGGATGATTTCAAAATTCAAATTCAGGACAACTTCAATATGAACAAGTGTTACACCGATGTTTTACAAAGGTTCGGTCGCCGTTCAGCGACAAAAATCCTGCAACCGGAGTATAGCAAATAACACCCGGTGCATTTTGATTTATAATCTAAAACTGACGCCAATCATCAAGAATACAACACTTGACATATAACGATTTACACAAAAGGAAACATACGTCTTGGCTGATAACAACGACAGCGACACAAAAAAATGGTCCGGCAGATTCGAAGAGCCCGTCTCGGCGCTGGTAGAGCGCTATACGGCCTCGATAGGCTTTGATTACCGGCTGGCAGCATACGATATACAGGGCTCTCTGGCGCATGCCCGAATGCTGTCCGCCCAGGGTATCATTACGCAAGATGATTTATCGGCCATAGAGCAGGGACTGAGACAAATCGGCGACGAAATTCGTGATGGCCGTCTCGAATGGTCGTTGCAACTGGAAGATGTGCATCTGAATATCGAGAAGCGGCTGACCGAATTAATCGGCGATGCCGGAAAACGTCTTCATACTGGCCGTTCCAGAAACGACCAGGTGGCCACGGATATCAGGCTTTACTTGCGCGCATCCATTGATGAAATCAGTCAACTAACACGTTCTTTGCAATGGTCCATCGTCAATCTCGCCGAGAACCATACAGCTACGGCGATGCCTGGATTTACGCATTTACAGGTTGCCCAACCGGTCACATTCGGCCACCACCTGATGGCCTATTTCGAAATGTTCAAGCGTGATGTCACACGATTATCCGACTGCAGAAAGCGCGCCAATCAGTTGCCGCTGGGTGCTGCCGCGCTGGCAGGAACAAGCTATCCGATTGATCGCAGACACGTAGCGCAGTCGCTTTCGTTTGACGGCATCTGCGAAAACTCGCTGGACGCGGTATCAGACAGAGATTTTGCCATTGAGTTCTGCGCCTGTGCCGCATTGATGATGACGCATCTGTCGCGCTTTTCGGAAGAACTGATTTTGTGGATGAGTCCCGCAATCGGCTTTGTCTCGTTGGCGGACCGGTTTTGTACCGGTTCATCCATCATGCCACAAAAAAAGAATCCTGACGTGCCAGAACTGGTGCGCGGCAAAACCGGCCGTATCAACGGACACCTGATTGCATTGCTGACTCTGATGAAAGCACAGCCACTGGCTTACAACAAGGACAACCAGGAAGACAAAGAACCGCTGTTTGATACTGTCGACACTTTAATCGATACACTACGCATATACGCCGATATGCTTTCAGGTATCCGGGTAAACCCGGAGGCTATGCGCAAAGCCGCAATGCAGGGTTTTTCAACAGCGACCGATCTGGCGGACTATCTGGTAAAAAAAGGCATACCATTTCGCGATGCGCATGAAATTGTCGCCCGCTCCGTTCGTTATGCCGAACACAAAATGTGTGATCTGAGTGATCTGACAATCTCCGAACTGCAGCAGTTTTCTGCAATCATTGAAGACGATGTATTTGCCGTGCTGACCCTGCAGGGATCGCTGAACAGCCGCAACCACCCAGGCGGCACTGCGCCCGAACAGGTACGTGCGGCCATTGTTCGCGCAAAAAACTGGTTATCGGAGGAAAAGCGCGATTAAATTTCGGACCAACATCTTCCAACTGCTTTCCTGATCAAACCATGAATGACTGGCCTGATATTGCAAAACACATCGCCGACACAATACAGCATGCTTTTGCACCACAAAAAATCGCCACAATCGGGGGCGGTTGTATTAATCAGAGTTTTTGCGTTGCCGACGACGAACGGTGCTTTTTTGTCAAAACCAATCATGCTGATGGACTATTCATGTTCGAAGCCGAGGCTGCAGGGCTCGCTGAAATCAGCCAGTCCGACACCCTGCGCGTTCCTCAACCGGTTTGCTGGGGTAAAAACGCGCATACCGCCTGGCTGGTACTTGAATATCTCGAGTTACAGCAGCGCGGCAACGGTGACAATCAAGCATTGGGCGTTAAGCTCGCCGCCATGCACCGTGTTCAACGACGCCAGTATGGCTGGGTTCGTAATAACACCATTGGCAGCACTCCCCAGATCAACACTCAGGATTCGGATTGGCTATCGTTTTGGCGTACTCACCGGCTTGGTTATCAGCTCAATCTCGCCAAAAAAAACGGATATCACGGCAAACTGCAAAAGCTCGGCGAGCGTTTGCTGGCAGATTGCGAGCGTCTTTTCAGCAATTATACACCTGCGCCTTCTCTGCTTCATGGCGACTTGTGGAGTGGCAATTTTTCATATGACGCCACCGGTTGCCCCGTTGTGTTTGATCCCGCCGTATACTACGGTGACCGTGAAACCGATATCGCCATGACTGAATTATTTGGTGGCTTTTCCGATCATTTTTATTCTGCTTATCGGCATGAATATCCGCTGGAAATTGGGTATAATACCCGTAGGGTTTTTTATAACCTTTATCATATCCTGAATCACTTGAACTTGTTTGGCAGTGGCTATCGCCATCAGGCTGAACAAATGATGGATTATTTACTTGCTGAGATTCGCTGACAAATCATGATACCCCAGACTATTGGTCGTGCACATGCCCAATCGAAACAAACACATTTTTTGTATTCACATTCAGATTTCAAATAATATCCGCGCCCGATGACCAAATACGTTTTTGTAACGGGCGGCGTCGTATCATCACTGGGCAAAGGTATTGCCGCAGCATCGCTTGCCGCCCTGCTGGAAACACGGGGAATCAGGGTAACCATGCTCAAACTGGATCCGTATATCAACGTTGATCCCGGTACC
This sequence comes from Nitrosomonas marina, assembly GCF_900111605.1. GTDB lineage: Bacteria > Pseudomonadota > Gammaproteobacteria > Burkholderiales > Nitrosomonadaceae > Nitrosomonas > Nitrosomonas marina_A. The sequence continues at coordinate 56,494 of NZ_FOIA01000006.1, read as the reverse complement.
ATGAGCCCATTTCAACATGGCGAGGTATTTGTTACCGAAGATGGTGCGGAAACCGATCTTGATCTCGGTCATTATGAGCGCTTCATCAGCACCAAAATGACCCGTCACAACAACTTCACAACGGGTCAAATCTACGAAAGCGTTATCCGCAAGGAAAGGCGTGGCGATTATCTGGGGGGGACCGTCCAGGTGATTCCGCACATCACCGACGAAATCAAGCGGTATATTCAGGCAGGTGTTGGCGATGCCGACGTCGCCATCATCGAAATCGGCGGAACAGTCGGCGATATCGAATCACTGCCGTTTCTTGAAGCTATCCGTCAGATGGCCACGCAATTGCGCACTGATGACACCTGTTTTATTCATCTGACTCTGCTGCCCTACATCGGTTCGGCAGGCGAGTTGAAAACCAAACCCACACAACACTCTGTCAAGGAATTACGCGAGATCGGTATACAACCAGATGTATTGCTCTGCCGCTCGGACCGTGAAGTACCCAAGGAAGAACGTCGCAAGATCGCCTTATTCACAAATGTAAAAGAACAGGCGGTCATCTCTGCCGTTGATGTCGACAGTATTTATAAAATTCCGGCTTTATTGCACGAGCAAATGCTCGATGAAATCATTTGCCATAAACTCGACATACTCGCCAGACCTGCCGATCTTAGCGTCTGGAAAAAACTGGTTCATGCGCTCGAACATCCGACTTATACCGTAACAATCGCACTGGTCGGCAAGTATGTTGATCTCACCGAATCGTACAAATCGTTATCAGAAGCGCTGGTTCATGCCGGCATCCATACATGCTGCAGAATCAACATCAGCTATGTTGACTCGGAGCAAATTGAAAAGGAAGGTATCGACTGTCTGAGAAATATGCATGCCATTCTGGTACCGGGAGGATTTGGCAAGCGCGGCGTGGAGGGTAAAATCCAGGCTATCAACTACGCACGTATCAACCGTATACCATATCTGGGTATTTGCCTTGGCATGCAACTGGCGGTCGTGGAATATGCGCGCAACAAAACCGGCATGAAAGGTGCTCACAGCACCGAATTTAATCCGGATACACCTTATCCCGTGATCGCACTGATTACCGAGTGGCGTAATCGCGACGGACGCCTGGAGACACGCGACGAAAATTCGGATATCGGTGGCAGTATGCGCCTGGGCGGACAGGAGTGCATGCTGAAAAAGAGTTCACTTGCCCGGGAAACCTACGAAGCGGATCAAATTATTGAGCGGCACCGACACCGTTATGAAGTCAACAGCGACTATTTAACCGAGCTGGAACAAACCGGATTATGTGTCAGCGGTGTTTCACGCGAAGAGAATTTATGTGAAATTATCGAGTTGTCCAGAACCGAACATCCCTGGTTTCTCGGCTGCCAGTTTCACCCGGAATTTACGTCCACCCCCAAAACGGGGCACCCGCTGTTCAAGTCCTTTATCAAAGCGGCAATTGACTATTCCAGCAATCAACAATCATCCGGAGGAACGCATATCAAACAGGTTGCGTCTACAAAAACATGATACCGGCACCGTCTGTTTGACAACATACAACACAGACCATGGAAACCGCATGAAAAAATGATCGTTTCATCAAACAGTCACTAGAAATTCTTAGCATCACATTAACAATAAAGCCAATCAGATAACACAGGGAAAACGTAAGCATGAGTGCAATAGTAGAAGTCATCGCCCGCGAAATTCTGGATTCTCGCGGTAATCCAACCATTGAAGCAGACGTCCTGCTTGAATCAGGCGTTCTGGGACGCGCCTCGGTTCCGTCCGGAGCATCGGTTGGCACCCGGGAAGCCGTTGAGCTCAGGGACGGCGATGAGCAGCGTTATCTTGGCAAGGGTGTTCTCAAAGCAGTTGAGAATGTCAACACCGAGGTGTCGGAAACACTGATCGGTCTGGATGCGGTAGATCAGACCTTTATTGATCAGGCGCTGATCGACCTGGACGGGTCTGACAATAAGTCACGTATCGGTGCCAACGCTTTGCTGGCTGTTTCGCTGGCGGTAGCCAAAGCCGCTGCAGACGAATCCGGACTTCCCTTGTACCGCTATTTGGGTGGCGCAGGACTGATGTCGATGCCGGTACCGCTGATGAATCTCGTCAACGGCGGAGCGCACGCTAACAACAATATCGATATGCAGGAATTCATGATCGTCCCGTTTGGGATTGATAACTTTCGCGATGCCATGCGCTGCGGCGCTGAAGTTTTTCATGCGCTGAAAAAACTGCTGAATGAAAAACAGATGCCGACCACAGTAGGCGACGAGGGCGGTTTCGCCCCGAATCTGAACACCAACGAAGAGGCACTGCAGCTGATTGTCAACGCTATTGATCTGGCCGGATACCAGCCTGGTACCGATGTCGCAATCGGCGTTGACTGTGCGAGCTCTGAATTTTTTTCCGATGGAAAATACCATCTTGCATCCGATGGACTGAGCCTCACTTCGGTACAGTTCGCAGACTATCTTGCTGCCTGGGTAGATAAATATCCCATCATCAGCATCGAAGACGGCATGAGCGAACATGACTGGGACGGCTGGGAGTTGCTCACCAGCAGACTTGGCAAAGCCGTTCAACTGGTTGGGGATGATATATTTGTAACCAATGCTAAAATCCTACAGGAAGGTATTCTGCGCAATATTGCCAATTCCATTCTGATTAAAGTTAATCAGATCGGCACACTTACTGAAACCCTCGCAGCCATTGAAATGGCCAAATGTGCAGGCTATACTGCTGTAATATCGCACCGCTCCGGTGAAACCGAAGATACAACAATTGCTGATATTGCCGTTGCAACCAATGCACTGCAAATTAAAACCGGCTCGCTGTCGCGTTCAGACCGGCTGGCGAAATACAATCAGTTACTGCGTATAGAGGAAGATTTGGGTGATACCGTTAGATATGCCGGCCGCAGAGCCTTTTACCAACTAAAGTAATTATCAAAAACCATGAAATATCTGGCCGCCGCCATTTTGACTTTGATTCTCATACTGCAATATCCACTGTGGTTTGGCAAGGCCGGCTGGCTCAATGTGCAACAGCTCAAACAAAATGTGGCTGCTGCACATGAAAGAAATATTGAACTGCAAGATCGCAATGCAATACTGTATGCTGAAATCAATGACCTCAAACAGGGAACCGATGCAATTGAAGAACGTGCACGCAGCGATCTCGGCATGGTCAAAAAAAATGAAGTTTTTTTTCAAATCATCGAGAGCAGCCCGTCAACCACAGTACCCCCCACCAATTTTGCACACATTAATCGCGCACAATAAAACACTCCCTTCGGCCAACAGCACTATCAAGCAGCCAGTTCACATAGCCGTTACTTGAAAACTCTCAATAAATCCGCATATTGTTTAGCGCAATATACGTTATGATTTGATTTTAATTCGGAGTAATTGAATGAAAAGAATTTTTCTTTTTCTCGCTACAAACCTGGCAATTATTGTTGTACTGAGCATTACATTACGTCTGCTTGGGTTTGAAAGAATACTGGATGAGCAGGGAGTTGGCCTGGATATGAACTCCTTGTTATTGTTCGCTGCTGTATTTGGTTTTGGCGGCTCATTTATATCACTGGCCATGTCCAAATGGACAGCCAAACGACTTACAGGCGCACAAGTCATTGAAATGCCGCGTAATGCGCAAGAACACTGGCTAATCACTACTGTGCAGCAACAGGCAAAAGCGGCGGGTATAGGCATGCCGGAAGTAGCCATTTATCACGCACCGGACATCAACGCTTTTGCTACCGGGATGTCAAAAAACGATGCGCTGGTTGCTGTCAGTACCGGTCTGCTAAACAGCATGAGTCAGGATGAGGCCGAGGCGGTGCTTGCCCATGAAGTCAGTCATGTCGCCAATGGCGATATGGTAACGCTTGCGCTTATTCAAGGTGTTGTCAACACATTTGTTATTTTCATTTCACGCGTTATCGGACATACAGTTGACCGGGTAATCTTTAAAACCGAGCATGGGCATGGACCGGCATTCTGGATCACTGCCATTATTGCTGAAATAATTCTCGGCATTCTGGCAACCATTATTGTCATGTGGTTCAGCCGTCAGCGTGAATACCGTGCAGATGCAGGTGGCGCCAGTCTTGCCGGCCGGGAAAAAATGATTGCTGCCTTGCAACGTCTGCAGATGACTGCAAAACAGCCGCACCTGCCGGATCAGCTTGCTGCATTTGGAATTGCAGGTGGACTCGGCTCAGGACTCAAGAGTCTGTTCATGTCACATCCACCCCTTGAAGACAGAATTGCTGCATTGCGCGAATCGCGCTATTGAATACACTCTCGACCACAGTCGATAAAAACCCGACAGCCACAGGAAACGCCGTATTGTCTGAATGGTAATACGGCGTTTCCTGCTGTTTGAGATTCGTCACACCACCGAAATCCTGCAGGCGTGAAACTTGTTAGTAAGAAGACTCTACTGAGAAATCCTGCCAAACAAAAGTCGGTTGTATGGAAGGAGGGGTTGGAATAAGAAATGTTGCCACATCAAACACACCGATCACGGTACGAGCAACCGTGTGCATGATCCCGGACACCAGGCCTATAGTCATCCCATGCACAACTGAATCTCTTTGCGTTCTCAAAATAATATTTTTCGGCAGTTCAACGAAACCCGTTGCCGTATTGGCTATACCGGTCACAAATTTTTCACTTGCCGTACCGACATAACCCTGCCCGTAGCCCAGACCATAGCCATAGCTGCTGGATGCAACCGCTTGAGATGACACCAGATAAAGCAACAGCATCCAAAACAGTTTGGTCATTTTTTTCATCAGGAACTCCTTATTTCAAAGTAAATATAAAAAAATTTCAATGAGATGATTATTTCCCGGCAGTGTAACCGTAACAGACACTGAGAGACAATTTTCTTATAACGGCAAATTCTTTTAAATATTCAACTTGCTGATTCCTCTATTGTACCAGTCAAATATGACCCAATTTAAAAGCTCCAATCGTTGAAAAATTCAAACCACGGTTACAATGACTCGCAATATAAAATCCGCAACCGCCCAAAATCCTGAATACCAGAATATCTTCGATTGTCGTTATCGCCAGAAACAAAAGATATTAAAAGATATTTTCTGCGCTTACAGCGTTAATTTTGTTTTTGAATTCATCCCAGTGTCAGGTGAAAACACGGTTTTAGCTGATCGCGAAAATATGACAATTAAATTCAAGTGTGCGCATGCCGTTCTTGCAAGACAGTATCCTAATAATCGAGAGGAAATAATTATGTACCGGCTTGCATTAATCACCATACTTTTTATGCTTACACTGCCCGTCCAGGCCTCACTAAACAAATGTAAGGACGATGAAGGTCGATTTCATTATTACACGCACATTAAACCACCGGAATGTCAGGACAAAGCAACTGTCGAAATGAACAAGCGTGGCGTTGTAATTCGAACGCATACTGTCGAGCGCAAAACAGAGCCAGAAACCGATCCGGTACAGCAGGCGGCTATCGAACAGAAGCGCCTCGAGAAAGAAAGGCGCGATGCGATTTTACTCAATACCTATACCCGCGAAGAAGAAATAGACTGGGCGCTGGACAGGAATATACATCCGATTGAGCTGGCAATTGCAGGTATTGAGAAACGTCTGGAAATCGCCAGTGCACAACTGAAAAATCTTCTGAAACAAGCGAATGAAGCCAAACAATCCGGAAACACGGTACTGTCATCAATCCAGAAGGATATAATCCCTGCCAGACGTTATGTCGTGCAACTACAGGATGAGTTGAAAAAAAACCATAAACGTATCGACGAGCTTAGAGAAAAATTTGACACCGACAGAAAACGGTTCCGTGCACTGAAACAGCAGCAACTCTGAATTAAACCATCTGAACACAGGAACCAGGAACAACGGGCTTTGGGAATTCAAAGCGGCCGGCTTGAAACTATTCGCTGGCTGCGGCTATCCGTTCAGGTAGTGTCAAACGTTCCATCAGATAGCACAGGCAATCCTGATGGATTATCTGAATATTGCGTGTCAACATGGATGGCATGACCGGCCTGCTGATTCTGAGCATATCACCATCCAGATGGAAATATCGATCGGATACCTCCCGGTCCCGTTCGTCCGCGGTTCTTAACACAAGTTCACTCTGATTCTTTTGCCAGCCAATCAGTGTATTAAGTGGTAATTCCCTGAAGTTCAAATGATCAATGTTGTCAATCAAACGCAAATCCGGCTCGTCTTCTTGAAACCCTACAGTTTTGCCTGGCGCGATACGTACCACTGCAACTGTATGGAACAATTCAATATCATTCCTGGAAACTTCGTGTGCGGGTATTTCAGCCAGATTCATACAGGCTGTCAGATACTCTATGGCGTGCGCCTCTCCAAGCGGATTGTCTGGTTGCCCGCATTCCAGCGTGACTGAAGGCGCATGCTTGGAAAATGCCAGGGACAAAACCCCCTGCGGGCGCGTAAAGTATATTACCGTTCGGCTAAACAGAACGGCCAGATGCAAAAAAGGTGTTTCCAACCTGTTTACACAGGCATAGTGCGGATTCAGACCTGTATTATTGTGCACATCGACGCTGGCAAACAAACCTTTCTCAGCCGTCGTTTCATAGACCTGCTGGGCCATGCGATATTCGGGCATACTGTTGATAGTATCCGACAAGTGGTCGGTATCAAACAGCCAGATACGATTGAAATCAGGTTGATGTTCCAGGTGTCTTTGACGAAAACGGGCCGCCTCGATATTTCCTATAAACAGTGACAACGCTCGCGGCAATTCCCTGTTCTGAAAACGGTACAGGATATCGCGAATTGCATTCCAGCCGACAGGTTCGTTGCCGTGCAATAATACCGAAATGAAAATTGGCGGCGTACGCCGCCCCGGCAACCGGAATAAGGTCGGTCCGTCCAGCTGCTTATACAGCTCATGAGCCTGCAGACTCAATAAGCCTTCGGGTATGTCCTGCCGTATCGTTAACATTGTTATTTTTCTGCTGATACGCCATGTGTACCAGCAACTTTTAAATGATAGTTATTATTGACTGTATAGCATTACTGGCATGCCAGGTTCGATTAAAAAGCGTTCTATTCTTCAATCGAGGATCTTGACAGGCCGGCAACATCGTAAAACCGAAAAGTTGTTTAAACAGGCCACTCGTGCACCGGCATACCGCTTTGCTGCAGTTTTGCATATACAGCCGTCATTGCCTGCATATCGTAATGATGGCTGGCGGCATAGCGATGTTGCCAGTTAGTGCCTGTTTGTCTGCTTTTAACGCGCTGTTCAATAATGTCCAGATAATATTGAATATCCTGATTGTTGATATCCAGTCGCTCCAGACCGGAGCGCGCCAATGGTAACAGCTGCTCCAATATGAGCGTTTGCGCGTCGATCTGCTTATCGTCGAACCAGTGCAAATCTGCCAATAATCCGAGACGCGCTGCCCGATAAAAGTTCTGCCGCGCATGATTAAACAACAATTCAAGCTCGGGAGGCTGCTGTTGGTCAATCAGGCTTTTTACAGCGCCAGCGAAAAGCGCCGCATTGGCCACAATGTCGACAACGCTGGGCCCTGCCGAGATGACGCGGTGTTCGATTCGCAAATGCGGCTCTCCCTGCTCATCAAAACCGACCAGCGGTCGATTCCAGCGCCAGATGGTTCCGTTATGCAATCTTAAATGCGACATTTTTTCCGGAGGATCTTCAAACAGAACCGGCAGAATCGCCGGAAAATGTTCAAAATTCTCCTGAAAACACTCCATCAAAGAATTTCTGGCATAACCGGTACCAAAAAAAACACGTTTTAAATCGCCTTCGACATCGACACGCTGCCCATGCCCTCCAACAGACACAGCCTGTTCAAATAAAGGAATCCGTGTCTCTTCCCAAAGGCGTTTTCCAAACAGAAACGGTGCGTTTCCAGTTGCTGCAACCATGGGCCCGGATAAAATAATGGCTGCATTGTAATAGCGCGTCGCATGACTCAATGGCACCTGCAAATGCAACTGAAAGGAAGTTGCGGCAGCCTCCAGCATGACGTCATCATGTTGCAGACGAAGAAGTTCGTCGCCTTTAATATTAATATGCAACGGTCGACCCTGTCGCAACCGTAATACCTGTTCATTCAAGGCACGATAACGCGGTGAATTGGACATATTTTTCAATGACAGATCCGTCTCCCTGACTGTTGGCAGAATACCAATAGCCAGCATGTCCGAACCGAGTATTTGGGCTTGCTTGCGGCACAAATCAAAAATCTGACCCAGGTTGTGCTGCATGTCACTGAACACGTTCCCACTCAAATGCTGCGGCAGACTATTTAATTCAATATTAAAACTGGCCAGTTCCGGTACGACAAGTGGATGATTCAGCATCTTCAGAAACTGTTCGTTGACCGGTGCAGGCATAGTGTTTTCATCGATCAGCCAGGCCTCGAGTTCATACCCGAACATTCTCTGCTCATGAACGAATTTCTGTTGCGAAAACCATTCGCCCATGATGTTCGTCTCACGTTCCAACTGTGCGTCAAACAATTTCAGGTCTTCAAAGTTGAAATGATCTGAAGGTATTTCGTTACCCATAATTACTTGCCACTCACTTCCCAGGAACCAGGAATCAATGCATCATTACAAAGCAGTATTCGTTGCATATCTGCGCCATTCAGAACGTTATACCTACCTTGCTGTAAAGTTGATCAAAACACACAATCGTTTTGACATACTTCATTCATTTTCGACGAATGTCAGGATTAACAAAAGGAAGCTGTCTGTCCGTCATCATACAACTTTCGATACAGCTTTGTCGAAATCAGAAATAAATTTTTTCTGATTGGTTGAAACAACCCGTCACGTGCGTCACGTGCAGTCAGTGTACTGATCACACAAGCTGCTGTGTTCCTGAAACCGGTGTTCGGGAATTATGCGCCTGCCTTTTCTGAAAGATGCCGGGCAATATCAATAAACCTTCTATATCTGAAGCTGTTCTCTGTTTCAACAGGAAAATCCAGAATATACCTAGCATGTCGATAAGCTTCCTGTTTGTTCCCCAGCTCAAACAACAGTTCCGCATAAAAGGCACGGGCGATTATATCGTTTGGAAACAGCCTGAGTGCCCGCTTAAGATGGAACAGCGACTTTTCTTTATTGCCAATACTGATCGGAAATCGTGGCAGTTTATGATACATGCGTCCCAGCGCCTTGTGTGCGCCCGCTTGATCGTACTGTTCGTCCAGTTCTATGACGCGTAAAAACAATTTTTCCATCGGACGCATAAACCTCAGCGCATTCAATATGCCGCTTTCCTCGCTCAGTTTACCCATTGCAACGGCTTTCCAGTATAACGCTACAACCGCATTCGAATGGATAGCGAGAGCGCGATCAGCAATATCCATACAACTTTTGTAAAGCTCAATTCGTTTATTGCGCTCATTTTCGACCTCCGCATTGGCGCATTGCAACCGCGCAAGTTCAGCGATAACCTCAGGAGCCTGTGTCGTCTGGGCCAGTTGTTTTATCCACGCGATCGTTGCCAATAGTGCAGACCGGTCAATAGCGTTTCGCTGAACCGCGCGATCGATTTTCTGTTGATAGGTATCCGGCAAATATTCACTTGCAGCACGCGCAAAACCGGCATGGGTAATGCCGCCCATAACCAACAGCAATGAATAATTAAGAAAAAGAGTTTGCCAGCGACACATATTCATCACCACTAAAAAATTGCAGCATCAACCACGCGATTCAAATCACGGAAAAGGTATTCCGCACACATTTGAATCTTCTAAATTTCAGCGGATTATTCGGCTAAACTCACGGCCCGTCAAGCAGAAAATTAAGGCTATTTAACGTGCAATTCCGGTTTTCGATAATAATTTAACTGAAACAAAAAAATAGCCTATATTTCACATAATTGGATAACATTCACAAATTGGCTTCAGACAGCTTGTTGTAACCAGATAACCACAATATTGTCGCTGAAATTAATTGCGTCTGATAAAATTCATTGCAGAGTTAAAACCGAAGACAGCAAAGCTTACTGATACTATGCTGATACTTTACGTGCTGTTGTCGATATTTTTTACACTTATAACTTCTTTCCAACAGCAGCCAGCAACAATTAACTGACAAATAACAGTTTTTTTATATGGCATAATTCTTGCTTCTTAACTTTATTAAAAGAATAAAACAAAAGCGCTAAGAACATATTAATTTATCTGTGCTTGGTCAGTGCGACGGCGTAATTGTCAGCAGACAATAATCAGAATCAGCGCCCGCATATCGTGCAGTATGCAAATTGCCAGCACTATCTTGAAACGACGACGGCACAGCCGGTTCCTGTCTGATACAGTCAGGAAGATGCGCCAATATGCCGCACAATTTAACTCTGTAAAAGGCAAACAATTAAAAATTATGCATTTACACAAACTGATACTACTTATAATAATTACTGGCGGGCTCGCGTTATGGGGCACTGCAAACGCTAATAATGTTCCACTGATTCTAAAAAAACATTTATCAAAAGAACCGATTAACAAAGCCAAAGTTCTGGTTGCGATGGCAAAACAGCATGAACATGCGGAAGGCGTACCTCGTGATTATAACCGTGCAATGGAACTGTACTGCAAAGCGGCCGAGCAGGGTTATGACGAAGCCTTGTATTCATTGGGATGGATGTATGCCAATGGACGCGGTGTTAGTCGGAATGACGGCATCGCGGTACAGCTGTTCACCCTGGCCGCCGAAAAGGGACATTCGCAAGCCAATACGATGATCCGCTATCTGGAAACAGCGCAGGAACCGGAACTGCCTGACTGTCTGCAATCAATAGCGAATACCAGCACGGTTGATTATTCAGATAAACCTTTTTTTGATCTTGTCCTGAAACTGGCCCCCGAATACAACCTGGATCCCAACCTGGTTATGGCCATCATAGCTGTTGAGTCCGCATTTAACGAACAAGCGGTCTCGCACAAAAATGCACAGGGCCTGATGCAACTTATTCCGGCAACAGCCGAGCGCTTTGCAGTTAAAAACATATTTGACGCCGAAGAAAACATCAGGGGAGGCATGGCCTATCTGCGCTGGTTGCTTGCTTTCTTCAAAGGTGATGTCACCTTAGCCGTTGCCGCCTATAATGCCGGCGAAGGTGCAGTTGAAAAATATCAGGGCATCCCACCTTTTACAGAAACACAAAATTATGTCAAAAAAATACAGGCGCAATATGCACAATTAACACATCCCTATGAACCTGACATTGTTCACAGGCACGCTGTCATCGCTTTGTCCGAATACAAATAAGACCCTGAAAACGTCCGGCCTGTCTTAAGAATCATACAGTTTCGATCAGGTATCGACACACTGACAGAACGGACGTTATTCTGCAAATTATGTTATCAACCCAAACCAGTGGAACTTCTCTCCGCCAAGCGTGATCAACTATGGCATGAGTTGGATACTACATACCTACAAAGCATTCTCGCTTCTTATTTACCCTGACAATAATGAGCCGCTTCCAGTCTGACAATCGCTGGCTCATTGCCGGGGCAATTTCCGTTCTAATGTGTGTATTGGTCGTTTCATACGATGCCTGGGGTAACTGGCGCACAGCTAGTCGCGCTTCTATCGGCATCGCACCTGATCCGGTCTCAATACGCGAAGCAGTGGTACAGGTTTATGGTGCACGCGCTTATAGCTGGCGCGGGTATTTTGGCATTCATACCTGGATTGCCGTCAAGCCTACCAATGCCGAATCGTTTACAATCTACGAAGTACTGGGTTGGCGTCAACGCAGACAATTACCGGTCCTGGCCATTTATGATCAGCAGCCGGACCGACGCTGGTTTGGCAACGCCCCCGAAATTCTTGCCGACAAGCGCGGCGATGGCGTGGATGCGCTGATCGAACGTATTGAGCAGGCAGTCGACAACTATCCTTATGCACGGCAATATACCTTATGGCCGGGGCCGAATTCCAACACATTTACCGCCTGGATTGCGCGCACCGTACCCGAACTGGAATTGAGTTTACCAGCGACAGCTATCGGAAAAGATTATCTGGGCTACCGTCTGTTTGCCACCCCACCGAGCGGCAGTGGCTTTCAATTTTCACTTTTTGGGTTACTGGGCTTTATAATCAGCAATATAGAAGGGGTCGAACTTAATTTTCTGGGATTGACTTTCGGTATCAATATCGATCCGCCTGCCGTCAAGCTGCCTATTGTTGGAAACATCCAGCTGCCATCCCGGCACACCATCGACATGACGGAAATAAGCTGAAGATATCCATGTGCCGTATAAAAACGGCTGCCAGCTCACAGTTCCCAGTACGAAAATAATGCCTTTCATTTTAAGACTGGCACGATCACAACGGTTTTTTCATAATCTGTTGACAGCCACCATCACTTATTATTTGCAGAGCCAATCCGGTACCCGGTTACATTCAGTCTGCTACACTGCAGGTTTACGCTATCATTTTCCGAATACATTTTAAATAATTGACACTATCAGGTTTTTGATTTGAAGAACTTCCAGACAGTACGGGTCACAGACATTCAGGACATTTTCGGCAAGAAAAACTACATTCGCGGCCAGCACTATTTTCTCCAGAACAGAGTCATTGACCTGAATATATCCACAGAAACCACAAATACGCTGATTCTCAATTCATGCGTCATCGGCAGCGGTAACCAGCGCTACAATCAGGTCATTGCCCTCAACAAGGAAGGACTTTTTTTACAGATTAATGGGCAATGCAGCTGCCCCGTTGGCTATAACTGCAAGCATGTCGCTGCTGCATGCCTGGCCTTCAAGCAAACGAAGCTACAACAAAAAAACGAAACGGACAAGGCGTATATCAACTGGTTAAACAGTTTTGATGAAAACATAGATAAAACCGATACATCACAGGAGTTTGTAGTCTGCGTGCTGCGTAAACATGACGCCGACACGGAGTTTTCATTGTCGCTGCAGGCGACGCGCGAAAAAAAACAAGGCGGCCTGACGGTTGGCAGGCACATTCCGCACACCAATATACGCTACGGGTATTTCTCCAGTCGGCAATATACACCGGAAGAACGTGAACTTCTCCGGCTCGTGGCGGGTCTGGACAGCAATTACCAGGACAATGCTCTGATTACCGGCGCCATAGGTCATCTTGTATTAAAAAAAGCCCTGCAAAACGGCCGCCTGTTCTGGAATTCGCATCAGCATGCATCATTGCATGAAGGTGAACCAAGAACGTTGCAAGTAGCATGGCATGCACGCAAGGATGGCACTTATAGACTCGATATCGCTGTAGCCAACCGGGCAATGCTGTTACCGACAGAACCGCCGTTATATCTTGATGCGCAAGATCTGACCATGGGAACAGTGGATTGCGCAAACCTGACGCACCGGCAGTATCAAAGGCTCCTGGCCGCTCCGCCGGTTCCGGCTGAACATATAGATGACTTCAGTCTGCGTTTGCTGACAGAGCACCCGGAACTGCCAGTACCACCTCCAAAACCGGTTGAATTGACCGAGTTGAGTGGATTGTCGCCGCACCCCCGACTGAACCTGTTGGGTCAGCAACTCGATAACGAGCGGTATATCCATCTGCTCAGGCTGCGTTTTGATTATGGTGACCATACAATCTCTGCATTTCACGACAAAACGGTGAGCGTCGTTAAGTCAAACCAGGGTTTCTTCAGAATTAGCCGGGATCAAGCCCAGGAAAATGCTGCCGTCCAGACATTACTTGAATTTGGCTTTCGCCGCTTTGAGCTTCATACAGAGCAGGACTTGTTTTTTTACAGTCCTGCAGAAAATACCGTCATGGACAGCGCCGTTCGCTGGTCGCACTTTATCGATCATCAACTGCCGTTATTGACGGAACAGGGATGGCTAATCGAAACCGATGACAGCTTTCAACTACAGTTTCAGCAACCGCAAAACTGGGATGCTGAAATTGAACAAAGCGGCAATGACTGGTTCAGAATGCATTTCAACATCACTCTAAACAATCAGTCACTGCCACTGCTGCCGCTGATCACGCCGGTACTGGAAAGCTACGATCGCGATCACTTACCAGAATTGCTAAGTATTCCATTAGGAGAGCATCAATATGTCAATATTGCTGCAGAGCAGTTAAAACCCTTCCTGGACATCCTGTACGAATTGTATGACAGCGCACATTTCGATGGCGATGGTGCCCGTATTTCCCGCTACAATGCGGCCATACTGGCGGACCTGGAGCGCCAGAGTTATGGCTTGTTCAGTTTAACAGGCGGCAGGGAGCTGATTGAAACAGGCAAGAAGCTAAGAAATTTTAAAGGAATAGCCGATGTATCACCACCTGCTGCCTTGCACACCCGGTTACGGGAATATCAGCAAAAAGGATTAAACTGGCTGCAGTTTCTGCGCGAATACCGCTTTGGCGGCATTCTGGCTGACGACATGGGCCTCGGAAAAACCGTGCAAGCCCTGGCACACCTGCTGCTGGAAAAAGAGTCCGGTCGCATGGACAAGCCCTGCCTGATCGTAGCACCCACCAGTTTGATGAGCAACTGGCGCCGCGAAGCAGAACGTTTTACGCCCGACCTGACCGTACTGATATTGCAGGGCAGCGACCGCAAGCAGCATTTTGACAAAATCACACAATTCGACCTGATACTGACCACCTACCCACTGTTGTACAGAGACGAGCAGCATCTGCTGGCCAACGCATACTACTATCTGATTCTGGACGAAGCGCAGACCATCAAAAACCCGAAAGCCCGGGCGGCGCACGTAGCCCGCCGTATCGATGCGCAACATCGTTTGTGCCTGACCGGAACACCAATGGAGAATCACCTGGGCGAACTCTGGGCGCAGTACGATTTTTTGATGCCGGATTTTCTGGGCGATCAGGCCTGGTTTAAAAAAACCTATCGCACACCGATTGAAATTCACGGCGACATCGAAATGAAAGAACGGCTTTCCAGACGCCTGGAGCCCTTCATGTTACGCCGCGCCAAACGCGATGTTGCAGATGAACTGCCGGAGAAAACGGAAATTATCCGCTCCGTTGCGCTACAGGAAAAACAGGCTGCTTTATATGAAAGCATTCGGGTCAGCATGGAAAAGCGAGTGCGGGACGCTATTGCCGAGAAAGGTCTGGCGCGCAGTCATATAACTATTCTTGATGCATTGCTGAAACTGCGGCAAACCTGTTGCGATCCCAGAACGCTGCGGCTGAAAGAAGCGCAGAAATTCAAGCACTCCGCCAAGCTCGACCTGTTGATGGAAATATTGCCGGAATTACTGGAGGAAGAACGGCGCATTCTGATCTTTTCGCAATTTACCCGCATGCTGGGACTGATCGAAGCCGAATTAAATCGTCGAGAAATAGGTTACAGCAAACTGACCGGGCAAACACGCCGTCGCGACGAAGCAATTGAACAATTCAAAAGCGGCCAGGTGAATGTATTTCTGATCAGTCTGAAAGCGGGTGGCGTCGGACTCAATCTTACCGAAGCCGACACAGTCATCATTTACGATCCATGGTGGAACCCGGCAGTTGAAAACCAGGCCGCAGATCGTGCCCACCGCATTGGTCAGGACAAAGCGGTATTTGTATACAAACTGATTACGGAAAATACCGTCGAGGAAAAAATTCTGGAAATGCAAAAAAGAAAGCAACTGCTTGCCGAAAGTGTCTACCAAAGCGGCAAAAAAGAGAAAGCCCTACAGCTGTCAGCCGAGGATCTGACAGAATTGTTCAAGCCACTGGCAGATTAATGGAATAACAAGGAAATTCCAGAAACAACACTGTTGTTGCTTAAAAAAATCAAACATGGCAATTTAAACGGATGCAATGTTGCTCAATCAACAAACGACCGTTTGTCCTTGCTTGCCGCCACTCCCATAAAAACCCAAAATTTGTCGAAAAATTTTACACCGCTAAAAATGCTAAATGGGTAGTAAATTACGCCCTCCGGTAGAAGTATTTCATAAATGGACCACTATTACAGCTTTGCGGTGCAAGGTAAATCATTATCAAAAAATCCGTAATTACTCCCTCTCCTCCTTATAGCCGTGTATCTCAGGTTTGCGCCAGATATCACTGAATTATCAGTATTTTTCCTGACTTAATTGCACTAACCAAACTCAGAACCATACACGCAACTACGCTGTATTTCGTTCCTTATTAAGACAATATACGTCTACAAAATTTAAACACATTGCGTACGGCCAACTACAGGAATCATAAAAAAACTCGTTGAATTATTTTACATATTGCAATTATGCAAAACTTTCTAATAATTATTTATTTTCAATGTGTTGAAGTAAATAATAATATCAAAGCACCACGAAAACCGCATATAAATTGCGCGATTCATTCATTCCAAGTGTCGATATTTTTTACAAACGCACAGAATAACCATATTAAAAATAATGATTTATAAATTGATTTACTCTTTCTGTTGTTTTCAAAGCTACTGTTTATGGGCGATGCCGGAATATGTTAAATGTTTTCTGGACGACTGGCATGAAAATTGCACGACAATTGTACATTGGTACAGATTGACTTTGGGGCAGGTTTTCTTGTGGTTTTATTTGATGTGGTTGTTACTAACCGCGTAATCTTATGAAGAGTCATATAATTTACACTGACTCAATAAATGTTATTATTTTCTTACAATAACTTATGAAAAAATATTTGAAGATAATACTATTAGTTATATTTGGGTTAAGTGTTGTATTCATGATAAATCAAAGACTTCAAGGTAGTAACATTATTACTTCTGACTCCCTCAAACAATCTAAAGGAACAGAAGATCACACTGCCGATAGTTTTACTATATCTAAATACCGATTCAATCATTTTGCATTAGCTTATTAATGCTGTTTGAGCAGGTATTCCCATCAAAGCTCCAAAACAATAATCAACATAGATCCAATCGTGCAATTCCGGCTTTAGCAAAAATTGCATTCAGCGCATTTGTCATAGCGAAAGCTTGGCAAATTTTTTTAGTAAAACGCTATTATTAAAGGGGGATGTATTCATGAGCACAATCAACGGTACGGAAAACGCTGACGTTTTAATTGGCACAGCGTCTGGTGATACGATTTATGGTGGCGCCGGAAATGATGAAATCCACGGTGGTGGTGGTTACACCAATAACTTGTACGGTGAAGCAGGTAACGACACTTACGTATTTACGCCTAATGGAGCGCTTCAAAGAGACCATATTTACGAAGACCCTAGTTCTGGTGAAAATACGCTTAAAATTGAAGCCAATGAGGCTGATATAAGGCTGGTCAGGGAGAGGATGTTTTACCAGACAATCTGACTTTTGTGACTGAAAATATTCTACTTGGATAAAAGTTAACTTTCTATGTGGCAGACGAAACTACGCTTTTTACTCGAAAAAGTATAACAGCGCAATTTTGTCTGGATAATACCAAGTAAATCATAGCCCCGTTTATGGGCAAACCTTAAAATCAAACTAAGAAAAAGGAATCGACATGAAAATAATAGTATGTTTTTTAATTGCACTGTTTGCCGGATCGGCCAATGCTGCATTGATTAATGGTTTTACCGGACCCTATGATCTATCAAACTGGACCGTTACCACTGCGGGTGATGTAACCGTAAACAGTACATCTCCGTCTTCTTTGGAGTTTGGCATACACAGTCCGAATGTAGACTATGCCGCAGGTCAACTTGGGGGAGGATCAGCAAGGTATGAAATTATGGCGGCAGCAACAGGATTGGTGTCGTTTGACGCAGCTGTTACTTCTGATCACTTTGCCGGCACAGATCCGTCTATACTGTTTTTTTCTTCGTTTCCGGATGGCTCCCCGTTTTCTCTAGAATCAGATTTATTTCAAATTGGACCCATACACATTGAAATGATGGTTAATAGCGGCGAAACCTTTGGATTCCAGTTTAACGCAGGTCTTAATAATGCACTTGCCGGATATCAGGTTTATGTGTTCAATTTCAGCGCACCGGTACCGGAACCGCATGTTTTGCTGTTATTCGGTCTGGGTTTGATATTACTGGCTAGATTTTCACCCATCCATATCTCCCGATTAAGAAAGCACTGAAGCCAAATCGGCAGTCTGCGCTTTGACCGTAATGGTTAAGCGCGTTTCTTGTATAATGACCCTACAATAAAAACAAGAAAATATCGGAACATGCTGTACGCATGGTTGCGTTTTAACTTCAGGCAAATCACTTCCAGTCCGATTTTCCTGATCAGGTGTCAGGACTGGTGTTTTATTAGCCGGTTGAAACGTAATGCTTTTAATGTAAAACTGCCATTTTTTTATTTCAACGGGCATGTGCCCAAAGGGAGGTAATATGAAGCTTTTTTTTATTCTGGCGCTGATTTTCAGTGCGCAAGCGTATGCAGAGAATGGCTCTCGACAGATCGATGCAGACGATTTAAAACGATTCTTTGAACCGCTGCCGGAATCGATCATTGATGAAGAAAAAAATGCCGCATTGATTAAGCTCGGCAAGACGCTTTACCTGGACCCAAGACTTTCAGTCAACGACAAAATTTCCTGTAATTCGTGTCACAAACTGGACAGCTATGGCGTTGATAACGAACCGACATCACCGGGTCATGATAATAAACGCGGTGACAGAAACTCACCCACCACCATGAATGCCGCACTGCATATTGCGCAGTTCTGGGACGGACGTGCCAGTGACGTGGAAGAACAGGCTTTGGGACCTATACTCAACCCGATTGAAATGGGTATGCCAAACAAAGGCGCCGTGGTGGCCAAGATAAAAGCCATCGACGAATATCAGAAATTATTTTCGGAAGCATTTCCGAATACTGAATTTCCATTTAATTATAATAATATAGGGGTTGCAATCGGCGCTTTTGAACGAACGCTGCTGACGCCCTCCCGCTTTGATGACTATCTAAAAGGCGATGAAGACGCCCTCAGCCAGCAGGAGTTGGACGGTTTGAACAAATTTATCAACGCTGGCTGTACAACCTGCCACAACGGCGTTGTCGTCGGCGGCAACTCCTATAGAAAAATAGGCCTCGTGGAACCTTACGAAACGGATGACCTGGGACGGTACGAAGTGACAGGCATGGAAAGCGATAAAAAAGTGTTTAAAGTGCCAAGTTTGAGGAATATCACCCAAACAGCACCGTATTTTCATGATGGCTCAGTTGAAACCCTTGATGAAGCTATCCGCCTGATGGCCAAACATCAGCTTGGACAAGATGTCGATTCAGAATTTGTTGAAGACGTCAAAGCATTTCTGGGATCATTGACAGGCAAAGACTGACCATCCAACCATTTTGGATGTAACTATTTCCTGGGCTGGACGCACCAGCCCAGGTTTTTCACGATACAACAATGCCGGTTATTGTATGTATGCTTAGCCGGGCCAGATGCTGGCAATTTATCTTTCCATACTCTCATCAAAAAAAATTTCTCATCGAGATGCCAGCGCGATAGACTGATACAACCGTGACGATCAGGTAACTACTTCGCCAGCCGTAGAGGATGGCAGCAAAGGGAATGACAAATGAATTTTAAACGCCTTATCCTGCCTGCAACGATCATGCTGGTCGCCCTGGCCGGCTGTGCAACCGGAAAACAGGACAACGACACATCGCTGCCTGAATCGCACACTACCGACGCTTCGAATCAGCCATTTTTCAAAGCCGTGCGTAAAGTCGGGTTCGAAGATGCCGGCAGATTTATCATGGTGGAAGGCAGTCAATGCACCGAGCAGGCGAATGGGCCCGAACCGGCAACCATGTTGATCACACATGATATGCCCGCTTATGTCAACAACGGCACTGTTATACTCAATGGCTGGGATTTACGTTATCTGCACAGTGACCATGAGGTGCGTACACTGCGCGCCGACATTACACACAGCAAACTGGTGACGGGTGGTGGCGGCCCGCCTGTGCTTGTTTTTGAGGTAGCTGGTGAATTGAGTGATCAGAACTGGGATGATCCCTACGAATTTTGTGTTTATTACACAGGTCTGGGCTTCAACTCGGCATGGATCAATGCGCGTATCGAAGGCGATTACAACGGCATCAGCACCCAGGCTTTACAAATACACTCCGAAGGACCGATTGCCACACTCGAAAGTCTATGGGACAGCGGCACGCTGAAAGGCCATGACTCGATGGTCGTCATTCCCCGCGGGTTCGATTTTCAATACGACAATCAGTTTGAATGCGAATTCCGTTTTCCGCCCTGCCGCTGGAATGATCCCGCCGATCATCATCTGCGTCAGGTTGCTTACAGCCTTTTCCAGACGGACGCTTCTCCCAATCCGGACGGAAATCCGCACTGGGTTACGCAAACCATTTTCAAGGACAGTGGTACCCGCACGCACTGGGTTAGAACGCGTGCTGCGCTCATCGGCGGGGAAAGCGTAAAACTGCGTGCCAGCTTCCTGCCGCTTAATCCGCGTTCGGGAAGAACCAGTATCTGCCGTAACGGCACAGATGGCATCGTGCACACTGAAACGTTTCGCATTTATGACCTGCCCTATGACTATGCTGTTCCCATGCTGACAGGATGGAATCTCGACTATGAATGTGATCACCAGCATGTGCAGCGCGCGGGCATCTGGATACACGATATTCGTTTCGATCCTGATTCCAACGGACTTGAATATAAATTATCGTCCATTCTCAGGGACAAAAACGGCGCACCGGGTTTTAATGCGTCACACAGGATCAGTGTGCTGGGTTTTAACCGGTCGTCAATACCACCGGTAGTCGTCGATGATCGCCCGGCTCCCGATATTCAGATCAGACTGCGGAAGCAACACCTCAATCCCTGATTTTCGATATACACCCTTACTGATACCGTCATTATCGCCGCCGGCATACAGTGGCAAGTATCACGTCCTTCCTGCAACAACAGACCGGCGGTCATTCAAATGTCATACGTCGCGCATAAAATGATGGCAGACTAGAAGATAACTTAGCACTTACATGATAATTGATAATTTGATATTATTAATCAATATCATTTAATTCAATTTTAAAGTAATACATAAAATTGTGCTCACAATCCTGCCAGCAAAATATCTATTGAATCAAAACCCGAAATTGAGCTTGATAAGTCGTCCAGTTACAGGCCACGTTCATAGAAAATATCGAATACACTCCCGTTCCAAACACAGCGCATACTGATGCAGTCACCAACTGATTTTGAAGCATTTTTCTCTGTAACCACACACACGACTGCTTTAATTTATTTTTGCAACCAGACACAATGGAGGTCATGTTATGTCTCAGGCTAACGCCTATGAGCAGTATATCCTGGAAACAATCAATGCCGAGCGCGCCAAAGCTGGCGCCCAACCACTTGCTTTCAATGGCAGCCTGAATATTGCAGCCGAAAACCACAGCGCGTGGATGGATGCAACCGATACTCTATCCCATACAGGCGCAGGCGGCTCCAGCCCTTATGACCGCATGGCGGATGCTGGTTACGTGTTCTCCAGTTCATACTGGGCATATGGCGAGAATATTGCGGGCCTGAGTCTGCGCTCTCCGACCGGTTACACGGACGAAATCGATCTTGTGCATTCTTTTTTCATGGGTTCATCCGCGCACCGTTCCAACATACTGAACGACATATTCAGAGAAATTGGAATTGGCTTCACAGTCGGTCATTACTCGAATTACGACAGTATTTTCGTTACCCAGGATTTTGCCGCCACCGCCACCAATCCTTTCCTGACTGGTGTTGCATTTGAGGATCACGATGGCGATAAACGCTATGATATCAATGAAGGACTGGGCAGCTTCACGGTCAGCGCACAAAACAACGCAACCGGCACGATCTTTACCACTCAGACAGGGCTTGCCGGCGGTTACTCGCTGGAACTTGCTTCGGGAAATTACACAGTCAGCTTCTCAGGCAGCGGTTATAGCACACAGACACAGCAAATCAGCATTGGCAGCAAAAATGTCAAAATTGACCTGATTGATCCGGACACCGAGGCAAACGAACCGGAACCGAAACCTGTTCCTGTGCCACCACAAGAACCTGAGCCGTCACCAGAACCCGAGCCGTCACAAAATATCATCACGGGAAGCGCAAGTTCGGATCATTTATACGGAACACCTGAAAACGATATAATGCTTGGACTTGACGGTCATGACAAACTATTTGGCAATGCCGGCAGCGATCAACTCAACGGTGGGGATGGTCACGACACGCTATCGGGTGGTCCCGGCGCGGATATTTTGACCGGAGACTCGGGCAGAAATACGTTCATATTCGATGCGCCTTTTGTCAATGGCGACATCGATATAATCACGGATTTTTTTCCTAAAAAAGATACGATCTACCTGGACGATGCCATTTTTGCAGGCCTCAATACAGGCCGTGTCAAATCTTCCGCCTTTCACACCGGAACAGCAGCGCATGACGCCACCGACAGGATAATCTATAACGCAGACACAGGCGATCTCTACTATGACGCCGACGGCAGCGGCGGCGCGAACGCTCAGCAGTTTGCCGAGCTGACGGCCGGCCTTGATCTGTCCTACGCGGATTTTTATATCTTCTGACACGGTTCAAAGCAATCTGGATTCAAACCACATCCGTTTGTTCAGGCCAAATACCCGGCCTGAACAATTATGTGTCGAAATATTTTACACTCTTCCCGGGAGCACCCAATAAATTGGCCATTAACTGATGGCCAATTTATTGCATTTGTGTCTGTACTTGCAATTGATACCTCGGACACCCTCAAAAACAACAGAATTCTGGCGCAAATTGTCGATTTTTTTTACACGACAGAACAAGAGGTGCGGGAGGTGGGGGGGGGGAGCAATTCTTATTTTAATAATAAAAATCAAATAATTACATTATTTTAGAAAAACTGGCACAGATTATGCTTATATATGGATAGAAGAATGAGCAAATAACCTGTGTGAGGGACCTTAAAATGAAAAACAATTCAGTTACAAACAAAGCAAAACGTATCAAGGCCGCTTTAGTGGCGGGAGTTTTCGGCCTGTCCGCAACAGCGGGGGGAGTACATGCATACTTCGAACAACAGGATTTCTGGGGTGCCGGAACACAGTCGGGCGGTATTCTGACATTTGAAGATACCGCGGCCAATCAGCTGACGATTACTATCGACAACACATCGAATTTCAGCGGCATTATCACCGGCGCGGTTTTCAATATCTCGCAGGATATTCTTGCAGCATCGCTTGTTTCATTGACCGATGGCAACGGAAATGACATTTCATCATCATGGCAAGTGCTGCTTGATGTCAATAACAACATAACGCCCGGCAATACCCAGTTTGACGTTGGGTTTAACACGACAACCGGTATCAACGGCGGAATCTATAACGACGGCACCGCATCGAACACAAATAATGCATTTCCGGATATCGCGACGATGGTGTTGAGCATTACGTCACCGAATCCCTGGACATTTACGGACGTTTTAAACGACTCGATCCTGCGCACACAGCGTACTGGCGCAAATGGCAACGGCAGTGACAAAATTGTCACAAGCAGCAGCAGCGGCGGCAGCACAACCAGCGGCGGGTCAAGCACCAGCACCAGCGGTGGTCAGGTTTCAGAACCGGGCATTCTGATTTTGCTGGCTATTGGTTTGCTCGGTCAGGCGTTTGTTTTAATGAGAAGACGTCGCCTTGGTCTATAAGCATGAAATGAAAAGCGCCAGCAACGACAACCGGTTATTGTACCTGGAAATCAAAGCTGGCTCTCTAGAATAATAGCGTCAAGCAATCAATAATAATAAAGCCGCTGACGGCTGAACCTGGCGATCCTGGCTAAAAGGTCAGAGACTGGAAAATGCGCGAAAGCGCATTTTCTTTTTTTATGCGATACAATACCGTCGATTAAAGAACCATAGTCGTTCACCGGTATGCCTATTATCAGCACCTATAGCTACAACTTTTCCCAGCGCGTCAAAAACCTGTCTGCAACATTGCTGATAATCGCAGCGACTAGCGGATTTTATGCAATCATCCCGTATTATCAAAGTTATTTTTCAGTACATACACATTACTTTGGTAAAGACTATATGCACTGGCAGGTATTAGTCGTTACCACTCTCTTTTATACGTTTACCTTATTTGTATTTTATTTGACAGAGCCCGCTCCGCGGGTTTCAAAATCCATTTACTGCTTGCGCGCACTGCATAAAATAGCCATTTCTCCGGCGACCGTATGGAAAACGGGACTGCCTTTTGATGAAAGACTCGGTTTGCTCAGTATCCTGTTAAAAGCATTTTTTGCGCCGTTAATGATTGTCTGGCTGTTTTCACATACAGGGCACATGCTGGAACATGGCAGTCAGCTGTTTCAGACAATCGGAGATCCCAATACTGGCTGGCTGGCTTTATTCAACACCAGTGGTTTCTGGTTTATATTCAAGCTGATTCTTTTTCTTGACGTTCTTTTTTTTACTATCGGCTATCTTGTCGAATTGCCGTCACTTAACAATGAAATCCGTTCCGTCGACCCTACCCTGCTTGGCTGGGCTGTCGCATTGGCCAGCTATCCTCCTTTTAATGGCATGACAAGTATGGTATTTGGCGGATATTTCACTGACTTCCCACAATTTTCTGACCCGGTGGTACACGTCATTTTGAATGTAACGCTATTGATGCTGATGGCCGTTTATACCTCTGCCTCGGTTGCGTTGAATTTT
This sequence comes from Nitrosomonas marina, assembly GCF_900111605.1. GTDB lineage: Bacteria > Pseudomonadota > Gammaproteobacteria > Burkholderiales > Nitrosomonadaceae > Nitrosomonas > Nitrosomonas marina_A. Next base: position 31,802 of record NZ_FOIA01000006.1, on the reverse strand, counting down.
AAAGCAAGCAACTTAACACACCGCGGAATTATTATGCATGGCCCCTATCGTTACATCCGCCACCCGGCATATGTCTGTAAAAATCTGGCATGGTGGATCGGCCTGATGCCGGCCGTAGCCGTCGCATGGCAGACGTCATTAACCGCCACGCTGATTACAATCGGTTCCATGGTTGGTTGGTCGGTGATTTACATCATGCGCGCGCTCACTGAAGAAAGACACTTGCGCAGCATTGACGACGAATACGACCAATATTGCGCCAGAGTCAAATACAGATTTATCCCGGGACTTGTATAGCGCAGCGAACAGAAACAGCATGCAATGTTTCAAGATGATGATAACAGCCACATTTACCACTCATACCGCCGGATCTGGTGTGTATCAATTGTATCGACAAGAAGACGCCCCGTTAGTCGCCTGAAGTGATCACCACCTGGTTACGGCCTTTCTTCTTGGCCTGATAAAGCGCTTTGTCTGCTGCTTCGCTGACACTTTTTACATCCGGAAAATGCTTGATGTCAGCTATTCCGCAGCTAAACGTGACTTTGAATTCCTTGTTGTCGCTCATATGCAGCAGGCGCGAAAACACTTTACGGATTTCATCGATCACCTTGGCCGCCTCTGGCGCGTTGGTATCGGTCATAATGACTGCAAACTCCTCACCGCCATAACGCCCGACAATATCGGTACCGCGCAAGCGCTGTTTGAGAAGCCGCGCAAGACTTTTTAGCACACGATCACCCGCCGCATTACCATAGTTGTCGTTAACTTTCTTGAAAAAATCAACATCCACCATCGCAAGCGACAGCGGCGTTTTTAACCGGTTTGAACGCACGATCTCGCGTCCAAGCTGTTCTCTGATTGCGGTGTAATTGAATAAACCGGTCAGACCGTCGCGCACCATTAATCCACGCAGTTGACGCGCGCGCTGAACGCGTCTGGTGACCGCAGAAACCAGCCGTTTTGGATCAATCGGTTTGGCCAGAAAATCGTCACCTGCCAGAAGCATGGCTTCCTGCTGGGTATTGAAATCATTTTCAGAAGATAAATACACAACCGTAACATTGAACAGACCGTCAAGCTGACGAATAACCTTTGCCAGTTCAATACCGCTACACTCGGGCAAATAAACATCAATCAAAATAACATCCGGATTAAATTCCAGCAATGTTCGCATCACCGTATTCATTTTCTCGACCGTTCTCACAATCATGCCGGACTGCTCGAGAACAGCAGCATGAAATGCCAGATCAGTGGCGCAATCGTCAACAATCAACACTCGAAAAGGTTCCTGCGTTTGCGGCACCGAAAACGAATCAAGTTGTTCGATCAACTCTGATGAATTGATCGGTTTTGTCAGATACGCAATCCCGCCTGCACGCACAGCTTCAAGCCGCGCAGCAAAATCATCATTTGAAGAAAGAAATACCACCAGCACAGGCTCTTCCATTTCCTGCTGGATTTCTTTCATGGTACGAATACCGGCCATTGCATCATCGGAAAATTCGACATTCATCAACACAATGGCCCCCGGGGTTCTTTTTATTGCCTCGCGAAAATCCTCCAGACGCCCAAAAACTTCAACTTCATAGCCATAATAGCTCACCTGTAACGCCAGTTCCTGCGCTGCCTCCTGATCATCGTCTACGACAAAAACATGACTCACTTCGTCCATATCCACCAGATAGTCATTGAACTGTTTGGCAAACGTTCTTGGAAAATCCGATGCCTGATTAACCACCAGCCGCCCTACTTCCCGTAACAGCGCGAATATCTCCGCACGCTGCTGCTCATCCAGCTGCGCTTCATTCTGCAGCGCCGCCTTCAATGTCTGTTCCAGAGAATCTGCCAGTCCGCTCAACTCACTCAAACCAAACGTTTTGCTCGTACCGGCCAGCTCATGCGCCTTGCGATGCACAATTTGCAATTTGTCTGCATGCCATTCATTCTGAAGCTGTTGCCACAATGTTTCTAAATCTTCAATTTTTCCCGGCAGTCCCTTGATAAACGTATCCGCCAAATGCTGCATCGTTTCTTGAAAATCTGCTACAGAATTATTCATAGTAGGTTACCTTATCAGTAATTAAAGATTTATTCGCTGTCCCGGCATTAAAGATTAACAACGCTGGTCGAATGTGTACTCATTATTTTCATCAGCTAAACAATGAAAACTCACTCAACCGCCTGCTTCCCTTAATAACTGGACAGGGTTTCTACAGTCTGCGCATCAACTGCAAATCGAAACAGACAGTTTTATATTCTCTGCTTGACTTTTAGATTGTAACATTAAGGCCTTACTAATCAGAACGATTAAAACGAACATGATTAAACGTATTTGGATTTATCTGATCGGAGTAATTGCGATTATTGTCGCACTCAGTTTTTTGGTCGGCGAAGTGGTTACCGGGTCTGCAGCCACTGCCACTGAAACCTTGCTGACAGATCTTCCTGTTGAATCTGTAAACATTCCGTCCACGGACGGAGCAAGTGTTCGCGGCTGGCTCGTCAATGGTAAAAGTGGCAATGGTGCAATTCTGCTGGTGCATTCCATTCGAAGCAACCGCGTTGAAATGCTGAGTCGCGCCCGTTTTCTGACTGCCCGGGGTTATCATGTGCTGATGATTGATTTGCAGGCGCATGGCGAAACACCGGGTTCCCGTATCACATTTGGTGCTCGGGAATCAAAGAATGTTGAATCGGCCATCACGTTCTTACGCCACAGGTTCCCAAATGAACGGATCGGTGCTATCGGCGTATCTCTGGGTGCGGCAGCCATCGTACTTGCCCGGCAAGACATGCGACTGAACGCTGTAATTCTCGAGTCGCTGCACCCGACGTTGGAAGAAGCTGTAGAAAACCGGCTGAGACTTTTTTTCGGAGAACCTGGCACTTTGTTTCTGCCGATACTGCTCGCTCAAATTGCTTTTTTTACCGACACGAAGACTGACCAGCTAAGCCCGATTCAACACATCAACAATCTGAATTCACCTATACTATTTATTTCCGGCACAAACGACAGACATACCACCCCATTTGAAACTGAACGCTTGTTCGCGGCTGCACGTGAGCCCAAGGAACTCTGGATAGTTCCTGGCGCAGGACATTTTAATATGCACGAATATGCAGGCAGAACATACGAGCAGGAGGTGCTGGAGTTTCTGGCCCATTATCTCAAACAGCCGGTATACGATGAATGACATACACCTTTGATCGGTCACGGTATATAATAAAACAATAAAGAAAAACAATCGGGCGCCGGGCAGTCAGTTGAAAAGCCTGACCGCACTATTCGCACCAATATGCTATGCACCATTATAAAAAGATTCTAGTAGCGGTTGATTTTTCCGACTACGGCAACCTGGTTGCCAAACAGGCTAGATATATAGCCGATACCTTCCATGCCGATCTGCATGTCATTCATGTTCTGGATAATATTCCGATGCCGGACACACCCTATGGCACCATTATTTCTCTGGACAATTCCTCTGAGGACTTACTGTTGCAGGCTGAAAAAAACAAGTTTATGCAGATCTGCGATGCATTGCAGGTCGCACCTGCTTGTCGCTGCCTGATATGGGGAACGCCTCAAGAAGAAATCACACGGATCGCACTGCAGGAAAAATTCGACTTGATAGTTGTCGGCTCACACGGCCGTCACGGGCTCGCTACCCTCATAGGATCAACCGCCAAGAATGTTATTTTCCATGCAGAATGTGATGTAATGACCGTACACTTACGCGACGATCAATAAATCGCTAGCACTCTATCAATATGATATTGATAGAGTGCTAGGGCAGTCACCAGATTTTCCACCAGGGCGGATTCTCGGTTTCATGGATATCCTCGAGAAATTCACTGTCGGGAAAGTTTTGTTTTAAAACACGTTCGGCATCGTCGCTCAGATCGTGCATACCCAGTGCGTTATATGCTTGCGCCATAATATAAAGCGCCTCTTCAGTCGCCGGTGTACGCGGATATTCCCGCACCGCAAACTGCGCCCGGTTTGCTGCAGCTACATAAGCCTTGCGTTTCATGTAGTAACGCGCTACGTGAACCTCGTTCATGGCAATCACATTTAATAAATGCGCCATACGTTGCCGCGAATCCGCAGCATACTTGCTGTCCGGAAAACGCTTGACCAGTTCCCTGAAATTGTCGAAGGATTCGCGGGATGCCTTGGAGTCGCGCTCGCTCATATCCTGCTTGAGAAAACCACGCATCATAAAACTCATTATTCCCCAGTTATCATGATAATTCGCCAGTCCCTTGATATAATAGGCATAGTCAACGTTGGGATGGTTTGGATGCAGTTTAATAAAGCGATCAGCTGCGGCGATAGCAGAGGCCGGTTCCTGATCCTTGTAATGCGCATATGCGGTTTCAAGCTGCGCCTGCTGGGCGTAGCGGCCATAGGGATATCGCGCTTCCAGTCCTTCAAACAGCTTGATTGCCGCTTCATAATTACCATTGTTCAGCTTTTCTTTCGCCTCGGTATAAAATTTGTTGGCAGACCAGTTTTGCGTGTCTTCACCCTGTTCGGGCAGCAAGCCACATGCGGACAGCACCGAAATTACTATCAACACTAAAGTTACGTGATGCAACATGATATCCTTTGTCGAAAACATGAAACCTGATGATCATTATAGCGCAAAACCTTTGCCCACCTCATGGGACAAGAACTGCGAATCCGTCATCGATTTGCTGATACCGACAGATTGCGCCGGCCTGCGCCTGGACCAGGCCCTGGCCAGACTGCTGCCGGAATGGTCGCGCAGCCGAATCCAGACCTGGATTGCGCAAGAACGCGTCAAGCTGGACAATCAATTGTGCACGGCCAAACAAAAAGTATGGGGCAATGAACATGTCCTGATTTGCCCGAACCTAACCGAAGCGTCTACAGTTCACAATGCCGAAGCAATTGCTTTGAATATCATTCATGAAGACGGTACGATTTTAGTCGTCGACAAACCCGCTGGGATGGTTGTGCATCCCGGCAATGGCAACCGGCAGGGCACCCTGCTGAATGCTTTGCTGCACCACGCACCACAACTGGAAAATGTACCGCGGGCGGGCATTGTTCACCGGCTGGACAAGGACACCAGCGGATTGCTGATCATTGCCAAAACGGTGGAAGCGCAATTCCGGCTGGTGCGCCAGTTACAACAGCGTACAGTCAAACGTGATTACCTCGCTCTGGTACTGGGTCAGGTGGATCAAAATGGCACTGTCGATGCCCCCATAGGCCGTCATCCGGTTCATCGCACCAAAATGGCGGTAACATCACGTGGAAAAACCGCACGGACGCACTACCAACTGGTTGAATCACTGGCGGGCTGCTCATTGCTGCAGTGTAGCCTGGAAACCGGCCGTACACACCAGATTCGCGTTCATATGCATTCCATTCACCACCCATTGGTGGGTGATCCCGTTTATAGCGGCAAACCTCGTAAAATATCAACAGAAATCGGACAATTGCTGACAGCATTTCCCAGACAGGCATTACATGCCTGGCAACTGGCGCTGATCCACCCTGGGAACGCACAGGAGATGTGCTGGCAGTCGGAACTGCCAAACGATCTGGCAGCTCTGCTCAATCAACTGAGACATTACCATCCCTGACATGTTCCTGTGTAACAGAGGCCGGTTTGCGCATGTTCGTTCAGGCATCTTTATCCCAATAGGGAACCGTGCCGATACGCATCAGCAGAAAATCGATAAAAGAACGCACTTTGGCCGGAACGTGACGGCTGGGAAGATAACACGCATAAACATAGCGTTCCACCGCGATATACTCCGACAGCACTGCCTGTAATTTACCGCTTTGCAGATCCTTTCCAACTGTAAAAGTAGGTAATAACGCGATACCAAGGCCGCCCAGCACCGCCTGGGACAGTGCGTCGTCATCGTTGATGCGCAAGGTTCCCGAAACGGGCACTGCAATCCCCCCCTCCGGCCCGGTAAAATTCCAGTACCCCTGCTCACCGGAAAGCGTATAGTCCAGGCAATTATGTTCAATTAAATCCTCTGGTGTTTGTGGCACACCATTTTTCTCGAAATACTCAGGCGTCGCACATAATTTTCGACGAACAGGCGCCAGCTTGCGCGCTACCAGATTAAGATCCGGTTCATTGGTAACCCGGATAATCACGTCATAACCTTCGCCTATCAGATCAACGGGACGATCAGTAATCGTCAGATCAATCCGTATTTCGGGATACCTGGACAAAAAATCCGCCAGCGCAGGCGCAACGTGAAGCGTACCAAATGCCACAGATGCGCTGACTTTCAGCATACCGCGCGGCTCAGCCTGCAGGCTGTTGACTACACGTTCCGCCTGCTCTGCCTCATCAAGGATATGTGCTGAATGCTCGGCCAGTACAGCGCCTGCCTCGGTCAAGCTGAGATCACGGGTACTTCTATTCAGCAACTGGGCGCCAAGATTTTTTTCCAGTTTTGATATTGCTTTGCTGACTGCTGAGCGCGAAATACGCATTCTGCGCGCTGCTTCAGCAAAACTGCCTGATTCTACAACGCGTGCAAAAATAACAAAAAGATTTAGATCCTGCATCACAAACTATAGCCGGTTTATTGTCAACCTAAAGGAAACAATATAATTCAATTTTTGGTACTTATCGTGTTGAATTTATGTCTGTATGATTCGCTCTAAATAAAAGATATGAGAAAGCTGAAAATAATCATTTGAGCTGATATATAAAATGTTTTTATTACAAATGGATATTGGCATTTATAAATCTGCTGTAATTATATAAACGACAGCTTATCTTATCGAGTAGTTCATTCATTTCGTTCATATTGTCAACCTAATAGAACGAGAGAATGATAAGGTTATTATCAACTCTATACAGAGTTACGTTGTTATGAGGAATAATCAGATGAGAGTAAACAAAGAATCAGATATGGCTTTAATTAAAATTATCGGTGTAGTTGCACTCATTACAGTGCTTTCTTACACATTCTTTCTGCCGACGGGTTCTGTTCTATAAGGTTGCGAACGGACTGATAAAGTATCCGGACACTCAGGATCGTGAGTATCCGGATAAATGAATTACGATTTAGAAATAAACAGCTCTAGATATCGTAATCAAAGGCCGAATGGCCAGAAAGCAGCAAAACAGGAAGAAAGTAATTATATTGCCATAATTTCTTTTCTTCCTGGTCTTTCAGAAAAAACGATTGAACTTAGAAGCGGAAGATTCCACTGACTGATAGCATGATTTGATCGTTATCCCTGAAATTATCAAAAGCATTGTTTTCCGTCGTACGGTCATACCTGACTTCCGGACGGATAGTAAAGCCCGCTATAGGCGTGTAGTTCAATCCTCCGGTCACACCAATATAATTTTCAGCAAAACTGTTTACACGGGTGCCGTCGTCATCGCGAAACCATTCCATACGCAGACCTGCAGCCAGATTATGCATGATATCGTAGAACAGATATTGATTTACGCCGTACCATTCCGCAGAACTGTTCGTTGACGTACCACTCTCCACACCCAGATCATGCTGCAATACGTAGTGCAGTCGGTCGGTGATGTCGTGCTCCAGAACGATGCTGTACATGGTGCGGTTATGGTCGTCGTGCGGGCTTCCGGTTTCTACGCTACCTGTGATCAACGATGCAGTCAACGAAGTTCGTTCATCGTCAGTCGCGTAAGCAACACTACCCAGGAAATTTACCGGCTGATTGAAATGCGCATCCCATCCAGTTACAGCACCACCTCTCAGTGTAATGTTATCGGTCAGTTGATAAGTCAAATAACCACCCGAATGCGTGAAGGGTTCACCATATTGCATGGTATAAGCATGCGAGAAAAAGAAGTTCCCAGCTGCAGGCACCACTTCATATCCAATCAGTGTATAAAAATGACCCATCGTTGCAGTCAGTCCATTACCCACTGGCAGAAACACGTTCACATAAGCCTGGGGAAACGCAAGTTTGCGCTGGTTCGTATCATTCAGAATGTTGGTATCAAAATTTGATGCTGTTGTAAAACGCGCATCGGTACCGTACAAAAGATCCGCACGGAAACCAAAACTGATTGATTTCGATGTGGTATCAACCTCCCGCTCGATATAGCCATAGACCTGATGTAATTTGAATTCATTCGGCCCATCATTAAATGTAACCGGACCATTGCCGTTAGAACTCTTTGAAGTGCCGGTATTACCTGCAAAACCGATTTCCGTCCAGCCACCGAACTTTACGCCCAAGGCCTGCATGAATGATGATTCGTTATATTTATAGCCTGTCAGGCTCTCTACCAATCCCACATCCTCATCCCCGGCGATTTCGTCTACCAAATCGGCATAACTCTGATGCCCATAGGGCTTAGTTGTGCTGGTCGTGCCTGTATCAGCATGAGCCAGCGATGAAACTAGAAACACGCCGCAGACAGCGAGCGTCAGTTCCTTCATTCTCATTTTAGTTTGCGTAACCAAAGCGTAATCCTCCCTAATTTTGAAATTCTGATTCATTATTATTTAAGGACAAAATTCGCATTCCATCCTTGAAAGATTGCGGCACGAAGAGAAAATCCATACCCTGCGCAAGGTTTAGCTTACTTAACGGCAAGTTAACACGCAAACATTTTCAACATTTCTTTCACATAATTACAACAACCTGTTGTCAAAAGTTCCCACTTTATGATTCTATTGATCAAAAAATGCCGCATCCCCAAGCATTTTCCCTTACAGCAACACATTTATGACGCTACTATTTTCCCAGAATATCTTTAATTTGCATTTTGCATTTGATGTCAGTAAAAAAACATATTTTATTAATAAATAGATTTGACCCTATTTTTACACAGTCATTTTATCCTATTCAGATGAATCGGAACCTGATTCGTTGTCCAGATCGTGCATGTCCGACTGCAATTGCCGGTAATTTGCCCGCACGCCACTTGTATTCGGGTGGTTTTCTCCCAGAACTTTCTCAAAAATCTTCAGCGCCTGTTCCAGATGATCATGGGAGTTTTTATAGTCGCCCAGCGCATGCCAGGCACCGGCCAGATTATTATGGTATGTGGCAATCTGGAGATGATCTTTTCCGTAGGTCCTGATGTCGCTGGCCAGCGCCTGCTCGAGATAGACAATGGCCTTTTTATATTCACCCAGCGCATACCAGGCCATTCCCAGATTATTGCGGTCTATCGCCACATCGGGGTGATGCTCGCCGTGGGCCTTGATATCACTGGCCAGTGCCTGTTCATAGTAGCCGATGGCTTTTTTATACTCACCCAGCGCATCCCAGATCGTGCCCAGATTATTGCGGCTCACCGACACAACGGGATGGTCTTCCCCATGCGTTTTGAGATAGCTGGCCAGTGCCTGCTCATAATACTCGACTGCCTGTTCGTAGTCGCCCAGCGTTTGCGCCAGACCGGCCAGCTCTGAAAGGAAGTCCGCTCTGTCAGGCGCCAGATGAGCAGCACGCTGGCACAAGGTGAGCGCCTGGGGATAGCGCATGGTATCCTTGGCGATCTGGCAGCGCTGGTAGTTTGTTTCTGCGGTAACGCGATTGACACCAGCCGACTGGACCTCGATCTGGTACAGCATTTGTGCGGCTTGCCGGCGATCGCCGTCAGCCAGTGCCTGTTGGGCCTGATTCAGCAGCCGACCGGATACATGGTTGCGGATGGACTCCAGTTGTTCGATGCGATTTCGCAAATCTTCGATATGCGATCGGTAATTTTGCTCGATATTCTGCAAACGGGTCTGGATAACATGCAGCTGCGCTTCTGCTTCCGAATGTTGTTGATTGTTGGCAAGTGCATTGACATAGCGCGTTTCAGCCTCATTTTCAAGACGTTTTAACCCTGCCTCGTATTGTTGCAGAGTCAATCCGATACGCACATGACTGGAATCAATGTGTAATTCACCATTGCTATTATTGCCTGCAGTCTGTTCAGGGCCGTCACCCGCTGCCTCACTGTGACCTGACGAGGTAATCAGGCTCAGCACGATCAGCACGCAGTAACTGAACAGATTTCGCAATTGTGTCATTATATTTTTCTGCCGGACTCAACCGAATTCGGGCGGCAATATCCGCCATTTTAACCCAGCTGTTCAATCCGAGAAAAATTCGCGAGCTTTGTCCATCCATGATTTGGCACGCGGGCTGTGACGGGAGTTGTCCTTCTGGCTGATAGACTCGAGTTCCTCCAGCAGCTCTTTTTGCCGCGCAGTCAGTTTCACAGGAGTTTCGACAATCACATGACACAGCAGATCTCCCTTGTCGTGGCTTCGCACACCCTTGATACCTTTGCTCCGCAAGCGGAAAATTTTACCGGTTTGGGTTTCGGCAGGCACCTTGATTCGCGCATGCCCCTCAAGCGTCGGTACTTCGATTTCTCCACCCAAAGCGGCCGTTGTAAAACTGATGGGAATCTCGCAATGCAGATGATCGCCATCGCGTTGAAAAACCGGGTGTGACGCTAGATGAATCACAACATAAAGATCACCTGGCGGCCCACCATTAACACCTGCTTCGCCTTCGCCTGATACACGTATGCGGTCGCCCTCATCAACACCTGCCGGTATTTTCACGTTCAAGGTCTTATGCCGTTTCACCCGCCCGGTACCATGACAGGTACTGCACGGGTCTGTGATAATTTTACCGTTGCCATGACACTTCGGGCAGGTCTGCTGAATCGAAAAAAATCCCTGCTGCATTCTGACCTGGCCGTGACCGTGGCAGGTCGGACAGGTCTGGGGCTTGCTGCCCGGCTTGCTGCCTTCTCCATGACAAGTGTCACAGGTGTCCATGGTCGGGATGCGAATTTTTGTCTCAGTGCCGCGAGCTGCCTGTTCCAGAGAAATCTCCAAACTGTAACGTAAATCGGATCCTCTGTGTACACTGGAACGTCCGCCACGCCCGCCAAAAATATCGCCGAATATGTCGCCGAATGCCTCTGCAAAACCCTGAGCACTACCTGCCCCGGCACCGGCTGCATTGGTATCCACGCCGGCATGGCCAAACTGATCATAGGCGGCACGCTTATTCGGATCAGAGAGAATTTCGTAGGCATCCTTGGCTTCCTTGAATAATTCTTCAGATTTCACATTACCCGCATTACGGTCAGGGTGATGCTTCATCGCCAGCCTGCGATAGGCCTTTTTTATCGTACTGTCGTCAGCATCACGGTTGACACCAAGTATTTCGTAATAATCGCGCTTAGCCATGTCTAGTTTCTATTATCATATTGGTTCTGATATGTTGTTTCGAATTCATATCACTTTCTGAACAAATACCAAAACGCAGAGCGTGACAAGGAATTTTTCCTTTTCTCGCGCTCTGCGCCTGAAATACGGGATCAGTAGTTATTTTTTGTCTTTCACTTCCTCAAACTCAGCGTCGACAACATCTCCTTCTACAGATTTCTCGTCGTTTCCAGAAGACGATGTTCCTGCACCGGACTGCTGTGATTGCGGCTCCTGGCTCTGGTACATTTTTTCAGCCAGCTTGTGCGAAGCTTCTGTCAATGCCTGTGTTTTTGCATCGATCTCATCCTTGTCGTCAGACTTCAACGCCTCCTCTGCATCCTTAAGCGCATCTTCGATTTTGGATTTCTCCGTTTCATCCAGCTGGTCGCCATGTTCTTTCAGCGATTTCTTTACAGAGTGAATAATAGCGTCACACTGGTTGCGGCTGGAAACCAGTTCCAGGATTTTGTGATCTTCTTCTGCATGCGCCTCGGCGTCCTTAACCATACGTTCGATTTCTTCCTCCGACAAACCTGAACTGGCCTGAATCTTGATTTTGTTCTCCTTGCCAGTGGCCTTGTCTTTCGCCGATACATGCAATATCCCGTTGGCATCGATGTCAAATGCAACCTCAATCTGCGGCATTCCGCGCGGTGAAGGTGGAATATCCGTCAGATTGAACTGGCCCAGACTCTTGTTACCGGAAGCCATCTCGCGCTCACCCTGCAACACATGTATGGTAACTGCAGTCTGATTGTCCTCAGCAGTCGAGAAAACCTGTTGCGCTTTGGTCGGAATCGTCGTATTTTTCGGGATCAGCTTGGTCATCACACCGCCGAGCGTTTCAATACCGAGCGACAACGGAGTAACATCAAGCAACAGTACATCCTTGACATCACCCTGCAGCACACCGCCCTGAATTGCGGCGCCTACTGCAACTGCCTCATCCGGATTAACGTCCTTGCGGGGATCTTTGCCAAAAATCTCTTTGACTTTATCCTGGACTTTCGGCATCCGGGTCTGGCCACCAACCAGGATAACATCGTCAATTTCAGACGCCGTCACGCCTGCGTCTTTCATGGCAACACGGCAGGGTTCTACTGTGCGTTCAATCAATTCTTCAACCAGGCTTTCGAGTTTGGCGCGCGTAATTTTGATCGCCATATGCTTGGGTCCGCTTGAATCCGCAGTAATATATGGCAGATTTACTTCGGTCTGCTGGCTTGAGGACAGTTCGATTTTGGTCTTCTCCGCCGCATCCTTCAGACGCTGCAGTGCCAGCATGTCCTGCTTCAGATCAATGCCGGTTTCTTTTTTAAATTCTTCAACCAGATATTCGATAACGCGTGAGTCAAAATCCTCACCACCCAGAAAAGTATCGCCATTGGTCGCCAGCACTTCAAACTGATGCTCGCCTTCAACTTCAGCAATTTCGATTATCGAAATATCAAACGTGCCGCCGCCGAGATCGTAAACTGCGATCTTGCGGTCGCCTTCTTTTTTATCCAGGCCAAATGCCAATGCAGCAGCTGTCGGCTCATTAATGATCCGTTTAACTTCCAGACCGGCAATTTTACCAGCGTCCTTGGTGGCCTGACGCTGTGAATCATTAAAATACGCAGGGACAGTAATCACCGCTTCCGTAACCGGTTCGCCCAGATAATCTTCTGCGGTTTTTTTCATTTTCTTCAGCACCTGCGCAGATACCTCAGGCGGGGCTATTTTTTTGTCGCGCACTTCAACCCACGCATCGTTATTGCTGGCCTTGATAATTTTATAGGGCACCATTTTGATGTCTTTTTGTACCATTTTCTCATCAAAACGACGACCGATAAGCCGCTTTACTGCGAACAAGGTATTTTTGGGATTGGTAACGGCCTGACGCTTTGCCGAGGCGCCGACCAGAATCTCGTTGTCTTCAGTATAGGCAACGATTGACGGCGTCGTCCGCGTACCTTCGGAATTTTCTATCACCTTGGGTTTGCCGCTTTCCATTATCGCCACACAGGAATTGGTCGTACCCAGATCGATACCAATAATTTTTGCCATGTTTAAATCCTTATTATAAAACTGTCTATGAATTAATCAGATAAATGGAGATGCAATATTAAATTTCAAGGCTGATCAGGCTTCCTTTGCCTTGGAAACCGTCACAAGCGCAGGACGGATAACCCTGTCATGCAGCTTGTAGCCCTTTTGCATCACTTGTACCACTGTATTTGGCTCCTGCTCGGAATCGACGGTGCACATCGCCTGATGCTGATGTGGATCGAATTTCTCACCTGCCGGATCAATCACTGTAATATTGAACTTATTAAACACGGCCGTTAATTGTTTCTGTGTCAATTCCATACCGTTTTTGTAGTTTTCAACGCTGGCATTCTCAACTGCCAGTGCAGCTTCCAGACTATCCATGACCGTCAGCAATTCAGTAGAAAAATTCTCAACAGCATATTTGTGGGCATTTGCGACATCGCTCTGTGCACGCTTGCGAATATTTTCCGCTTCTGCTTTCGCGCGCATCCAGGCATCATGATGTTCTGCAGCCTTAATTTCAGCTGCTTTCAATAACTGCTCCAGATCAGGCTGCGTGCCTGCCTTCGCCTCTGCCTGCGTCTCACTCTCTCCGGCAACATGTGCTACCTGTATCGTTTCATCAACAGCTTCAGACCCATCAACATTATGATTATCTGTCGTATTTTCAGGTTCATTTGGTTGTGTATCCTGCGGATTCTGTGAATTTTGCATCGTTCCTCCTAATGATTATCAGGAGGTTATTGGGACTATTTCGTGGATTTCAAGGTTTTTTGAAAAAATTTTTTCCTCTCCGGTCAAAACAGGCTCTGACCGGATTGTCGTGCTGTTTTTTCCAGTCGTCTAGTCGGCCACTATTTTCTGTGCCAGTTCATAAGCCTTGCCCGTATAACTTTGCGGTGTCATGGCAAGCAAATGATTTTTTTCTGCTTCGGGAATTGGCAAATCACGTATAAACTGATGCAGCATTTCCCGGGTAATATCACGCCTGCCGCGTGTCAACGCCTTTAACTGTTCGTAGGGGTTCGCTATCGCATAGCGCCGCATGACCGTCTGGATCGGCTCGGCCAGCACCTCCCAGGCATTGTTCAGATCGTGCGATAACTGGTCCGGATTGGCTTCCAGCTTGTGCAACCCTTTAACACAGGAATCATAAGCAAGCAATGTATGACCCAGCGCGACACCCATGTTGCGCAACACAGTCGAATCCGTCAGGTCGCGTTGCCAGCGGGATACCGGCAGTTTTTCACTCAAATGTCTCAACAGAGCATTGGCAATACCCAGGTTTCCTTCGGCATTCTCAAAATCAATGGGGTTTACTTTGTGCGGCATGGTCGAGGAGCCGACTTCATCTGCTTTTGTTTTCTGTTTGAAGTAACCGAGTGAAATATATCCCCAGATATCGCGATTCATATCCAGCAAGATTGTGTTTATGCGCGCATATCCGTCAAACAGTTCCGCAATCGTGTCATGCGGCTCGATCTGGGTCGTATAGGGATTGAATGTCAGACCAAGCGATTCTACAAACGTACGCGCAAAATGTTCCCAGTCCAGTTCCGGGTACGCAGACAAATGCGCATTGTAATTTCCGACCGCTCCATTGATCTTGCCCAGTATGGCCACCGCTGAAAGCTGTTTTTTTGTACGTTGCAGGCGATAGACAAAATTGGCGATTTCCTTACCCAGCGTTGTCGGCGTTGCAGGTTGCCCATGTGTGCGCGCCAGCATCGGCATATCCGCCAGTTGATGCGCTAGCGCGGCCAGCTTGGCAATCATTGCATCCAAGGCAGGCAGCATGACTCTCTCAAGACTGTTCTTAAGCATCAAACCGTGCGACAGATTATTGATGTCCTCGGATGTACAGGCAAAATGGATAAAACCTGCCGCGTCCGATACTTCGTTATTATCAGCCAGCGCCTGCTTCAACCAGTACTCCACCGCCTTGACATCATGATTGGTTGTCGCCTCGATCGCTTTAATCGCCTCCGCATCTGACACCGAAAATTCCGCCACAAGCTGATCGAGCCGGTTGCAGGTTTCATTTGAAAACGGCGGCACCTCCGCGACCTTCGGTTCGTTGCTCAAAGCCATGATCCAGGCCACCTCCACCTGGACGCGAAAACGTATTAATGCGAACTCGCTGAAATACGATTGCAAAGAAGCAACTTTTTGCCGGTATCTGCCATCCAGTGGCGACAAAGCGGTAATCGGGGAACAGTGCATAACATCCTCATATCAGTCATTAGCTATGAAGAGGCGGATTTTAACATGGCACACGCTTCAACATGCCGCAAACCGACGCTGACGCTCACAGACGCTCAATATTTATCGGCAGCGTATATCCACGGCTCATAGTATGTATAAAGCATGCAGAGCATGCCGGATTTTAAGCAAACCTGTGTTAAAGCTGGCGCTTAGCGGCACGTGACCATCAGAAGCCGGAACCCAAATCCGTGCTCGGTACAAAACTGCCGTTGACATTGATCCAGGTTTCACCCGTGTACGCATCCGTAATAAAGGAAGCCGCGGTCGCAAAACAATCAGGCACACGCTGGCTGGTACTCGAAGAAACTGTTGAAACCGTAATCGGCGGATTGATACTGATACCCGGCACACTGGGTAAAGAAGAAAACTGGTTGGTCACATCAAAGCAGATGTTGCTGTTCACTACCAGATTGTCCGCATCCTCCTGGGCATTGATGATACAACTGGATGTATCCTGCGCGAATGTATCCAGCGGGTTCGGAAAACCGGGCAAATCGATTGTAATACCGGTCGTTTGAAATGAGGTTGTATTTACGGTACTCAGAACAGAAATCCCTGTCGGCTGCGGAGGCGCAAGCGGTTCACAGAAATTGGTATTTTCAGGAGAGTTCGGCAGGACTATACACTGTCCATTCGTCGTGATATTGACGACATTGCCATTCTGGGTAATCACCATACCCTGAGGAAGCTCAGCGGTGCTGTCACATGCAGGCACACTGCCATTACCACCGGTTCCCTGTATCTGGGACAACAGGCTGGGAAGAGTGGCTATAAACGTCGGACTGTCCGCACCCCATGGTCCACCCAGTACGTATACCTCATCATTTTTGATTCCAGTGTAAATTCCCGTTGACGGATAAAACCTGAATGCCCAGGGATCAATCATCTGTGTCGTTCGATGCTCTGGAAAAAGCTCGGGGTAATTATTTTCAGCCCAATTGAAAACTGTTTCAATTTCGTTTGTCGTCGCAGCGGCAACCGGATTGACGCTAAATAGCAGCCCCAGCAAACACGCTGCTGAGACCCAAGCCCTTGTGTATTGTTTCATCATAATCTCCTTGTAAAAACTCCATAAAAACAAACGGTATAGTATCAATTCCAGGACATCGGTACTGAATGGTTTTATTTAATCGCGTAGTCGGCAACCCGCCAGATAGCATCTTTTTCTTTTGCGAGGGTGACCGTTTCCAATGCCAGCGTCCGTTCCTTGAATGTCGTATAGAACTGGAGCACAACATACTCACCTTCCGGCAGACCGGACAGTTTTTTTGCCTGACCTGCGGTCGCAATATATCTGGCTTCCATTGCACCAAGCGGTTTTCTGATCTCACCGGCATTCTTGATCCAGGCGGATTCGGTCATTTTATTCCGAAAATGCTCAGATGAATTTTTCCAGCTTTCAACGTAACGCCCCTCATCATTCAAACCCAGCCATGCACGTGCACTGCTTTCAATTTCTTCGAGAAAATTCTGCTCCGATGCCGTGACTGTGCTTACAATCAGCATCAACATCCACAGCATCACCATTTGCTTCAGCATTCGATACCTCAACGAGTCGTTCAATAATAAAAGGATACAAAATAATTCCGATTTGAAACACAACGAATATCGGAAGAACTATTCGACTATGATGCCGCCCCCCAGACATACATTGCTTTCATAGACCACCACAGACTGTCCGGGTGTTACTGCCCATTGAGCCTGCGCAAAGTCAATCCGGCATTCTGCACCATTGAATTCAGCAATGGTACAGGGCGCATCTTTCTGGCGGTAACGGGTTTTGGCAGCATAAACCCAGTCACAATGTGGTTTTTCGCCACTAACCCAGGTCAAATCCGTTGCCGCAAGAGATGATTGCAATAAACTGGGGTGCTCGTGGCCCTGGACCACAATCAATGCATTCTTTTCCATGTTCTTGCCGCAAACGAACCAGGGCTCGTCGGTACCGTTGCGCGTCCCGCCGATGCCCAGGCCCTGTCTTTGCCCAATTGTATAGTACATGAGACCAAGATGTTTGCCGACGATATCACCGTCGGGTGTCTGAATACTGCCCGGCTCGTGCGGCAAATAACGGCTCAAAAATTCCCGGAATGGCCGCTCCCCAATAAAACAGATACCTGTGCTGTCTTTTTTGGCACTATTTGGCAGTTTCAGGCTGCTGGCGATCTTGCGCACTTCACGTTTATATAAATGGCCAATCGGGAACAATGTCCTGGCCAGCTGTTTTTGGTTCAGACGGTGCAGGAAATAACTCTGGTCTTTGGTGCCATCCTCTCCTTTAAGGAGTTGAAACGCACAGCCAAATGTTCTTATCTGTGCATAATGGCCTGTCGCTATATAATCAGCGCCCAATTGATGCGCATGGTCAAGAAAAGCCTTGAATTTGATCTCGGCATTACACAGCACATCAGGATTGGGGGTGCGCCCGGCTTTGTACTCGGCCAGAAAATTTGAAAACACCCTGTCCTTATACTCATCTGAAAAATTGACCGTTTCAATGGGAATATCCAGTATATCCGCTACGGAGACCGCATCCAGCAAATCCTGCCGCGAAGAGCAGTATGTGTCCGTATCATCCTCTTCCCAGTTTTTCATAAACAAACCGGTAACTGCATATCCCTGCTGCTTGAGCAGGTAGGCTGCAACCGAGGAATCAACACCACCCGACAAACCCACAATTACTTGCTTCTTTTTCATCACATCAAATCAGTTGTAATGCATCAATATCTCGAGTGGATAGCGCTTTCCTGCAGAAAAATCCTGAATACACTGTTTTACCAGCGGACTTCGATGGCGCATGATCAGTTCATCAATCTGCGGCATTGCATACCAGCTCGCCTTCACTATACATGCTTCCCGCACATAATCCGGGTCGAAATCCGAGACAAATCCTGAAAATGCGAAGCGCAGGTAAGTGGTATCATTGTCGCTGGAATGCCAGTGATATATACCCACCAGCCATTCGGGTGTAAACGTATAACCAGTCTCCTCAAGTGTTTCCCTAGCAACAGCCTGAACCAGCGACTCACCTGCTTCCAGATGACCGGCCGGCTGGTTTAATAATGGTACTGTCTCTGGTGACACGGTTTCTTCTACCAGCAGGAATTTGCCTTCTTGCTCAACGACAGCGGCAACGGTTACATTCGGTTTCCAAATCATTTTAGAGTAATGTGTAGTTAATAATCTGTGTACGTGTAAATACTAAATTCTATCTGTAATTTTTCAATTATCCGTCAAGTGTATCGTTTTTTGACACTCGGGACGGAATTTCTCCCTGACGCACAATCAACATTCCACCCGCAAATTCAACAAAGAACAACAGCCTAGACTGCAATTATATGGAGTGTTAATATTGCAAAAGCAAAATAAAAAAGTAAAATAGTTAGGTGATATTTTATATCTGTCATATTGTCGTGGCCTTTATGTTACGGTCATGATTAAGGTATTCAAGCTTTAGTTATGGCATATCGCATTACCTGGGCGCAACCAGACAGGGTAAAGTGATTTTAAAAATTAATTAAGGAGAGGAACTAAAATGAAAAAAATGGTAGTTGCTGCGTTTGCCGCATTGTTTATTTTTGGCTCAACAACCACAATGGCCAGTGGAAACCTGGAATCTGACCTGACCCCGGTTTCAGCTGAAGACATTTTGAACTGGATGAACTGCAAAGGCAAAAAGCCCACCGAAACGGTTAAAAGCATGACCAAAACCAAGGATGGGAAAATCGTCCGTGTAAAATGTGGAGATGCACAGAAAATTGTTGCTGATGCCAATATACCGGTTAGTGAATATTGATTTTCATACGGGTCTATATTTCCGGATATAGACCCGATTCAGAATCTATCTGAATACTCGTATTTTTTTTTCACACTGCTTTTGCCTTAAAAAACCACCCAAAAAATTCATTTTTTCTTTTCAGCATGGCAGTTGACCGGGTATGAGAACCATCGGATATATCACAGGTGTTTTTTTACTTGGATTGACTGGTCTGGTCATAGCATGCGCAGTCTCATCGGCAGTGTTCCTGAAAACTGCATATTCGCTGGTAGCAATCCAATTCGGCGATATTCCCACCATTTCCAATAAGTCGCTGCGCCCGTTATTAAACAAAGCAAATTCTGAACTTGTACTCGTTGATGTACGCACACCGGAAGAGCGCCGCATTTCTGTAATACCGGGCGCTATCACCAAGGATGATTTCGAGGAAAATCCCGCCAAATACCAAAACCGGACGGTTGTTGTTTATTGTACGATTGGTTACCGCAGTGGGCAGTATACCCGTCAACTGCGACAGCAGGGCCTTGATGCTTACAACCTGAGCGAAGGAATTCTGGGTTGGGCACATATCGATGGCCGGTTAGTCAACGATCAACAACAAACCACCAGACAGGTTCACGTGTATAGCCGGCCATGGAATCTGGCTGTAAAAAACCATACCGTAATTTATTAGTGCATCAGGCATTGAATATTTAGTTACTTGGCATTCACTATCATACAAGGACTCTTTCAGTTGTTTTAAAGTATCAGCGTAAAGCCGATTCTATTCACCTGTTTTAAACTAAAAATATCAGTTATTATTCGGCCTGTAACGATCTACTTCGAAAGAACAGGCAAAATAACACATGGTTAGAATCTTTTTACTGTTTTTCACCTTTGTTATCCATTGCGCGAATACGACCGCGCACGCTGAAACATGGGTCCTGCCTCCTGAGGATATCGATATTTTTGGCCAGATACGCACAACTCAGGCTGGCCGCACAGATACGCTGCTGGATATTGCGCGCATGTATGACATTGGCCAAACTGAGATTGTACTGGCCAACCCCGCTGTCGACCGCTGGATGCCTGAAGATGGTTCGACAGTGATTTTACCCAGCAGGCATATATTCCCCATGGCTGAACGCAGGGGGCTCGTCCTGAATCTACCGGAAATGCGTTTATATTATTTCCCGACACCGGTAAAAGGTGAAAAGCCTGTGGTCATGACATTTCCGATCGGTATTGGCAGAATGGATTGGGAAACGCCGCTTGGCATATCACGAATTACCGAGAAAAAAAAGGACCCAACCTGGACACCTCCGGAATCCATCAAGAAAGACCGAATTGCCAATGGCGAACCGCCACTTCCCAATGTCGTGCCACCTGGGCCTGACAATCCACTGGGTCGCTACGCCATGCGGCTGAGCATTGGTTCGGGCAGTTACCTTATTCACGGTACGGTAAAACCATACGGCGTTGGCATGCGTGTATCGTCAGGCTGCATCCGCCTGTATCCGGAAGATATCGAACACCTGTTTGACAAGGTTCCGGTCGGAACCCAGGTGAATATTGTCAATCAGCCAATCAAATTGGGCTGGCTTCTCAACCAGCTATATATCGAGCTGCATCCGCCATTGGAAGAAGACGAAGCAAAGTATTCCGACTATCAGCAAAGTGTCTTTGATGCCATCAACGAATTTCTGGCAGACAAAAGAAGTCAAAAGAACCTCTCGAGCAATTTTGAAATCGATCATGAAACATTGAAACAGGCAATCCGGGAAAAAAAGGGTATTCCTGTTCTCATTTCGCGCACTCAGGCTTAATCTGATAGCTATAGCCACACCAAAATACAGTTACAAAACAAGTACAATCAGCGCCAACCCGATACCTGCAGCTGTGGCGAGCATGCCGGTTGCGCAACGCCAGACAATGAATGAGTTGCCGATAAAAGCAATCAGGCCAATCTTAAAAGCAATATTGGATATGATACCCAGAGAAATAGCGGTTACCGTTTCTGCTGCTTCAAGCTTGCCCAGTTCAAACAAACGCAGGCTGGTCAGTGTAATGGCATCGACATCCGTCAAACCGGAAACGAGTGCAACAGCATACAAGCCGTGAACGCCGGCCACATCGGATAACCATGCCGCCAGAAACAACACAATGGCATACAATACGCCGAACCCTGCAGCTGTGCGCAACTCTGTCGGGTTATTGATTTCCGGGACGGGCATATCGCTATGTTCACGAAGCCGATACCACCAGTATAGAGTGACACCAATACCTAACAATAAACCGGCCCCCAGTACCGGCAGCAGCTGCGGCAATATATTGACCGAGACGACTGAACTGACGAGCGCCAGACGGATCAGCACGGTCAGGTTGGCAATTAAAATAACTACAATTGCCAACTGCACGAAACATTGACTGTTGCTGCTCAGTCTTGTGTATACAAGGGTGGTTGCCGTACTGGAGACCAGACCACCGAGCAAACCCAGCAATACCGCACCATGACGTTCCCCTAACAATCGCAACGCCACATAACCTGACAGACTGACACCAGAAATCAATACCACCATCAGCCATATCTGATACGGATTTAAAGCCTGATAAGGGCCGTATTCCTCATCGGGCAATATAGGAAGAATAATAAACGTCAGTACTGCAAACTGCAAAATTGAAACCAGATCACGCCGCCCCAGATTCTGGGTAATACCATGCAGTTCTGCTTTGAAATACAACAATATCGTAGCAATAATGGCCAGCATGACTGCCAGGGTTGTATCGCCATACCAGACAATGGCCCCCAAACCGTAACATATTGCAATTGCAACAACAGTCGTTGTGCCCGGATCAGTGGTGCTGTCGGCGTTCGTGCGAACATAGGCTGTAATAGTCATTATTCCCACAATCAGCAACCCGCCCACTAGGAACCAGGGCGCACCTGTTTTTTCCGACAACATGGCGGCGAGTGTGCCAAACATCGCAGCCAGCGCAAATGTCCTCACTCCCGCTTTTGCAGCTGAACTGCGCTCTCGTTCAATACCAATCAGCAAACCTATTGCCAGACTTGTCACAAAGTGTGGCAGATGAAATAATTCACTGCCCTGAAATAATTCTTCTAAATTCATGCCATGTCATATTAACCGATTGACTTTGCTTCCGCTTGTGACCAGTGTTCAAGCAATAATTGAAGCATCGTTCTGCCATTAAACTCGTTGATCTGTAACCGGTACACTGCGTTGATTACATCGGGCAGTAAATCATTATGAAAAAACAATATTGCATCATAACTGATACCGCTGGTTAAATCCTGTGCAGGCATGCTGCCTGAGGGCATTTTTCTAAGCTTTAATTTCAAATGCTTTTCTCCTACTACCCGTTGACTTTCAACATAAAAACCAGCATTAAAAGTCGGCTGAGGAAACCCCTGCCCCCAGACCTGACGAGTCAGGTGCTGCGCCAGCTCCATATTCATGTCCGACTCATCCAGTTCGCCATCCGTTTCAATGACACGCGTCAGGTCCGCTTCGGTCAGCAGGGACTGGGCGATTGTTTCAAAAGCTTCACAGAACTGCACAAAACGTTCTGCAACAATCGTCAGGCCGGCGGCTGCAGCATGACCGCCAAATTTCACAATGATCTCAGGATAACGTTTAGCAACCAGATCCAGTGCGTCGCGTAAATGAAATCCTGGTATCGAACGTCCGGAACCTTTCATCTCGCCGTCATTTCCCGGCGCAAAAATAATAACCGGTCGGTGGTATCTGTCTTTGATACGAGACGCCAGAATACCGATTACACCCTGATGCCAGCTTTGATCAAACAGGCATACGCTGTAAGCAGACTGAATCCGCGCACTCTCGGCGTGCAGCGAACTTTCAAGCTTGGACAATGCGCTATCCTGCATATTCGACTCGATTTCACGTCGGCGCACATTGAGCGCATCCAGTTGCCGCGCCATTTGCTCAGCAGCGCCGGCATCGTCTGTAATCAGGCACTCGATTCCCAGTGACATATCATCGAGTCGCCCGGCAGCATTCAGTCTGGGCCCGAGAATGAATCCCAGATCATACGTAGATGTCTGCTGTACTTTGCGTCCCGCAATTTTTAGCAGCGCATTAATTCCTGAGCAGGCAAGGCCGGCCTGAATCCGCCTCAAACCCTGCTGAACGAGGATGCGATTATTATCATCGAGCTTGACAACGTCAGCTACCGTACCAAGCGCAACCAAATCCAGAAAACCGGCAAGTTTGGGTTCCTTGTCTGTGTCGAAGGCGCCCCTTTGACGAAATTCGGCGCGCAGTGCCAGCATTAGATAAAAAATCACGCCAACACCGGCGATATGTTTACTTGGAAATGGACATCCGGGTTGATTGGGATTGATAATGGCGGTCGCTTCGGGTAGCTCATCGCCGGGTAAATGGTGGTCGGTAATAAGTACCTGCATTCCCAGCGCTTTTGCCGCCTGTACGCCATCGATACTGGCTATCCCGTTATCCACGGTGATCAGTATGTCAGGCCGCGACGTGGTATATGCAAGATCAACAATCTCGGGCGTCAGGCCATAACCATATTCAAACCGGTTCGGCACCAGATAACCGACATCGGCACCCATCATGCGCAATATCCGGATTCCAACGGCGCAGGCAGTTGCGCCATCAGAATCATAATCGGCAATGATAAGCAGGCGCTTTCTGGCCTTGATCGCGTCAGCCAGCAAGCCTGCCATCAAGTGAATGTTTCTGATTTGATCGAATGGCAGCAGACGCGCCAGCGCCATCTCTAGCTGCGCCGAATGACCGATGCCACGTGCTGCGTAAATACGCGCCAGAACCGGTGGCAATCCATCACGGTGCAGTGACTCAAACGCCTGGGAATCATAGGTACGTGTAGTAATTTTTGGCATCTACCAGTCTTCATCATTCACGCTTCAGGAAAGCGTTGATCGCGTTTCAAAAAAACGGGGAGTATTAACTGCCTAAGCAACCGACTCAGATTCTGGCGGCAATTTCTCGACTTTCAGGATATGCAGCCTGCGGCTGTCTGCACGCAGCACCGTAAATTTAATATTATCGATGACAACGGATTCGCTCCGGTTTGGCAACCGACCGAATTTACTGAGAACGAGACCGCCGACTGTATCAAAATCATCATCGCTGAAATTGGCCCCCACGATCTCGTTGAAATTGTCTATCTCCGTGATCGCCTTGATCCGGTAACTGCCAGTCTGCTCCTGTACGATATTATCTTCGTCTTCATCAAAATCATATTCATCTTCGATTTCACCGACGATCTGCTCGAGCACGTCTTCGATAGTAATCAATCCCGCAACACCTCCGTACTCATTGACGACAATTGCAATATGATTCCGGTTTTTACGAAAATCTTTGAGCAATATATTGAGCCGCTTTGATTCGGGAATGAACACAGCCGGACGCAGCATATCGCGCAGATTGAATGCTTCTTCACCCGCATAGTAGCGCAGCAAATCCTTGGCCAGCATGATACCGATAACGTTGTCCTCGCTTCCCTCGGTGACAGGAAACCGCGAGTGCGCGGTTTCTATCACAAACGGAATAATTTCTTCGGGTGTCTGACCGATATCGATAACATCCATTTGAGAGCGTGGAATCATGATATCGCGTGCCTGCATTTCTGACACCTGCATGACACCCTCAATCATGCTGAGCGCATCCGAGTCAAGCAAGTTTCGTTCAAAAGCTGAATGCAATAATGCGATCAACTGCTTCCGGTCTTCCGGTTCACGCATGAGCATTGCGCCAACACGCTCAAGCCAACCCGTTTTAGGCCAGGGATCATCCATATTTGATTGCTATCTGATTGTTAAAGTATATATTACAGGTTGCCCGATAATTAGTCGTGTTTATCGCTACCACCATAAAGCAGATTCAGAATGTTTATTTATCCGGCACGAAAATCATTCTTTGCGTATCACTCGTACGATTCGATCCTTGCAACGGTATTCGAAAATCAATTTGAAACAGCCACCTCGCTTGATACTACATAGGGATTCTGGACACCCAGCGATGCGAGAATCTGGATTTCTCTGCCTTCCATGTGCTGCGCATCATTCTCATCAATATGATCATAACCTTGCAGATGTAATACGCCATGAACGGTCATATGCGCATAATGCGCCATCAACGGTTTATGCTGTTGCAGCGCCTCCCGTTCAATCACCGGCGCGCACAACACAATGTCGCCGGACAGCGGATCGGTATCGTCATAAACAAAGGTTAATACGTTAGTCGCGTAATCTTTGCCGCGATAACGGCAATTCAAATCACGACCTTCAGCGATATTCACCACACGGATTGTAATCTCTGCCTCCCGTTCAAGTGCAAGCTTCGTCCAGCGTCTGAACTGTGTACGTGTTGGTAATGTTTTCTCAATCGCTCGACCGACCGCAAATTGCACGTCAAGTTGGAAAGATTGCTGCATCGTCAATTGAATAATACGTAATTATTCGCCATCTTTGTGTTTTAAATCATGCTTCTCATATGCATTAACGATACGTTGAACGAGTGGATGCCTGACAACATCTTCTGAATCAAACTGGGTAAATGCAATGCCCCGTATATCCTTCAATACCTGCCTGACTTCCGCCAGACCACTTTTCTGATGCTTGGGCAGATCAATCTGGGTAACATCGCCGGTAATCACAGCCTTGGAGCCGAAACCTATACGCGTCAGAAACATTTTCATTTGTTCCGGCGTGGTATTCTGCGCTTCATCCAGAATGATAAATGACTGATTCAATGTGCGGCCACGCATAAAAGCCAACGGTGCTATTTCAATTACCTGACGATCAAATTGCTTGCTGGTCTTGTCAAACCCCATCAGATCATACAGTGCATCATACAGCGGACGGAGATAGGGATCCACTTTCTGCGTCATATCACCTGGCAGAAAGCCCAGTCGTTCACCGGCTTCGACTGCGGGCCTGACCAGAACCAGACGCGACACCTGTTCCCGTTCCAGCGCATCGACCGCACTGGCAACAGCCAGATAAGTTTTTCCGGTACCCGCCGGTCCGATGGCAAAAGTTATATCATGATTCTGAATTTGCTGAAGATATTGCGTCTGCCGCTGCGTGCGCCCATACAAGCCAGTCCGCCGGGTCTTAAGCGCCGGTGACGCCTTTTCCATATCGGAAGTATCGTCTTCGCTGATTCGAGTATGATTCCTCCAGGGATTCTTGGCCTCAATCAGACCGAGCTGAATCTGTTCACGACTCAGATGCTGGCGGGATTGATTGTAAAAACGACGTAGTACCTGTGCTGCCAGTTGTGTCTGGTCAGAGGCACCTTGTAAGCTGAAATGCTCGCCACGGCGGGAAATGGTTACATCAAGCGCGGTTTCAAGCTGTTTCAGGTTCTCGTCAAGCGCTCCGCACAAGTTTGCCAGCCGTTGATTGTCTGCGGGGGTAAATGAAATTTCTATGGGCTTTTGTTTCAAGGTCAGGTACTGCTGTTAAGACAATCCAATTCTCTCAGCAGAATGCAAACTTTGCAAGTAAAATGCACGCGATTTATCCATCCAATACTTCACCACGCAGAGAATGTGACAATGCATCGGTAATACGAACGTCAATAAACCGGCCGATCAACGCTTTATTTCCGGCAAAATTAACGACGCGGTTATTATCCGTTCTGCCAAAAATTTCGCTGTTATCTTTCTTGGAAAAGCCTTCAACCAGAATGCGTTGCTTACTGCCGACCATACGCTGACTGATTTTCCGGGATTGCTGATGGATTTGCGACTGCAAGCGCTGAAGCCGTTCCAGTTTGACTGAATGCGGGGTGTCATCAGGCAAATCTGCAGCAGGCGTACCCGGGCGGGCGCTGTAAATAAAACTGAATGAATCGTCAAAATTGACTTCCTCAACGAGATTCATCGTCGCTTCGAAGTCACTTTCTGTTTCGCCGGGGAAGCCGACGATAAAATCGGATGACAGTGAAATTTCCGGCCGCATCGTCCTCAGCCGACGAATAATTGATTTATATTCAAGCACGCTGTACCCACGCTTCATTACAGCCAGCATGCGATCAGAGCCGGACTGCACCGGCAGATGCAAATGGCTGACCAGTTTGGGCAACGCGCTGTATGCTTCGATCAAGCGCGCAGTAAACTCCTTTGGATGTGAAGTGGTATACCGAATACGTTCAATACCGGGAATATCGTGGATACATTCAAGCAGCAAGGTAAAATCTGCGATATCGCCGTCATCCATCACGCCCAGATAAGCATTGACATTCTGTCCGAGCAGTGTAATTTCCTTGACGCCCTGGTCTGCAAGCACGGCAATGTCGGTTAATACGTCAATCAGCGGTCTGGACACTTCTTCACCGCGTGTATACGGCACTACACAGAAACTGCAGTATTTGCTGCAACCTTCCATAATAGATACAAAAGCTGTCGCACCCTCGGTACGTGCTGGCGGCAGATGATCGAATTTCTCAATTTCTGGAAACGTAATATCCACCTGGGACAGTCCGGTTGTTTTGCGCTGTTCTATCATCTCCGGCAGCCTGTGCAATGTCTGCGGGCCGAAAACAATATCAACAAACGGTGCCCGGCTGATAATTGCTTTTCCTTCCTGGCTGGCAACGCAACCGCCGACGCCGATGAGAAGATCCGGATTCTTCGCTTTCAAATGCTTGACACGTCCAAGATCGTGAAAAACCTTTTCCTGCGCTTTTTCTCTTACCGAGCAGGTATTAAACAGGATCAGATCCGCCTGCGCCGGATCGTCGGTTGGCTCCATACCATGTGCAGCATGCAGCACATCGGCCATCTTATCCGAGTCGTACTCGTTCATCTGGCAGCCAAAAGTTTTGATATAAAGTTTGTTGCTCACTGAAAGAATGGAATAGAAAATTTTTTTTGTGGATTTTGTTTTTTAAGCAGCTTTTCCTCTTCCTGCGCCAGTTGAGTCTCTTCCGGCGTCAAGAACCAGACGCGATGCAATAACCCCATATTGTCCATCTGATACCGAATATAGCCTTTATGATCTTTTTTCGTCAGCATCGGCGGCATGACCAGCAGGTTGTGTCTGTCCCGGATTTGCCCGCCAGCGCCCATTATCAAAGTTACCTTGTCGATTTTAAATTCGGGATACGAATGGGACTTCAACTTGCCAAATCTACTGTCTACGGGAAAGCTTCTGGCAACTTGCGCATAGCCATTACTGATTACAAATACCAGCCCGATCATGAGAATGCACTTCAGCGCGCGCTTTTTGTTCATGCTGTTCAGAACACTCAATCCAAGACGTTCAAGCGTTTAAATTCAAAAGATACTACCGGATGGTGGCGAATCAGGGATTTGAACCCCGGACCAACGGATTATGATTCCGCTGCTCTAACCACTGAGCTAATTCGCCACACCTAAAGACAAGAGGCAGCATTTTGCCTATGAGCAGTTAGCTTGTCAAGACCAAACACGTGAAATGACAAGGGCTTATCTGCCATGTACTTCCAGCTTAACAAGTTTTCCGTACACAATTCGGACTCGTGTGATTCCAATTGGTTCCTCAGGCAGCCGCACGTGATGCACGTTTGCGCTCATGCTCAAGCAGTAATTTCTTGCGGATACGTATGGTTTTTGGTGTTATTTCAACAAGTTCATCATCAGCAATAAACTCAATAGCCGATTCCAGCGTCAACTGTATTGGTGGCGTCAAAACAACGGCCTCGTCACTACCCGATGCACGAAAATTAGTCAGCTGCTTGCCCTTGATGGGGTTTACAACCAGATCATTGTCCCGGCTGTGAATGCCAATCACCATACCCTCATACAAACGATCACCCGGATTGACAAACATTCGGCCGCGATCCTGAAGCTTCCATAGCGCATAAGCTACCGCCTCTCCATGCTCGCCTGAAATCAGCACGCCGTTACGGCGTGGCGGAATCTCTGAACGCATCGGCGCGAATTCATCGAAAACATGACTGATCAAACCAGTGCCACGCGTCATTGTCATGAACTCCGACTGAAAACCGATCATGCCGCGCGCGGGAATGCGGTAATCAAGGCGCACACGCCCTTTACCATCCGAAACCATATCTTGTAACTCACCGCGCCGTTCGCCGAGTGCTTCCATCACAGTACCCTGGTGTCCCTCCTCGACATCGACCGTCAACATCTCAAACGGCTCACACTTTTCACCGTCGATTTCGCGCACCACCACCCGCGGGCGTGATACCGCCAGCTCATAACCTTCACGCCGCATATTCTCGAGCAAAATCGTCAAATGCAGCTCGCCCCGGCCCGAGATCAGAAAAGCATCGGTATCGCCCGTTTCTTCCATGCGCATGGCAACGTTGGTCAGCAATTCTTTCTCCAGCCTTTCGCGTAGTTGCCGACTGGTCACAAATTTTCCTTCCTGTCCGGCAAATGGCGATGTGTTGACCTGAAACGTCATTGATATTGTGGGCTCATCCACCATACTGATCGGTAGCGCCTCCGGTTGATCAATATCGGCAATGGTTGTCCCGATACTGAGTTCTTCAATGCCGTTGATCAGCACAATATCGCCCGCCAGCGCCTCACTTACCTGTTCACGTTCAAGTCCCCGGAAACAAAGCACCTGGTTGATTTTCTTTTTCGCTTTGTTATCACCCGTCATCACCATGACCTCCTGACCGGGTTTCAATCTTCCACGCCGAATGCGTCCGACACCGATACGCCCGACAAAACTGGAATAATCCAACGTGCTGATCTGTAACTGCAGCGGTCCGTCCGGATCGCCCTCGGGGGCGCTGACATGTTTAATGATGGTGTCAAACAATGGGCGCATATTATCACCCGGTTCGGCACCATCCAACGAGGCATAGCCGTTCAATGCCGAGGCATATACCACCGGGAAATCAAGCTGAACATCATTGGCACCCAGTTTATCGAACAGATCAAATGTCTGATCAATGACCCAGTCCGGACGAGCGCCCGGTCGATCCACCTTGTTAACGACTACAATAGGATTCAATCCAAGCGCGAGCGCTTTTTTGGTCACAAAACGCGTCTGGGGCATTGGTCCTTCCACGGCATCCACCAGCAACAATACACCATCGACCATCGACAATACGCGCTCGACTTCACCGCCGAAGTCCGCGTGCCCTGGTGTATCAACAATATTGATATGGCATCCCTCGTAATCAATCGCGCAGTTCTTGGACAGGATTGTTATTCCGCGTTCACGCTCCAGGTCGTTCGAATCCATCACCCGCTCGGAAACCTGTTGATGCGCAGCAAATGTCCCCGCCTGATGCAATAGCTTGTCAACCAGTGTTGTTTTGCCATGATCCACGTGGGCAATGATCGCGATATTACGGATAGAGCGAGACATACAATAATTCCTCAAAAATAAAGCTGTTACAGATGATTTACTGGGGTGGAATTATACCAGTCGAAGACAGGTGAGGCCAATGCGTATTAAATACTTATGGCAAGACACAACGAAGTTACAAAAAACATATCTGGGAAAGTGTACAGGCAAAACCGAGCTAGCAGTTCAAACAGTTCAAACCTTGTCCTTTACTCTCTCACTGGTTGTCACAGAGCTTCACATGGAATACCTGGCGTGATTTGTCATCAGACTTCTTCTGCGTCAGTATCCAGTTACCACCTCCTGTCATTTTTTCACTCAATTCATAATTAATTGAGTTAGAACCGAGCTTCTTTGCAAGATACGCTTTTACTTGATGCTTGGTGTGGACCAAACAGAACTATTAAATCTGTCCAGTGCAGTGAACCTTTGTATTTTCTACCAAACTTTTTACCCATTCTGCTGGAGGCAAAATTTACTAGCGCGACCCATTACCTGGCTTGAAAATTAATGCGTAAAAACTCAGCCCTATTCCAACAAAGCCAATTATGAAACCTATATATATAAGTAGTTTGCCAAATATATAAAAATCAAGAATGAATAAAATAAAACCTACTATAACTATTAAAAGGCCAACTACGCCAATCTTTAGTAACTGTAATTTCCAAGGAGCTACATTTTTTAGTAGATAATTCATTTCGAATCTCACCGCTGATTAGTTGAAACAGAAAGTTCTTGAAAAACAACTAATGACCCCACCAGCGCCACCAATACCAATACCAATACCAATGATACCTTTCAGGAGTGAATTTCCTCCCTCACCATCAGTAGTAATAGAACCACTACCAGCAATACCTGCTCCACCTTCTACAAAAACACCACCCGCCTGAGTGATACCTTCACATAATGATCCAGTACCGATACTTCCGCTAATACCCAGGTTACCAAATAAACCCACGCCAAATGTTGAGCAAATCTGTGTAACCAAGCAGATTTGCTCACTAGATAGTGTCGTCATGAGATACTAGCCCAAATAGCGATGCACCGTATATGGACAGCCGCCAGAAACGATGCAGCATTCTTTGCGTATCGTGTTGCAATGCCTCTCCAACGCTTCAGATGTAAGAATGCATTTTCCACTAAATGTCGATATTGGTATAAGTTTTTATC
>NZ_FOIA01000020.1 GCF_900111605.1 Nitrosomonas marina | reverse complement strand
AATACCGCACCGGTTGATTGGCGTTTTAGCACTGAGGATGCAAGGATAAAGCTAAAGAGACTTTATCCTAATTTATTAAGTTGAAGGAGTACTAGCTATTAACCTTTCTCGGCGTGCTTTTGGAGATTCAGATTCGATATCTGTCGTGGGGTTATTGGCTAAGCGTATGAGGGCGCTTTTATCTATAGTGAGTATATTGTCTTTGATTGACAATATACTTATTAAGGGTACGCGATGACCAGCAAATGAAAGTGCCAAAGTGTCATCATGCGTGAGAGAAACCGGGATACTACGTTTTTTTCCCAGAAGTGTACCGATCCGCCATTCTCTATTATCTATTTTTTGAATTGCAGATTGATTAAACTCAAGTAATTTACACAAGACATTTGCTACCTGTTCATTTGTTACTTGCCATTGTTCCATTCGTTGTAAATTAACTTTTACACACCCGATATCATCACGTTTGTCACAAATGATAAAAGCCCGCCCGGGCTTGTCATTTTGAGCCGGGTAAATTGTAACGGGCATTATGCAGCTTTCCTCACAACCGTCGCATTCAAGCATGTTGTCCGGCTGGGTTGGTTGTAACAGACCGTAGGTTATCAGCGTATCGAAAATTTGAGGAGGCCAGTTAATTACTTCGTCTTTTAAAAAGAAAGCATCGTTAGTTAAACCGCAATTGCATAAACGCTCGAATATTATTTGCAGTGGATTAATAGAAGATCTCATCCCAGAATTTTTCGTGTAGACGGTTCTATACCGGAATCAATCAGCATTTTCCGTATAAGCGCGTCATGACCGTCGTATCTTAAGGAACAGGAATTGGGCCAGCTAATTTCAAAGTTGCGTGTCTTTGTTTTGCCGGTTTCGGGATCGGGTACGAAAGTAACTACAATACCTGCTTGTGTGATAGTTAGCTGAGAAAGCGGCAAGTTTTTGAAAATTTTATCACGCAATTCGTAAATGGCATTCTGGTTTTGCATCGGTTGAGATTCAAGTGTGATGCGCTCTTTCGTTCCGTTAATTGCTAATCTCAGCTTCTTGACGGCAACGCTCAATATCCCGGAGTCAGGTGAAAATTGAAAGGGGGGATTTTTGTCTTCTAGTAGGGTTAAATCATAGACGCGGTCATTTTCGATAAATTCACCAAGTTGTAGTCCAAGAATTGTATTTGCAAATAATGCACGTACATCTTTTTTCGTTTCTTTGTTGCCTTTCATATAAAGGCTGATTTTGCTTTCTTCTTGTGAATAAACAAAAATGATTTCAAAAGCAGGGTGCCGGGCTGGACGTTTAAAAGTGGTGCCTTCCCATTCTATGCTGGCATACGCATAATCCTCGGGATAAGCGAAAAAATAATCCAGATTGCCGCGCCGATAACAATCAACCAAACAGTTTTTTCCGCGCCCTTCTTTAAGATGAAAGTAATTGCTCAAGTTTTTTTCAAGACCTCGAATAGTTTGTTCATCAACTTGAGCCGGCGCATTATATAACGTTTTACATTCATTCCATTGACTGCTGTTGATAGAATCCGCGCGACAGAAAGCGCTGGCAGCAGGCCAGTATTTAGGGCGTTCAAGAAAAACCCAGAATGCTTTTTCGTGGAAACCAGCAAGGTCACTCAATTTGCCAGTAAGAATCTCACCATGCCAGTCTGCTTCATCAATAATTGCCTTAATACCTCCCTCGCAGGCCAGCATATCGATTTCTTTGAAATCCCGCTCCATCTCACCACGTTGTGTATCAGATAGAGTCAACCATGCTTTATAAATCGGTTCAATTTTTGTTTCGGGTATTTGACTAAAATCATGTTCGGAAAGGACGCTACGTTCCGAGAAGTACCGTTTCAGCATTGCGTTAGGTACATGACGGAAAAACGATTTGGGGGAGTAATTTCTGGCCATATAGTCGTTCCTTTAATTGAAGAAGCGATGCACAATACTGTACTGACAAGTATATTATCGTATATTTTTAATAACAAGTATCCATGACAGTAGGAAAATCCAGATTTTTTTTCTTATCACGGGTGAAATAATCTTTGTCGCGAACAATTTTCAACGGATATATCAACTGCATCGTATTTTGACATCGGATCATTTGTCGGTATCGCATAAGGATATTGAAGAACAAGTGGAATGTTCACGTGCAACGGTAACGCGTACCATCAAAGCGTTGCGAGATTATTTCAACGCTCCTGTGGTGTATGATCGCGAGCGTAGGTTATTACTACGGTGATAGGAAAAATAAAATGTTCAAATTGACAGGTGTCTGGTTTGACGCAAATGTGTTCCCCACACCCGTGGGGATGAACTGGTACTTTACTCAATATAAAGCTATTTTTTACGGATTTCTTTTATCTGCGATATAGTTAGTTAAACAAATTTTATGTGTCATTTTACTTCTTGGTGTATCGGTACTATTTCAGCGCCAGATTTGAGCTTATCCAAATAATCAGCCCATTGTTGCATCATTTTTCGCCGCTCTGGTAAATGGGCTGTGCGGTTATAGGCGCGACCATTCGGATCACGCACTGCATGGGCAAGCTGGTGTTCTATAAAATCAGGTCGTACACCCAGAATCTCATCAAGTATGGTGCGCGCTACTGCCCGAAAACCATGTCCGCTCATTTCTTCCTTATCAATACCGAGCCGTCGCATAGCAGCAAGAATTGCATTATCACTCATAGGTCGGATAAAACTGCGCGCACTGGGGAAAACATACTGACTGTTTCCAGTAAGTGGCTGCAATTCAAGCAAAATTTCAATTGCCTGACGGGCGAGGGGAACAATATGTTGTGTATTGGTTTTGGTGACAAGATAACGCCATTCAGCTACTTCTAAATCGATATCAGCCCATTTTGCATTGCGTAATTCGCCGGGACGGACAAACACCAATGGGGCAAGACGAAGTGCGCAACGGACGGTCAATGTTCCCTCGTAGCCATCCAATGCCCGCAGAATTTCTCCAACACGTTTGGGGTCGGTAGTGGCCGCAAAATGAGTACCTTTAACGGGTGGTAGTGCACCGCGAAGATCACCGGAAGGGTCACGTTCTGCACGTCCTGTTGCCACGGCATACCGGAATACCTGACCGCAATTGCTTAATGCTCTATGCGCGGTTTCCAGCGCACCCCGGTTTTCAATTCGGCGTACCACTGAAAGCAGTTCCGGCGCATTGATTTCTGCAATAGGGCGGCCACCTATCCAGGGAAAAATATCGCGTTCAAATCTGCGAATTATGCGCTCACTGTGATTTTTTGCCCAGGCCGTGGAATATTTTGCGTACCATTCCCGTGCGATTACTTCAAAGCTGTTTGCTGACCGTTCCTTTCTGGCCGATTTCATTGCTTTACGATTTTCACTTGGATCAATGCCGTTGGCCAACAGTTTGCGTGCTTCGTCTCGTCGATCGCGTGCATCTTTCAGGCCCACATCAGGATAAACGCCTAATGAAATTCTTTTCTCTTTGTCATTAAATCGATATTTCAGTCGCCACCATTTTCCACCAGCAGGTGAAATTTCCAGATAAAGCCCGCGCTCATCAAATAGCTTTTTGGTTTTAGTGTCGGGTTTTGCGTTGCGAATAGTTATATCAGTAAGGGGCATGGGGCAACTCCGCAGTGGGGCAACTCAGTTGCCCTCAATGTTGCCCCCACTTGCCCCCGGATGTCAATAGATAAAATTGTATCTAATTGGACAGTTGGATAATAAAAAACCCGCTGTTACGCGGGGTTATGGATTTTTTTGGATGGTATTGGATGTTTTAATGGTGGAGACGGCGGGAATCGAACCCGCGTCCGCAAGCCCTCTACAGGCAGTTCTACATACTTAGCCATGTTTTTTGATTTAACCTGACATCCACCAACTGGCAGGCTGATGGCAGGCGAGTTACCTTTTCTTTAACGCCTTGCAAAGTAACCCTGCAATGCGCGATCCTCGTTAGTGACTCTGCTGTCTGTTGCCAGACCCGGCGTTGAGGCCCACCGGTGCAGAGGCTAGCCTAATTAAGCGGCTAAAGCGTAATTTTCGTCGTTTGCGACTATTGTTTTCAGATGGATTTACGAGGTTATCTGATCCTCGGTATGCCCTACACTGCTTTGCAACCCACGTCGAAGCCAGATCGTCCCCGAATTCTTTGTGGTACAGATAAGATAAAAATAGTTGTTAAAAGTTCCTTTCCCCGAAAGCTATTAGCAGTATTCTATCACTGGTGCTCGATATAGGCGAGCAAGTCCTGGGGTTTGTTTATGATATAATGCGCCCCCCAGGATTCGGGCGGCAGGCCGTCTCCAAGGTAACCGTATCGCGCAATGATCGGCACTATTCCAGCGGCCAGACTGGCCTTGACATCGCGAAGATCATCGCCGAGATATATACAGTCAGCTGGCAATACACTGATTTTATTGCAGGCAACCAGTAGCGGTTCCGGATGCGGTTTGGCATGAGGCGTTTCGTCACCACAGACGACGCAGGCAACACGTTGATGTATCCCCAGCTCCATAATGAGTGGGTGAGTGAAACGCGCGGGCTTGTTGGTGACGATGCCCCAGGGTAATCCGAGTATGTCCAATTGGTCCAGTAACATGTCTATGCCAGGGAACAGGCATGTGTCGTGACATAGGCGCTGTGAATAAAATTCAAGAAATTCGCTGCGCATTTCTGAATATGCGTGATCTTCCGGGCCGATATTAAAGCCGAGTTTGAGCAGGCCGCGCGCACCTGCCGACGCGTGCGTTCGAATGCTCTTGATTGGTAACGGATCTAGTCCTCTGTGAGTGCGCTGACGGTTGAGCGCGTGACCGAGATCCGGTGCGGTATCGGCAAGCGTGCCGTCAAAATCGAAGAAGACTGCGTTGATTTGCACTGGTTGAAATTGCTGTAAATCAGGACCGGCAGGCCATGATATAGTTTACGTCTGTGTCTGCCTCTAGTGCATAGACTTTTGTAAACGGGTTGTAGGTCATACCGATCAGTCGTTCCTCAGTAAGTCCTGCATTTCGGGCCATTCGCGCCAGTTCAGATGGTTTGATAAAGCTGGCGTATTCATGCGTGCCACGGGGCAGTAGTTGAAGAATGTACTCTGCCCCAATAATGGCGAATAAATAGGATTTAGGATTACGGTTAAGGGTGGAGAAAAATACCCAGCCACCGGGTTTTGCCAGTTTTGCACAGGAGCGCACGATACTCATGGGGTCGGGCACGTGTTCCAGCATTTCCATGCAGGTCACGATATCGAAGTGATGGGGCTGCTCCTTGGCAAGTGATTCCGTTGTAATTTTGCGGTACTCAACCTGATGACCGCTTTCCAGCAAGTGAAGGCGGGCGACTTTCAGGGCTTTTTCACTCAGGTCGATTCCTGTAACAGTTGCGCCGCGTGATGCCATGCCCTCGGATAAAATACCGCCTCCGCAGCCAACATCCAGCACCGTTTTTCCCTCCAGTCCCGCAAGTTCTTCAATATAATTCATGCGCAATGGATTAATTTCATGCAATGGTTTGAATTCGCTATTAGGATCCCACCAGCGGTGTGCCAACTGGCTGAATTTTTCGAGCTCCAAAGGGTCTGCATTGATACCGTCGTTTTCCATTTCGATTCCTCGGACGTAATTTGACAGTTATTAGCTGTGATAGATGCTTAAAAACGCGCTTTCGAAGCGTTCCAGGTTTATATGGATGATTTGATGCATTCTTCCCAATATAAGGCCCGGCGATGTAGGTCAGCTTCGTCAAGTGTCGTCAATTGTTTATTCTCAAGCAGTATATTACCATTTACCCAGACATGACTCACCTGTTCCCGTCCGGCCGCATAAACAAGATGTGAAACGGGGTCGTAGCATGGTGACAGATGCAAGTCAGAAAAATCAATTGCTGTTATATCTGCTGCCTTGCCTGATTCAAGGCTGCCGGTAAAAGCATCAATTCCAAGCGCGCGGGCACCGTTGATTGTGGCCATTTCAAGCGCATGGTAGGCAGGCAGGGTATCAGCGCGTTTACTAGTGGCTTTGGCAAGTAGCGCGGCCAATCGCATTTCTTCAAGTAAGTCAAGCCTGTTGTTACTGGCGGCGCCATCAGTGCCCAGTGTGACATTGACGGCCTGGTCAAAGAGTAGCGGGGTGGGCGCAAATCCGTTCGCGAGTTTAAGGTTGGATGACGGACAATGTACAACGTGACACCCGTGCTGTTGTAGTAGCTGAATTTCAGCTTCATTCAGATGCACCATATGCACAGCTATCAAATTTGGCCCCAGCATGCCAAGCTGATGCAGGCGTTCAATCGGCCGCATGCCGTGTGATTTTATGCTGATATCGATTTCGTCAGTGGTTTCATGAAGATGAATATGAATGGGTACTTCAAGCTGATCGGCGTATGTCAGGATATGCGCAAGCGTTTGATCGCTGACGGTATATGGTGCGTGCGGTGCAAAACAGAAGGATAGCAGTGGATTGGACTGTAGTTTGTCGCGAAGTGCCATACCTTTTGCCAGATAGTCATCGGCGTCGCTTGCATAAGGTGTTGGAAAATCAATGGCGATCATGCCGATCGAGGCGCGCATTCCGGTGGCTAAAGCGCCTTGCGCTATAGCTTCAGGAAAAAAATACATGTCGTTGAAACAGGTGATGCCGCCTCTGAGCATCTCGGCACAGGCAAGGCGTGTGCCGTCGAATACAAAGGTGTCATCGACATGACGACTCTCGGTCGGCCAGATATATTTGTTTAACCAGGTCATTAACGGCAAATCATCCGCCAGGCCGCGCATCAGAATCATTGCTGCATGGGTATGTGTATTGATGAGTCCCGGGATTAACGCATGACTTTTCAAATCAACATTTTTTTTAGTGTTATATTTGGCTTGCGCAACATGAGCAGGGAGAATGTCGACTATGTTACCTTGATGGACGGCGATTGCGTGGTTGTCAAGAACAGACTGTCGTGCATCGACCGGTATAACCCAGCGGGCTTCAATCAGTGTGTCAATTTCGCTAGTATCAGACATTAAGTCGGCTATAAAAAAGCCCTGATTTTATGCAGGGCTTTTTTATTCCAGTTATTGGAGTGCCTTGTTCAGGCCATGTGGTTATCGTGTGCCGGCAACTTCGACTTCAACACGACGATCCGGTCTCAGGCATTCTTTGAGTGCAGCGCCTGCCTTGCCATCGCAGGTAGTGCCGGTAACAGGCTGCGTTTCACCCTTGCCATCGGTAAAGACGCGGTTGTCAGGTATGCCTTTCGACACCAGATAGGACTTAACAGACTCTGCGCGGCGTACTGACAGTTTCTGGTTGTAGTCCGGATTGCCGATTCTGTCAGCATGTCCGACTGCAACAATTACGTCATAATTAATACCTTCGAGACCGCGGACAAATTCATCCAGTGCGACTTTTCCGTTTGGTTTCAGGACGGCACTGTCAAAATCGAATAATGCATCAGCTGAAAAAGTCAGTTTTTCAGGTGGTGCTACCGGTGCAGGAGCAGGCTCTGGCTCCGGTGCTGCTTCAGCTACCTTTTCATAACCATCGCAACCTTCTACAACAGCCAAGGATTCATCCCAGTATCCCGTGCGCCAGCAGTGGTTGCCCAGGTCTGTTGAACTGCGCCATACTACGCCATTTTCATCTTCAACCGCATAACCTACGGCTTTTTCGGTTTCGCTTTCATATCGATCAATCGGATCTGCCTGCGCTGCGACTGTGCCGGTGAAGAACGCTGGTAATAAAACCATTCCGATCAGTTTTTTCTTGGCTGACAATTTATTCATGCTGTTATCCCTTTTAAGTGAAAACTTCAGATTTAATTATTTGTTACTGGTGCCTCCAATAACAAAAGGCCGTCCCACCATTGTTTTCGTTTCACGTATGATGTGCTGACGGGATTATGAATTTATATACAGATACTTGTCAAATACGGGTGTTGCTTTTCCGCAACAACAAAGTTAGCGCATTGAAATTTAATAAGATTGTTTAATTGATATAGTGCACGTGCAAAGCAGTTCCCATGCTGGTGTCGTACTATTGTGTCGTAATAATCATACAGTACTATGTTTAGTCGCAGGTATATTGCAATAAAGTCGGAAATCAAGAGACAGTCAGCGGTTGTGGGATAGTCGTGACAGCTTGAGTAAATATTCGGTATTTTAGCAATAATAGTCTACAGGTTTGTTATGCGTTTATCGATTAAATCATGGATTTTTACTATAGAATTAGAATAGAAAAAAAAGAAAACGTATCGTAACATTCAGCATATCAATTTCAACGAAAACCAATTATTCAATCATTCAATTGCAAACCGGTTTGTTTGATTGCCATTTACTGTATTACTTTGGGAGAGTATGCCAATGGCAGATGAACGCGAGTACCTGACACTTTCGGCGCAACATATTCAACGGTTCTACGGTGAGCGGGCAGTCGTTCGGGATTTAACGTTACAGCTCAGAAAAGGTGAGGTGCTTGGGCTGCTGGGGCCAAATGGAGCCGGCAAAACTACGACGTTGCGGATGATTACTGGCAACCTTGCTCCAAGCAGTGGCAGTATTGAGGTTTGTGGTGTTGATTTGCTGGATGAGCCTCAAAAAGCCAAGGCGCATATTGGGTATTTGCCCGAGATGCCACCATTGTATTCTGATATGACAGTGAATGAATATCTGCGTTTTGCCGCACGTCTTCATCGTATAGAAAAACAGTGGGTTGCGCAGGCGGTTGAAGAGGCCAAAAAACGTTGTGGTCTGGCTGACCGTAGTAGATATTTGATAGGTAATCTGTCAAAAGGATTGCAGCAACGAGTGGGTATCGCGCAGGCGATTATCCACGAGCCGGACATCATTATTCTTGACGAGCCGACGGTTGGACTCGATCCTAATCAAATGCGAGAAATGCGTACATTAATCCGGGATCTTGGTGAATCGCGCAGCGTGATTCTTTCAACGCACATATTGTCTGAAGTTGAAAGTGTTTGCGACCGGGTGCAAATCATGCACGAGGGACGCATGGTCCTGAATGAAATGTTGGCAGATTTCAAACAAAAAGGCGCTGATCTGGAAGCTGAATTTACCCGGTTGACACAAAATACGCTAACAACAACCCACTGAATCCATAACGGTATGATTTTTACTATAGCGCGTAAAGAGTTGTATATGATGTTTTGTTCACCGTTGGCCTGGCTGTTGCTGACATCGGTGCAATTACTGTTTGCCTGGTTTTTTCTGGGGCGTTTGGATGCTTTTTTGCAGCTGCAGCCCCAGTTAATGCAAATTGCCAATCCACCGGGCTTTACTGAGATAATCGTCACACCTGTTTTTGCGTTATCTGCAGTTGTACTGTTATTGATGGTGCCTTTATTGACGATGCGGCAGTTCGCAGAAGAACGAAAAAATAATACACTCACATTGTTGCTTTCAGCACCTGTGTCAATCACTGAAATCGTTTTAGGAAAATTTCTTGGACTTACTGTTTTTTTTCTGGGTGTTGTCAGCTTGATTGTATCGATGTTTCTTACGCTGCTTGCAGGCGGCACATTAGATTTGGGTTTGCTAATCAGTGGAGCATTTGGGCTGTTTTTGTTAATTTGCTGTTTTGTCGCGCTGGGGCTCTATATTTCCAGCCTGACCATACAACCAGTAGTTGCCGCTATCGGCATGCTGGCTGTAATGCTGGGTTTCTGGATGGTAGATCTCGTTATCAGCGATCATGAAGGCTGGATCTACTATTTTTCGATTTTCAAGCAATTTGAACTGTTTAATAATGGGTTGGTGGATACTTACAGTCTGGTGTATTGTGCATTATTTACCGCGTTTTTCCTGGTGTTGACCATTCGACGCCTGGATGGTGAGCGACTGCATGGATAATGGGATACCTGATACACAAACAAATAATCGCCACGATAGCCATTTTGATTTGCTACATTGATGCGCACAAATAAATCCTTCCGTTTTCAATTAAAAATACAGCACGGCGTTTTTGTGTTTCTGCTGCTGCTGTTGTTTAGTCTGCTTGGTTTTCTTGCATCGGAAATACGTTCGCAGTGGGATGTCAGCCAGAATGGTCGCAATACATTGAGCCAGACCAGCATCGGGATTCTTGATAAAATGACATCGCCAGTGCATATGACCGCATACGTTACAGAGCAGCATGTGGAATTTGGCGATGTGCGGGAAATTATTCATAACTTTGTACAGCTATATCAGCGTATCAAACCAGATATTTCGTTGACGTTTATAGACCCCGCTGAACAGCCGGATTTAGCCAGAGAAGCTGGTGTGCAAGTCAATGGAGAACTGGTCATTGAATATCAGAACAAGCAGGCGCGTTTGACAACAATCAATGAACAGGCATTCACGCAGACGCTTCTGAGACTGTCGCGCCCGCAAGAAAAGCTCATTCTGGCGCTAACTGGTCACGGGGAACGCAGTCTGGACGGCATGGCCAACTATGACTTAGGTGAATTTGGACGGCAACTGCAAGTGAATGGGTTTGTCAGCGAGACGCTGAATCTTACGGTGACGCCTGATATTCCGTCCGATGCCGATATGCTGCTGATTGCGTCGCCGCAAACTGATTTGCTGCCTGGCGAGGTAGATAAACTGCTCGAATATATTGATAACGGCGGAAATTTATTGTGGTTGATTGATCGCGAATCATTGCGGGGACTATTACCGTTGGCCGAAAAACTGCATTTGATTTTGACGCCGGGTGTGGTTATCGACCCGCAGGCTGAACAGCTAAAGGCGCCCGCTACGTTTGCGCTGGGAACCGGTTATGGAAAACATGCGATCACACATGGATTTAATTACATAACAGTTTTTCCTTTCGCGCGCCAGATCAATTTTGCTGAGAATGAAAAATGGCGCGTTGTTCCACTTGTCGATGTAGCCCATAATGGCTGGGTAAAACATGGTTCTGATGATGATTATACGTTCAATCCG
Organism: Nitrosomonas marina; assembly: GCF_900111605.1. Taxonomy (GTDB): domain Bacteria; phylum Pseudomonadota; class Gammaproteobacteria; order Burkholderiales; family Nitrosomonadaceae; genus Nitrosomonas; species Nitrosomonas marina_A. The sequence continues at coordinate 58,632 of NZ_FOIA01000020.1, read as the reverse complement.
CAGGAAGACGCGAAAGGTCCGGTAACGATCGCGGCTGCGCTATCGCGTTTTGCCAATGACCGGGAGCAACGAGTGATCGTTGTGGGCAGTGGTCATTTTCTGGCCAACATGTATCTGGGTAACGGAAATAATCTGGATTTTGGGATTAATCTTTTCAACTGGCTGTCCGGCGATGAAGAAATGATCACCATTCAACCACGCGCGACGCTGGATAGTCATCTGATGTTGACCGACATCGAATTGACTGTGATTGTGGTTTTCTTTTTGCTTGTTCTACCCTTGGTTTTTTTGTTATGCGGCGTCATCATCTGGTGGCGCAGGAAAAAAATGACGTAACAGTCAACAAATACTATGACGTATCATTCACAGATTAACTTGATTATGCTGGCGACCATTGTGGGACTGGCAATTTTTCTCTATTTGACACCGCAATTTCAATCCGACAATGATGAAGCGTTCCAGGTTTCTGTACGAACATCTGAATCTGTACAATCAATTCGTATTGTGCGGCAAGAACAGGAAATCGAGCTCAAGCGAATGATGGATGGTTGGTATATGGTGGCACCGGTATTTGCCCGGGCAGATGCCACAGCTATTGAGAAGCTATTGAATGTTTTGACTGCAAACAGTCGGCAACGCTTTCCGTTAAAAGATGTTGAGCGCTTCAATCTGGACCAGCCTGTAATCGAATTGTATATTGACGACGATTACTTTGCTTTTGGTGGGTTTGCACCGGTTACGAATGAGCAGTATCTGGCTATCAATGGCGATGTGTATCTGGTTTCTCCACGCTACGCTATATGGATACCTTTGAATCCGCTGGAATTGATTAATTCAACACTGATGTCGGATGATGAACTGCCGGTCAGGTTTGAATTGAATGATATGTCGGTTAACTATCAAAACGGTACCTGGCAGATTGATCCCGAAAAAGCAATCAATCAGAATGGTGATACACTCGAACGCTGGGTTCAACTATGGCGCGATAGCCGGGCCATCGAATTGATGATCAAACCGCAGCATAATGCTGATGACAAGGTGGTTGCAAAAATTGATTTTAAGGATGGACGAAACGTTGTCATCACAGCAGTTGATGATGCCTCCAGAGTGGTATTTTACCGCGCAAACGAACAGATTGGTTATTTGTTTACAGATTCAGTAAGCCGGCAATTGCTTAATCCTGCTGGTATCGGGCAAGAGTAGTCCGGAAAAAATTGCGGAATCTGGAACAGGCAATTTATCATGCCAGAATTACCTGAAGTTGAAGTTACGCGTATGGGTATAGCGCCGTATCTCGAGGGACGGCGTATTTCACAAGTCATTATCCGGCAGCCAAAGCTGCGCTGGCCGATTCCCAGGGAATTGCCGTTTCAACTGCAGGACCGGAAGGTGGTTTCAGTAACAAGACGAGCGAAATATCTTTTGCTTAATTTTGACAAGGGTACTTTGATTATTCATCTGGGCATGTCTGGCAGTTTGAGAATGCTGCAAACCGATAATCAACCGCTAAAAGAAGTAACAGAAGCATCGGCGAAAATTGAAAGTGTGGAATCCGGATATCCTCCGGGCAAACATGATCATTTTGATTTGATTCTGGTAGACGGCAGTGTCCTGCGGTTCAAAGATCCGCGTCGATTTGGTGCTATTTTGTGGCATCCAGGTTGTGTTGATCGACATACTTTATTCAGTCATCTGGGGCCCGAACCGTTCAGTAGCCATTTCAGCGCAGTATATCTGTACCAATTATCGCGGGGTCGTAAAATACCTATTAAAACATTTTTAATGAATAATCAGGTGGTTGTTGGCGTGGGTAACATCTATGCTAATGAGGCGCTATTTCATGCGAAGGTAAGTCCGCGTACAGCCGCTGGCAGGATAGGGCTTTCACGTTATGAGAAACTTGTGCAAAATGTAAAATCCGTATTGCAAAATGCGATAGACGCTGGCGGCAGCAGTTTGCGCGATTTTGTCAACAGCGATGGCAATCCGGGTTATTTTCAGCAGCAATATTGGGTATATGGTCGTGCGGGAATGCCTTGCAGGCACTGTGGCAAGCAGATAAAGCAGATTAAGCAGGTACAACGATCCAGTTTTTACTGCCCGGTTTGTCAAAAGTAGTAGAACGTATTCTACCGCTGTTTTAAAAAGATCAAACGTACAACTCTTTTTAACTTTTACGAAAACGGATAATGAAAATAACATTTGTTGGTGGTGGTAATATGGCATCCGCCTTGATTAGCGGGTTGTTGAAGCAAGATTTTTCCACTGAACAGATCGGTGTGATTGAAATTAATGAAGAAGCTCGTGCCAGAATACAAGCTACGTTTGGCATTACAGCTTTAGCAGATATGACCGATGGTCTTTCATCAGATACGCAGAACAGTGATTCTCATGTAATTATGCTTGCGGTTAAACCACAGCAGTTGCAGGAGTTGGCTCAACGTATGAAAGGATTGCTGGGTGGGCAATTGGTGATATCAATAGCGGCGGGTATTCGCAGTTCGGATTTAATAAGATGGCTGGGTGGTTATCAGCGGGTTGTGCGCGCCATGCCCAATACACCTTCTCTTGTCGGAGCCGGTGTAACCGGGCTCTATGCAGCGCCAGAAGTCAATGATCAGGACAAACGCACTGCCGAGTCTATCATGAAGTCAGTTGGAACGACGTTATGGGTGGATGACGAGGACATGTTGCATACCATCACGGCGATTTCCGGTAGCGGACCAGCATATGTGTTTTATTTTATTGAATCCATACAGGCAGCAGGGATAAAATTAGGTTTAAGTAGGGAAGAAGCACGAGAGCTTTCATTGTTGACATTTCAGGGAGCAATCAAACTTGCAAACGCAGGAAATGATGATGTGGCTGCATTGCGGGCACGAGTTACATCGAAAGGTGGGACCACGGAACAGGCAATTGCAACAATGGATGCAGACGATCTACAAAACAGAATTATTGCTGCAGTTTTTGCTGCCAATACACGTTCACGCGAGATGAGCGATGAATTCGGTCAACAATAGCCTGATATTAGGTAGATATTAAGAGCAGTATGTATGCAACCGCAAATAACAATTAAAGGGAACGAATGATGACTAACCAGATTATGATTTTCCTGATAGATACGATTTTAGGTCTTTTTTCCCTGGCGTTATTGCTTCGTTTTTATTTTCAGTTGTTACGGGTTCCATATTACAACAATATTGTGCAGTTTTTGATCGCAGTAACAGATTTTATTGTACGGCCTGCACGTCGTATCATACCCGGCTGGAAAGGACTGGACTTGTCTACACTGGTTCTGGCATGGTTGTTAGAATGCATTATTGTCTCAACCGTGTATCTGTATCAGGGATTTGATTTCGGTTCAAATATGATTTCTGCGGGAACCGTAATGGGTTTGCTGGGAATGGTTGAAATTATCAAGATGACACTCTACATTGTGTTGTTCATGATAATAGCCCAGGCCATTATTTCATGGGTCAACCCCTATAGTCCGATTGCACCTTTGCTTAATACATTCACGCAACCATTTTTATCAGTCTTTCGACGTCGTATTCCGCCAATTGCCAATGTGGATCTTTCGCCATTATTTGTACTGATTGTTATCCAATTGTTGCTGATGGTCGTGGCCGGCGTTCATATGGAAATCAGGACAATACTTGATTAAAACGCTGTCAGTTCATCATGGTCAGACTAATATTGTGATTAATGACTTTTATGGCCTGGTATCAGTATGAAAGCAAACAATATTGTACTTTAACTTTGTATATACAGCCTGGAGCGAAACGGACCGAGGTTTCAGGGTTGCACGGCGATGCATTAAAAATAAAGATAGCGGCCGCACCGACTGAAGGAAAAGCAAATGCTGCACTGATGAAATACCTTGCAAAATGTTTCGGTGTGCCGCGAAATCAGGTCGTGCTAAAGCATGGGGCGACATCCAGGCGAAAGGTTGTGCTGATTTTGGAGCCCAGGTATTCACCAGATATGGCGCTTCAGGCTCAACAACAGTAAGTGTTTGTTTATAATCTGATGGGGCAATTGACCGATAAGGGCACGAAGCAGGTAATAAAGGTGGCAGTGTGGGTTATTAATGAAATTCGCTATTGCTTTCGTGTCTTTTCAGCCTTTTTTCGAGAACTTAAAAGAACAATGATCGCATTGTGTGATGATTTAGATTTTTTGTGTGAACGCTGGGGTCAGGTGAGAGTCTAATTTTTTTGTTGGTTACTGTTAATTGGACTTGTGGTAGAGATGCACTTTCATCAGATCTGCTCACAGCCAGGTGTCTGAGTATGTTAAGGGCTTTTTGCTTGCTGATACTGCTGATGAGATTCAGTAGTCAATTTGATGTCACGATTGATATTGTTTAACAAACCTTATGGGGTAGTTTGTCAGTTTACTGCGGTTTCTGGCCACTGTTCGCTTAAAGATTATATATCTCTGCCGGGTTTTTATGCAGCTGGTCGTCTGGACGCTGACAGTGAAGGCTTGCTGTTATTAACTGACGATGGGAGTCTGCAAAACCGGATTAGCCACCCGAAATACAAGCTGCCCAAAACTTATTGGGCCCAGGTGGAAGGTATACCGAGCAAGAGAGCTCTACAGCAACTGCGTCGAGGGGTGATGATTAAGGATTATCAAACGCAACCGGCTAAGGCTGAACTGATGAGTGTGCCAGAAAATCTGTGGCCAAGAACACCGTCAGTACGTTTTCGCAAACATATTCCTACGGCCTGGATAAAACTTATTATACACGAAGGAAAAAACCGTCAGGTACGGCGAATGACTGCTGCAGTTGGACATCCGACATTGAGATTGATTCGGTTTGCGATCGGCGATTATTCGTTGGATGATCTGGCAACCGGCAGTTGGCGTTTATGCCATATTTAATATTTGTCAGTGCTTTATGATCCTGTTTTGCAGATTGAATTGTTAGTGGCTCGGTTAAATTATAGGTTCGCTTTTTCCATGGATAGGATTTAGAATAGGTTAAATTCATGTGACAAATTTTGACAGTCGCTGTCATTAAAGTGTTAAGATGTTGCATGTTAAATGTCAATCAGTTTGACAGAAGGAATGTGGTTTAATTATTAAATACGCTTACAGGTATTAAAGATTAAAAAGAATACTTGTTGACAACTGGATTTGTATAATTTGAATTGCCATGTTTGAGCTGTAATTCATGTTTCAAGAACCAGCTGGTATCTGGGCAATCAATTTTTTTGTTATTAAAATTTCTACTATCAACTTGTATACAGGATTCAGGTTTTAAGAAGGACGATCTTTTATGATTTCAGATTTTCTCAATTTAATTTCAGGTGTTGTAGATATGCCATGGTGGGGATATGTTGTGGTTACACTTGTTCTAACGCATATTACAATTGCCAGTATTACAATATATTTACATCGGCATTCAGCCCATAGGGCGCTGGATATTCATCCTATCCCCAGCCATTTTTTTCGTTTCTGGCTCTGGCTGACTACTGGAATGGTGACAAAAGAATGGACAGCGATTCATCGTAAACACCATGCCAAATGCGAAACGCCGGATGATCCACACAGTCCAATGATATACGGTATCAAAAAAGTTCTGACCGAAGGTGCAGAACTATATCGGATTGAATCGAAAAATAAAGAAACATTGGAACGCTACGGATACGGTACGCCGGATGACTGGGTGGAACGGAATATATACAGTAAACACAGCGCAAAAGGTATTGTATTGATGTTGATTATCAATGTGATATTGTTTGGTCCGATTGGGTTAACCATCTGGGCTGTTCAGATGATGTGGACGCCGCTTTTCGCTGCTGGTGTAATTAATGGTGTAGGACATTACTGGGGGTATCGTAATTTTCAGGCGGAAGATGCGAGTCGTAATATTGTGCCATGGGGTATTCTGATCGGTGGTGAAGAACTGCATAACAATCACCATGCTTATGCAACATCAGCCCGGTTGTCAAATAAGTGGTATGAGTTTGATATTGGATGGTTGTATATACGGCTACTGGAAATGATGGGGCTGGCGAAAGTTAAAAAAGTTGCACCCAAGTTAAGATTTAATAGAGAGAAGACACAATGTGATCTGGATACATTACACGCAGTAATTTCTCATCGCTATGAAGTTCTTGCCAAATATTCAAAATCACTAAAGGTAGCCTTTGCAGAAGAAATTGTTCATCTGAAAGAGTCAATTTCGCATTACGATATTGATAAATCAACACTAAAACGCTGGCTCCTGGCTGATGCAAAAACACTACAGGCGCATGAGCGTGAAACTCTCAGTCAAGTTCTTAGTAAAACCAAAACCCTCGATACAATTTATAATATGAGAGAAGAATTGATTGAGATTTGGCAACGCTCTACAGCATCAAAAGATGAACTGGTCAAACAGTTGGAAGACTGGTGTAAGCGTGCTGAAGAAAGCGGTATAGAAGTATTAAGATCTTTTTCTCAACGTTTGCGTTGTTACGCTTAAGTAATCAATAATGCTATTTATTGATTGTTTAAATTACAAAATGATTGTACGAAGATTCAAGACCAACGTTCTGTGATTTTGTGAATTAAACTGGAAAAAGTATAGTCGTCGAAAACAAAAAAACCCGTTATCAGACGGGTTTTTTTGTATCTGTAGTTTGTGCTCGATAAGAATGACTAATTCGTATTTTCAGGATCAATTTTTATATTTGTTGTTTGAAACTATCTTAAAGACTTTTGAATAATTAATAGCTGTCAAACAAATCATTCCGTTCAAATTCCCGTTTCTTATTTTTATTGAGAATTTATAAATGCTGCATACAAACAAGCGATCTATGCGATTGCCCATTGCGGCTTTAATATTTGGTGCTTTTATATGGGGTTTGGTCTGGTATCCAATTCGTGCGCTGGAACAAGCCGGGATAAGCGGTGTGGTTGTAACAACATTTACTTACTTGATCGCCCTGGTACTGGGTGTGGTTCTGTTTTATAAAAATATTCGAAATGCCAATATTTTTAATGAAGATGCCCATTTATTGTTTTGGATATGTTTTTTTGCTGGATGGGCAAATGTCGCATATATTCTCGCCATTATTCATGGAGAAATTGTCCGCGTACTTCTATTATTTTATTTAGCGCCATTATGGACAGCTGTTTTTGCCAGAATACTGCTGAGCGAACAACTAGGTACGCAAGGGTTTTTTGTTATGGCACTTTCAGTTGCCGGTGCAATAGTCATGCTTTGGCAGCCAGAAGCACTTGTTCCCTTGCCTGATTCTTACGGTGACTGGATGGGATTACTCGGTGGCGTTATGTATGCGTTGGTTAATGTGCTCATTCGTAAGGATCAGTCGCATTCAATTCAAATTAAATCAATTGCTATCTGGCTTGGCGCGACTGTAATAGGGCTTGGCTGCAGTTTTATTTTAGCGCTGCCGCCCGTTATTTCAGAAATTAATTTGCAAAGCTGGATGGTTTTGCTGTCAGTTGGCATATTGATGTTTGTCTTAAGTATTGTAGTTCAGTATGGGTTGACATACGTGCCAGCAAATCGGGCAATTATCGTTTTGATGTTTGAACTGGTAGTAGCTGCAATAGCATCCTATGTGCTTGCGGCTGAAACGCTAACATGGAAGGAAATTGTGGGAGGTGGCATGATAATCTCAAGCGGTTTGTTTTCTGCAAAACTGAATCCGGCTTCTTCACAAGGTGTTGCAAAACCATGTCGTTAATGGACTATTCAGAATTTGTTCAGGCAAGCAGTTTTACAATTGTCACTACAATCAAGAGATGATTAGAAAATATTTCGTAAACAGGGAATCATGATTCACAATAAAATATCAAGCGTAGCTTTTTGGCAAATTGTTGTGATACCGGTGGATCAGCCAGTGATCGGCCCAGTAGCTGCGCCGTTGTTGTGTTTAATCATCAATAAAAACGTGTGTCCGTTAAAACCTAGTACTCTATCAATATGATATTGCCGGGTTCAGTGCGCTTGTCAGCGCTCATGGCGAGGCGTGTCTTGCAGGAAATAGTCATTCTATTACCAAAAGACACAACACAGTCCAATGGGCGCTGACAAGCGCACCTACCGGGCGTTACCGTGGTGTCCTGCAGCCGCGTTACAGTACTTGAAAAGGGAATAACCCTTTCCCGTGTACTGTGCCTTGCTGCATAACATCACGATAACGCTGTACCTGACAATATCATATTGAAAGAGCACTAGTTGCCTGTGATACTAAAAGCACCAGACACCAACAATACCATGCTACTGTCGCAGTCTCTGTTAAGTTTCTAAATGATTTGCCGATAAATGGGTAAATGAACATGCGCTTTGTCGATTTTGATTCATGGATAAACGTAAATTGTTTGAACCCGAGTTTAATTGGAGTACAGAATGCCAGATAAAAATTTAAAATTCTTGGTTGTAGATGATTTTTCAACGATGCGCAGAATTGTTCGTAATCTGTTGAAGGAACTTGGTTTTATTAATGTGGATGAAGCAGAAGATGGCGCTGCTGCATTGCGAAAACTTCAAGATGGCAACTATGATTTCGTAGTATCTGATTGGAATATGCCTAATATGGATGGACTCACAATGCTGCAGACTGTGCGTGCTGATGAGAGATTGAGCAAAATCCCGGTACTCATGGTGACAGCGGAAGCAAAAAAAGAAAACATTATTGCTGCGGCTCAAGCCGGTGCCAGCGGTTATATTGTGAAACCCTTCACGGCCGCAGTACTTGATGAAAAACTAAACAAAATTTTCCAGAATATGGAAAGCAAGGTATCTGCCTAAGGGTACTGATATCAAGTCTACAATATACCAAAGAGTCCAGACATGAATACGAGTACACATATTCGGGAGGAAGCAGGCATGCTATCTTCTAATAACATGCATGATGTATCTGAATCTGCGGAGATGGGCAGGGCTACTGAAGCGGATTCAATAACTGTAGAAGATAATTTACAGCCATGTTCTGATGATAACAATTCCAGTAAAAAACATTCGAATTGTGCACCATCTGCTCATACTACTGAATCAATAATATCACCGAAGATAGATAACAATACAGGTACGTCTGAACATGTTGTTCCGGAAACGGTGTTGATGCAAGTAGTCGATGAAATGTCACATTCAATCAATACAGATCCTCTTCAGGAAACTGTCGATTCTAAAACCGCCGGTGTGACAACCAGATCAAATGAAGAGGATAGAAATATCCTTGACCAGGTTGGCTGCCTGACACGCAATCTGCATAATAGTTTGCGTGAACTTGGTTATGATAAACGTATAGAATCACTTGTATCAGAAGTACCCGAAGCTCAGGATAAGCTGGCTTATGTAGCCACTAAAACAGAACAGGCGGCAGAACGGGTTTTGAATGCAACCGAGACTACCATGCCTATTCAAGAGAAGCTTTCATTGGAAGCGACTCAGCTTTCTGAAAAATGGAAGCTCGCATTCGAAGAGCAAAGGTTGCAGCCAAATACAGAAAAATTCAAACAGTTATTGATCGAAACACTCAGTTTTATTGACAGAGTACCCGAGCAGACCGATGCAACTAATGCGCAATTAATGGAGATAATGATGGCACAGGATTTCCAGGATTTGACGGGTCAGGTGATAAAAAAAATTACGCACATGGTGCAACGACTGGAGCATGATCTTGTTCAACTTCTGCTGGCAAATGTGCCACCCGCAAATAAACAGAAAGTAATCAATGAAGGGCTGCTGAATGGTCCTGTGACAAACCCTGAGAAATCATCTGAAGCAGTGACCAATCAGGATCAAGTTGATGACTTATTGGCAAGCCTGGGATTTTAATTATTGTAAATTCGTGAGTATGACCGGATGCCAACTGGCCATACTCATGACTGCTACATAATAATTACATCATATTGTTCCTGGGAATAAGTTTCTTCAACCTGAAGGCTGATAGGTTTGGCAATAAAATCACCAAGTTGTGCAAGGCTTTGGGATTCTTCATCAAGGAATAAATCTATAACCTGCTGAGATGCGAGTATGCGGAATTCATTGGCATCAAATTGCCGCGATTCCCGCAACAGTTCCCGCAGAATCTCGTAACAAACCGTTTGCGCAGTTCTAATTTCTCCGCGTCCGCTACAGGTTGGGCATGGCTCGCAAAGAATATGAGATAGGCTTTCACGCATGCGTTTGCGTGTCATTTCGACGAGACCAAGTGGACTGAAATCGTTTACGGTCATGCGTGTGCGATCTTTTGAAAGCGCTTTCTTGAATTCAGTCAAGACTGCTCTTTTATGCTCTTCTGAATCCATGTCGATGAAATCGATAACAATGATGCCGCCAATATTGCGTAAACGCAGTTGCCTGGCAATAACCTGGGCGGCTTCCAGATTGGTTTTAAAAATTGTGTCATCAAAGTTGCGTACTCCAATAAAACCACCTGTGTTGACATCCATGGTGGTTAATGCCTCTGTTTGATCTATGATGAGATACCCTCCGGATTTCAGATTGACACGTTTTGCCAAAGATTTTTGAATTTCGTCATCGACGCCATAAAGATCGAACAAGGGACGTTCGCCGGTATATAACGAGATTCGTTCGGCTATGTTTGGCATATAGCGACGAGCAAATGTAATCAGACGCTGGTGATTTTCTCGTGAATCGATCTGTATACATGATGTACTCTCATTAACAAAATCGCGCAGAACTCTATGGCTCAAATCCAAATCTTGATAGAGTAGTATAGGAGAAGAAGCGGTTATGGCGGTTTCTTGAATATTGTTCCAGAGTTTGTGCAGATAGTCGATATCTGCTCTGAGATCATCTTCATCTGCAGTTTCAGCCATTGTGCGTATTATATAGCCACCGGATTCTTCCTGCGGCAGTACCTGCATTAACTTTTTACGCAAAAATTCACGTTCGACATCATCCTCAATACGTTGCGATATTCCTATATGGGATTCCTGAGGCAAATAAACAAGCATGCGACCTGCTAAACTGATTTGTGTGGACAGGCGTGCACCTTTCATGCCGATTGCGTCTTTAATCACCTGAACCAGGATATAGTTTCCTTCAAATAATAATTTTTCGATGGGCTGAGTCAATCGACCGTTATGACTGGGTTCCCAGATGTCGGCAACATGTAAGAAAGCTGCACGCTCGAGTCCAATATCAATGAAAGCGGACTGCATACCCGGTAATACACGGCTAACACGTCCGTGATAAATATTTCCGACAATGCCGCAATTGCTGGTGCGTTCAATATGCAGTTCCTGGGTAACAGCTTGCTCCAGAATGGCAACACGGGTTTCCTGAGGTGTAATGTTGATTAGAATTTCATTATCCATAGAAAGAGACAGGCAAATCAAACAGCAATAATATAATGCTATGAATGGATTAAAACAAAGATCACTTACATCATAGCTGCCATTATTTGAAAATTTCTATCCCCACCTCTTCCAGCAATTGTGATGTTTCAAACAGCGGTAGTCCTTTGACGCCACTGTAACTACCATTGATTTCAGAAATAAAAACTGCGGCTAAGCCCTGAATTGCGTAGGCCCCAGCTTTGTCATATACATTGTCATAATCAATACAGTAGCGGATTTCCTGTGGCGTGATATCACGAAAACGGACAGTTGTAGTCGACAGCTTTATTTGAGTTTTATTTTTAAAAACAATGCCGATGGCAGTCAGCACTTGATGAGACCGGCCCGAAAGTGCGGTTAGCATTTCTTCAGCATGCGCCTGATTCTTTGGTTTTCCTAGAATACAGCCATCCAATGAAACTACGGTATCTGCCACCAATACAGGTAATAATGGTAATTGTCTCTGAGTCAGTCGCAACCAGCTTGCTTCTGCTTTTGTGCTGGTAATGCGATATACGTAATCATTCGGTGATTCGTCCTTAAATGGTGTCTCGTCAATGTCACTGGGACGGCTCAAAGTCTCTCGCATGAGTAGAATTTTAAATTTAACACCAATCTGCTTTAGTAGTTCTCGTCTTCGTAAACTGCGTGATGCGAGATAAATCTTATTCTCCGGAAACGCCATAATGATAAATATTTCAAAAAAAATTTTAATAACCAATTCTTAAAGTCGTGATTATTTACGATGATAGGGATGGTTCTTAATCAGTGAAACAGCACGATAAAGTTGCTCAATGAGCATCACGCGAACAAGTCCGTGCGGAAAAGTTAGTTTGGACAAAGCAAGGGAGTGCTGAGCGTTTGATTTAATCTCGTCATGTAATCCATCTGCCCCACCAATGATAAATGCATAATCACTGCCTTCAAACATCCATTGCTTCATAGTATTGGCAAGTTGAACAGTCGTCCATTGTTCGCCATGTTCGTCAAGTGCTATGATGCGACACCCCGCAGGTATCGCTGCTTCAATACGCTGCCATTCAGCGTGTAGTACCTGCTCTTTATGCTTGCCGCTGGTCCGTTTTTCAGGCTTTATTTCGAACAAGTATACTTTTATTTCCTGGCAAAGACGTTTTGCATATTCTGAAAAAGCGGCGTTTATCCAATCAGGCATTTTGTTACCTACGGCAAAAATATAGAGCTTCATGTATCACAATCAAAAAAATTCTCAGCAGACCGTCTTTTGGCCACACAAGTATCCTGTATCATAAATGGATTATAGAGCTAAAACGGTTTCAATGGATAACATCCTAGTACTCTATCAATATGGTATTGCCGGGTTCAGTGAGCTTGTCAGTGTTCATGGCAAGGCGTGTCTTGCAGGAAATAGTCGTTCTATTACCAAAAGACACAACGCAGCCCATGGACGCTGACAAGCTCACCCACAGGGCGTTACCGTGGTGTCCTGCAGCCGTGTTACAGTACTTGAAAAGGGAACAACCCTTTCCCGCGTACTGTGCCTTACTCCATAACACCACGGCAACGCTGTACCTGGCAATATCATATTGATAGAGTACTAGTTTCACTTGAACGGGGAAATTGATTGTGCAGGAATTCTAAAAAATAAGAATATTGAGTGCCGGAGTGAGATGAGGGTAAGACAAGCGATTTAAAATATGCAAGACTATTGTTGTTGGCGGCTCTTTTCAATGATCGCCTCAGTCAGTTTGTATAAATTTAAATTTTTTTCAGTATCGACGATTATTTGAAATGGTAACTCATCCTTGTGTACGGATTCAGCTGTGCGCAGTTGCTGTTCAAGAACAGAAATATCGGCATCTGAGACACCTTTTGGTCTTGCTTGTATGCGTTGGCGCAGCGTATCGGGAGACGCAATCAACGATAGCATAACGAAAGGTGTCTCTCGGTTTTGAGCCAGTTTCAAGAAGCTGCGCCGTTCATTGTATTTAAGAAAAGCTGCATCGACAATCACAGAAAAGCCGGATGCTAGTACATCATCGGTCAGTTTGTAAAGTTGAGAATAAGTCTCGTCGCTGGCTTTTTGCGAATAAATATGTGTAAGTTTCTCATTCCGGTTGTGTGTGTGATCGGAATTCGAATCGCTGTTTATTGCGCCTGAACTATCAAGCAAACCAAACATTCGTTTTCGCTCAACATCTGAGCGTATGCGAATGGCGCCGATATGCTCAAGCAATATTTGTGACAGCGTGCTTTTCCCTGAAGCAGATAAGCCGTGCACAATGATCAGAACCGGTTTGTTGGGCCTGGCGTACGACAGTGCAAGCTCCAGATAGTCTTGACAATCTTTCTCAGCTTTGTGTTTTTTCTCGGCTGTGACGCCTGTTTCTTCAGCACTGATTGCATTCACCATTGCTCGAATGATTGCGCGGTAGACCAGATAGAAACGAAACACCTGCAGGCCGGAGTAGTCACCGCAACATTCCATATAGGTATCCAGGAAGTGATAAGCCAGTTGCGGATGTTGTCTGTCCTGCAAATCCATGACTAGAAATGCAATATCTGAAAGTGTGTCTATCCAGCGCAAATTGGGATCAAATTCAAGACAATCAAAAGCGAGTGGTTTGTCATTTAACCAAAGCAGGTTGCGTAAATGCAGATCACCGTGGCATTCCCGAATAAAACCGTCAAGTTTTCGCTTTTCAAACAGTTGTTTATGAGTCGATAAAAAGGTTTTGTTCCATTCTTCAAGTTCTGTCAGGCGTCTACTGTGTTGCTGTACTTGGGTGCATGAGTGGATTTTTTCAAATGTCCGTGTAACAGGCTGATAAACATGTTCAGGGCTGCCAAAACAGGTATCCGCATTGGCCGTTTCGGTATTTTGGTGGAATTCCGCCAGCAGGTGCGCAAATGCATCTATGTGCTTGTTACCAAGTTTACCTTCAGCGAGCATGATATCCAGTTGAGCTTCTTGAGGAAACTGAACCATCTTGACTGCATATTCAATGGTTTCTCCAGGCCCCTGTAAAACAGGGTGAGTAACGCTGCCCGATATGGCCACAATGTCGAGGTAAACAGAGGCGGCGAGCCGTTTATTCAGACGTAGCTCTTCAAGGCAAAACTGCCTGCGTTGCGACAAGGAGGAAAAATCGAGAAACCCAAGGTTGTAGGGTTTTTTTATCTTATAAGCATAAGTGCCAGTCAGGATTACCCAGGAAATATGTGTTTCAATAAGTTTAATGGATTCTACGGGATGATCGTATATTTCAGCCCGCATCATTGAATGAATAAGTGTGTTGGAAGGATTGCTGTTTGTATGCATAAGCGGCTCACACGCTGGAAGCGATACATTATAATTGGTTGGTACGCCATACCGCTATGAAAGTTTAGTACATAACGCCATTATATTTCCAGTCGGTAAGAAACAGGCGCGTCTGTTACTCTCTATTACTCTATCGAGCGAATAACAATCGTCACAGCTAATTCGCAGCTCTCTGATGTAAACTTTACCATTGACGTTCTCAAATAACAAAAAGGAAATTTTATGGAACACAGCCTGATTCTGATAACAACAATTGCGGCCGGCTTTGGCCTTGCTTTGATGCTTGGTTTTATTGCAGAGAAGCTGAAAGTTCCCGCACTTGTTGGTTATTTGCTGGCCGGAATTGCCATTGGTCCTTATACGCCCGGTTTTGTCGCAGACACGCAGATTGCGTCTGAGCTGGCTGAAATCGGTGTGATGTTATTGATGTTTGGTGTCGGTCTGCATTTTTCTCTGGGTGATTTGCTTGCAGTTAAACGCATTGCAGTACCTGGGGCTATTGTTCAAATGACAGTCGCAACCGTGCTTGGCATGATGCTCGCCGCATCGTGGGGCTGGGATATGTCAGCTGGGTTGGTGCTTGGTTTATCGCTCTCATGTGCCAGTACGGTCGTATTACTCAAGGCACTTGAATCACGCGGTCTGCTGGAAACCATGAACGGCCGAATTGCAGTTGGCTGGCTGATTGTCGAAGATCTGGTTACGGTTTTAATACTGGTGCTGTTGCCTTCATTTGCGCATTTGCTGGGGGATTCGGGAGAATCGTCGGCTACCGCAACACCATTATGGCAGACTGTAGCCTATACACTGTTGCTGGTATCTGTTTTTATTGCGCTGATGTTGATTGTCGGTCGCCGTCTGCTGCCCTGGCTGTTGTGGCATGTTGCCGAAACAGGTTCACGTGAGTTGTTTACACTGGCTGTTGTTGCTTTTGCCATTAGTATTGCCTATGGTGCAGCGGAATTATTCGGCGTGTCGTTTGCTTTGGGCGCATTTTTTGCTGGAATGGTAATGCGCGAATCAAAATTCAGTCAACGTGCTGCTGAGGAGTCGCTTCCATTACGAGATGCGTTTGCTGTACTTTTTTTTGTTTCGGTCGGAATGCTGTTCGATCCGTTTGTGCTGATAGAAGAGCCAATGCATGTACTGGGTGTTGCGGCGATCATAATTGTTGGAAAATCCATCGCTGCATTGTCTCTGGTACTGGTATTCCGTTATCCTTTGAATACAGCGCTGACCGTTGCGGCCAGCCTGGGGCAGATCGGTGAATTTTCGTTTATTCTTGCTGGCCTTGGCTTGTCTCTTAACCTGTTACCTGTAGAGGGGATGAGTCTGGTGCTTGCCGGTGCTTTGATTTCGATTGCCTTTAATCCGATCGCTTTCGCGGTCATTGCGCCTGTCAGCGGATGGATTACCCGTTATTCAGAATTCGCACGTCGCCTGGCCACTCGCGACGATCCGTATGCCGAACTGCCTATGAGCACTGAACGAAAATATCTTGAAAAACAGGTTGTTATTGTCGGTTATGGGCAGGTTGGCAAGCGTATTGCCCGTGTTTTGAGTCAGCAGGATATACCATATATTGTAGTCGATCAAATACGCGAGCGTGTACAGGATTTACGCAATCAGGAGCTGGCGGCCGTTTCCGGTGATGCGTCGGAACCATCAGTGCTGATCCAGGCGCATATAGCAGAAGCTTCGATGCTTGTTGTCGCAGTGCCTGATCCGATCAATGTGCGTCAAATGGTCAAAACCGCGCGCACGCTAAACCCGGATATCGAAGTCGTAATACGGACCAATAACGAAGATGAATCGGAGCTGTTGCATAGCGATAATCTCGGTACAGTGTTTTATGGCAAAGAAGAGCTTGCGAAAAATATGACACAGTATGTGTTGAAACGTTTTGACCGTGAAATTCCGGAAAGATAATCCGGTTTTTTTCGAAACTGTCTGATCAGTGCGCATGCTGTGAATACATGTTTTTTTCACGATATAACAGTGAAGCTGTGAAGAGCGGATGGGTTTTATCGCTGTAGATTTTGTATCAGACGGGCAAGTGCCTTGCCCCGGTGGCTGATTGTGTTTTTGACATCCGAGTGCAGTTCAGCTGCCGTTTTTTGCAGCTCCGGGATGTAAAAGTAAGGATCATAGCCAAATCCGCCATCGCCGCGTGGAGTCAAGATAATGTTGCCCTGCCACAATCCTTCTGAAATGATGGGTTGTGGATCATCAGCGTGTCGCAGCAGCACGATGACACAATAATAATAAGCGCTGCGGTCAGGCGCCTGACGGAGTGTGTCGACCAGCTTCTGATTGTTTCGCTGATCCGATTTCGGTTCGCCGGCGTAACGTGCCGACAGAACGCCAGGCGCACCGTTTAAGGTGTTAACACAGATGCCGGAATCGTCGGCCAACGCAGGTAAACCGCTATGGCGGCAGGCGTGTCTGGCTTTGATGAGTGCATTTTCAATAAACGTAGGATACGGTTCATCAACTTCTGGCATTTCAAATGCTGATTGTGGCAACAGTTCTAAATTCAATGGATCAAGCAGTGCGCTGAATTCGCGCAACTTGCCCGGGTTGCCGCTGGCTATCACCAGTTTTTTTATATCATTTAGCAAATCAGTGTGTTCCTAAAGCGGATTTCTGTATTGATATCAGTTCCTGAATACCGGATTCTGCCAGATCAAGCATTTGGTCGAGTTCGTTACGCGTGAAAGCTGTTCCCTCGGCTGTACCCTGTATTTCCACTATGCCGGAATTTCCTGTCATGATGACATTCATGTCAGTATCGCACGCTGAGTCTTCCCGATAATCCAGGTCGAGTACTGCTGCACCCTGGAAAATACCCACTGACACTGCTGCCACATGGTCCAGAATCGGGGATGTTTCGATAAGCTGCTGATACAACAGGCGTTCTACAGCATCGTGCAAAGCGACAAATGCGCCGGTAATACTGGCTGTTCGTGTGCCGCCGTCAGCCTGAATTACGTCGCAGTCGATCTGAATGGTTCGTTCTCCAAGCATATTCAAATCAATGATTGCACGCAATGAACGACCGATCAAACGCTGAATTTCCATAGTGCGTCCGGATTGTTTTCCGCGCGCGGCTTCGCGTTGAATGCGCTCATGAGTGGAGCAGGGGAGCATGCCATATTCTGCTGTCAGCCACCCCTGATTTTTGTCCTTGAGAAAGGGGGGCACCTTTTCACTGATACTGGCGTTGCAGATAACTTTTGTATGCCCGTATTCAATCAGCACGGAGCCGTCGGCGTGTTCGATATAGTTCCGGTTAATTTTAACAGGGCGAATTTGCGTGTTAGTGCGGTTATGGCTGCGGGTTATCATGTCAATGGTTGATAATCAAAAACGGTAGATAGGTTTGGGCGTCGCGCCGTTGGAAACAGTCAGAACTTCATGTCCATCCTCGGTTACCAGTACGGTATGTTCCCATTGAGCTGATAAGCTGCCATCCTTGGTGGTCACTGTCCAACCATCTGGCAAGTAACGGATTGCAGCCTTTCCTGTGTTGATCATCGGCTCTATGGTAAACGTCATGCCCGGTTCGAGTTCAAGCCCTGTTCCTGCTTTTCCGTAATGCAGGACCTGCGGATCTTCGTGAAATTTTTTGCCGATGCCATGACCGCAAAACTCTCTGACAACGCTGTAACCAACCCCTTCAGCGAGTTTTTGAATAGCATGGCCTATATCTCCAAGATGGTTGCCTGGTTTGACCATGTCTATGCCGCGCCACATGGCTTCCAAGGTAACTTCACAAAGACGCTTGGCCTGGATGGACGGTTCCCCAACATAAAACATACGGCTGGTATCACCATGATAACCCTGGCTGATGACGGTGACATCAATGTTGACGATATCACCGTTTTTGAGCTTTTTCTGGCCTGGAATGCCGTGGCAAATCTGATTGTTGACCGAGGTGCAGATGGATTTGGGATAGGGTTTATGGCCCTTTGGAGCATAATTCAAAGGTGCAGGTATGGTCTTTTGCACGTCAACCATATAATGGTGGCATAACGAATCCAGTTCTTCAGTTGTTATGCCGGGTTTTACGAATGGTGAGATGTAATCCAGAACCTCGGAGGCCAGCTTGCCTGCAACACGCATTTTTTCAATTTCTTGTGCTGTTTTTATGGTTACTTGCATAAGTGATTCAATGATATTTCAAGCGAAACGAGTTTATTTGATTTGAGAAATATTATAAGCGTTCACAGGTTGTCTGTGTCAGCTTGCTGTCTGGAAATTGTTCAATCAATGGCTGTAATGCAATATTATTGCTGGTGTCTGTTTCAAAAATTAAAAACTTTTTTTGTTCGGTTATATACTTACTGATAATTGTGCCAGTTATATCCTGAAGGTTGAGTTTTTTTTGCAGCTCTTGTGCTGATAACGCGTCAGCAAACTCACCAAATGAAATCGAATTAAACCAGATGCCCTGTTCCATAATGCGAAAGCTGCTGATGCCGGAATTTCGAAATTTGGTAATTTCTCTATCGGCAGCCTGCTGATCTTCGAACGGATCAGTGTGAACTCGATACTGTGTCAATGGTGTGGCTGAAGTTACTCGGTATGGTCTGTTCAGATCTAGCGCCTGTAGGGCTGTCTCAGCGGATTCGATTTCTGGAAGCGAAAAATTTCCCCACTCAATGCAGCTTACTTCAGCTGGCAATAAAATGATTTTTTCTGAATTTACAGCATGAGTATTGGAATTGTTATTCCTTGCCTGCATTGCCGGTTGGTAGACTTGCAATGCTATCAGCAGAATATTTGCGGCCAGGAGCAGGAAAAAAATTATTTTCATTCAGTGGCTCAATGGAGGCGGACACTTTCAATGAATCTTGTTGTGAACAATGCTATGCCTTGATAAAATAACATGTTATTCCAGGAATCAAGAGTTATCCTTAAAAATAACAGAAATTTAATGGCATAAAAATACGGAATACATGAAATTATGAAAATTTTGAAAAATAGCTTTGTCGTGGTAAGCACTTTGGTTATCGCATTATCGTCATCGGCTTTTGCGGCAGGTGATGTTGCCAGAGGCCAGGAGATCGCGGCGGGTGTTTGTGCAGGTTGCCATAATCCAGATGGTAATAGCATTATACCGATTAACCCCAGCCTGGCCGGTCAGCACGCCGAGTATATTATTAAGCAGTTAATGGATTTTAAAGCCAAGGAAGGTGAAAAACCCAATCGAAACAGCCCTGTGATGGCATCTATGGTTGCTCCACTTTCACAGCAGGATATGGAAGATGTTGCTGCCTTTTATGCTGCCCAGACACCAGAACCGGCCGGAAACATCAGCAGTGATGAAGATCTGCTCGAAATGGGAAGGATTATGTATCACGGCGGTAATATTGAAAATGGCGTGCCTGCCTGTGCAAGCTGCCACGGACCGACCGGTACGGGAATTCCACCGCATTACCCCGCGTTAGCAGCTCAGCATGCCGAATATACATACACACAGCTTGACCTGTTTAACAAGGCCGAGCGTGGAAACGATAACGGTGTTATGCAAAAGGTGCTCACACGTATGAGTGGGGCGGAAAAACGTGCGGTTGCCGAATATATCCAAAGTATGGATGTGCAGTGATTCTGTTTGATATTCCCTGGTTGCGCATCAGTTGGCTGATGGGTATTGCAACGATGCCCTAGTGCTATTTCAATTTGATATTGCCGGGCTCAGTGAGCTTGTCAGTGTTCATGGCAAGGCGTGTCTTGCAGGAAATAGTTGTTCTATTACCAAAAAGACACAACACAGTCCATGGGCGCTGACAAGCGCACCCACCGTGCGTTACCGTGGTGTCCTGCAGCCGCGTTACAGTACTTGAAAAGGGAATAACCCTTTCCCGTGTACTGTGCCTTGCTGCATAACACCACGATAACGCTGTACCTGACAATATCATATTGAAAGAGCACTAGTGGTGAAAGCGGCAAATGGTATGGTGTAAGATGCAGCTGTTGTGCAGTTGTGGTTTGTCGTGATTTTAATTATTTCAAGCCAATAAAGCGTCAGGCGTATCACTATCATCAAAAGGCTGATAGCAGACGCCTGCCGTTTTTTTGTGTTCCGCCAGCCTTACCAGGCTGCAAAAATATTCTCAGCAGCACTCAATGTTTCGTTAATTTCCTTGCTGCCATGCGTGGTAGAGACAAAACCGGCTTCAAAAGCGGATGGCGCAAAATATATGCCTTTATCCAGCATTGCATGAAAAAACCGGTTAAAGCCGTTTTTATCACAGGCCATCACTTCAGCAAAGCTGGCTGGAATATTTTTGCTGAAATAGAGTCCAAACATGCCGCCGATTGACTGCGCACAAAAATCAATTCCGTGTTTTTGTGCACAGGTGGTCAAACCATCAGTTAACTGGCGCGTTGTATCAGAGAGATTTTCATAAAACCCTGGTTCCTGAATCAGCTTCAGCGTTGTCAATCCGGCTGCGACGGCAACAGGATTGCCTGATAATGTACCAGCCTGATACACAGCACCGACAGGTGCCAGACATTGCATGATATCCCGGCGACCGCCAAAAGCCGCCATTGGCATGCCGCCACCAATCACTTTGCCAAGTGTGGTTAGATCGGGTTGAATTTGATAGACGCCCTGTGCACACTCAAGACCGACACGGAATCCTGTCATGACTTCATCAAAAATCAACACGCTGCCATGTTGAGTGCATAATGAACGAAGGGTTTCAAGGAATCCGGGTTTGGGCGTGATCAGATTCATATTCCCAGCAACCGGCTCTACAATAACCGCAGCGATCTCCTTGCCGATTTGTTTAAACGTTTCTTCTACGCCGGCGGCATCGTTAAAATCCAGTACAATTGTGTGGCCTGCGATTTCCTGCGGCACACCTGCTGAACTTGGATTGCCGAATGTTAATGCACCAGAACCGGCTTTTACCAGCAGTGAATCATCGTGCCCATGATAACAACCCTCGAATTTAATGATTTTGTTGCGACCAGTAAAGCCACGTGCCAGCCGGATGGCGCTCATACCTGCTTCAGTGCCTGAACTGACCAGCCTTACCTGCTCGATAGATGGGACCAGTTTACAAATCAATTCAGCAATTTCCAGTTCCGCCTCGGTTGGTGCTCCAAAGGTAAGGCCATTTTCTGATGTCTTCTGGACGGATTTGACGACATCCGGATGTGCGTGACCTAATATCAATGGTCCCCAGGATCCGACATAATCAATGTAAGACTTACCGTCGACATCCCATACGTGCGCGCCTTGTCCCCGTTGAAAGAAAACGGGATTGCCGCCAACAGATTTGAACGCGCGTACTGGTGAATTGACACCGCCAGGAATAATTTTTTGTGATAGTTCAAATAATTGTTGATTTCGTGAAGTCATTGAATTGCTCTCAAGAAAAATTAAAAATAAAAAAACTTAAACTGAGTGAAATCAGCCAAACAACCTTGAAATCGTAGCAGCTGATTCGCGTTCGTTACCCGTCTGATATATCGCCTGGCATACAGCTACCGCATCAGCACCGTTTGCGATTAAAGACAGCGCATTGTGCGCATTAATACCGCCAATACAGACAACCGGCACATCGAGAACACTTTTGGCGTGCCGTACAATATCAATTGATGCATCAACTGTATCATGTTTGGTGGATGTGGGAAAAAATGCGCCAAAAGCGACATAATCGGCACTGTTTGCAGCAGCTTGCACAGCAAGTTCTATGCGGTTATAACAGGATGCGCCGATGATTTTATCCAACCCCAACTTTCTTCGCGCCAGTGTAATGTCCATATCCTTTGCGCCAAGATGAACGCCATCGGCATCAATTTGTAGTGCGAGCTCAACGTTATCGTTGATCAGTAGGGGAACATCATATTTTCGACAAAGCTGCAGAAGCGTCTCTGCCTGCAGCAAGCGCAATGTTTTGTCGGCAGATTTGTTCCGCAATTGTACTAGTCTGGCGCCGCCCTCAAGTATTTGATGGGTTTTGTCGAGCAGAACATCGGTGTCTGCCAAGTCAGGTGTTATTCCGTACAGTCCGGAAATTTTATAGTTATTCAACGCTTTGCCGGATACAGGTGGTTTGTTCTTTAATGCTATTACGAAAATAGCGGTCGGGAATGTATTGTCCAAGCCCAGGTTGGAATCCGGCGCTTAATGCGCCCCATGTATACGATTGCGCTGCAACAACACTGTCGATTATCGTTTGCCCGGAAGCAATAGACGCGGCAATAGCCGATGCAAGCGTACATCCGGAGCCATGATAGCTGTGAGGCAGCCGTGTCCAGCTATCGGTGCGTATAAGCTTGTCGTGTGTATACAGCGAATTGGTAACCTGGGCAGTGTGTTCATGTGTGCCAGTAATCAGGACAAAGTCACATCCTGTATCAAGAATTCTGGATGCGCACGTATCAAGTGAGTGATTGGGCGATGAAGCAGCATCGATTTTGTCTGCAAAAGCAAGCCGCTTTGCTTCCATACTATTGGGCGTCAGCAGCGTGACCCGTGGTAACAGTAATTTGCGCATTGATTTTATCATGACTTCCGTGGTTAACGCGTCACCACGACCGGAAGCCAGCACTGGATCCATGACCACAGGTATATCAGGATAATCCGTCAGAATTTCTGCAATCACGTTTATGATCGCGTCGCTGCCCAGCAGGCCGAGTTTGAATGCGTGCACAGGTATGTCATTCAGGATGGCTCTGGTTTGACGCGCTACCCAGTCCGGTTCAAATGGGTACAGATCATGAACACCAGAAGTATCCTGAACAGTTATTGCTGTGATGACTGAAAGGGGATGGCATCCCATGCTCGCAATAGTCATTACATCTGCCTGACTGCCAGCGCCGCAGCTTGGGTCGCTGGAAGCAAACGAAAGTACAATTGGGGGTGGCTGTGACATGCATTAATACCGTAAAATACCATTTTAACCCAAATGAGAATGACGATCTATTATGTCTGCTGAGGAAAATCAAAACTATAATCGGTACATGTGTCTAATCTGCGGCTATGTTTATGATGAAGAAAAGGGAGCGCCGGAAGAAGGCATACCTCCAGGTACACGCTGGGAAGATGTTCCAATCAATTGGACATGTCCTGAATGCGGTGCACGTAAAGAAGATTTTGAAATGGTGAAAATGTAATGCGAATTCTGCATACGATGCTGCGAGTCGGTGATCTTGAAAAATCACTGGAATTTTATACCCAAGTGCTGGGTATGCGATTGCTGCGGCGCAAGGATTATCCGGACGGTCGATTCACATTGGCATTTGTCGGTTACCAGGATGAAGCCGATGGAACAGTTTTGGAATTGACGCATAATTGGGACACTGATCAGTATGAGCTTGGTGAAGGTTTCGGTCATATAGCGATAGAAGTCGACGATGCTTACACCGCCTGCGAAGAAACACGAAAGCGGGGTGGTAAAGTAACACGGGAGGCAGGGCCGATGAAGCATGGCACCACTGTGATTGCTTTTGTAGAAGATCCTGACGGTTATAAAATCGAATTCATTCAGAAAAAAAACCAATAGTAGCCTACCGGTTGGCATGCAATAAAAAGATGGTGGGTATTTTTTGGAAGTCTGGTTGCTTCGATTTCCACTGTTTGATCGATCGAGTCGTGACACGCTCTTCCACGGAAGTCAACTGCATTGCAAGGCATAAATCTGTATCATCACGGCAGGTCTTTACGAGCAATTCAAAGAGATTTTGATTCCGGTACGGAGTTTCAATAAAAATCTGTGTTTGATCCTGTTTGCCGGATTGTTTTTCCAATGCAGTAATTGTTTGTGTGCGTGCATTTCTATCAATCGGCAGATAGCCGTGAAAACAGAATCGCTGTCCGTTGAGTCCTGAAGCCATTAATGCCAGCAGTATTGATGAGGGGCCGGTGAGCGGGATGATTTTGATTTGTTTGTGGTGCGCCAGTCGAACCAGGTTGCTACCCGGGTCGGCTATGGCCGGGCAACCGGCTTCAGATAACAAACCCATATCATGACCAGCCAGTAAAGGCTGCATCAGAGTCTCGAGTTCATTTGTGCGGGTGTGTTCGTTGAGAATTCCCATGTGAATGTCCTGTAGCGGGTAATTGCATTCAATCTGCTTCAAAAATCGTCGGGCTGTTTTGGGCTGTTCAACGATAAAAAATCGAAGTTGTTGAATGGATCGTTTTACCGCGATAGGTATTATCCAGTCCAGATTGCAGTCGCTTAAAGGTGTTGGAATCAGATACAGAGTTCCTGTCATATCAGTTAGTTTGAATGTTTGACCGAATTGCCGGGCAAGCCGATGTACCGTTTTATATGGAGTGTAGAAAGACCTGCAGAGAAAGTAAAGCGCAGAAACTGAGTAAGATTCTGCGCTTTTAATATTAGTGCATCATGCCGGTCTGGTACCGGCTGGCTAATTTTTGATGTATGGTCGCGACGCGGCGTTATAATACGCCACTTATTTTTTCTGACTTTTTTAGATTATTTTATTTTGCTATGAAAATTTCTGCTTTTGAGGTTCGTGTCGGCAACCTGATCGAATACCAGAATAAACTCTGGAGGGTTAATAAAAAGAATCATGTCAAACCGGGTAAAGGTGGAGCCTTCGTTCAACTGGAAATGAAAGCCGTCGTTGACGGCACCAAACTCAACGAGCGGTTTCGTTCAGAAGACAAAGTAGAAAAGGCACATGTTGAACCGCGTCAGATGCAGTTTCTTTATAATGAGGGCGATTCTTATATCTTTATGGATAACGAATCATATGAACAGCTGGCTTTGCCGGCAGATGAGCTTGAAGATCAGGCGCCATATTTACTGCCCAATACAGACGTTTTGATCAATTTTTATAATGAAGACCCGATTGGGCTCGAACTGCCAACGAGTGTCATATTGGAAGTGACTGAAACCGAGGTCATGATGAAGGGACAGACTGCGGTCAGCGGAGGCAAGCCAGCCGTTTTGGAAACCGGCCTAAAGGTTTCCGTGCCTCAGTTTGTCAATATAGGCGATAAAATTAAAGTCAATACGGACACAGGCGAGTACATCGAACGCGCGTAAACGGAATCATCGTTCATTACAAAAAAGAATTGATAAGCAATTAGTAGATTGAGCTAACCTGATATTCTCAATGCCATATTTTGTATTCTTCTTCTCAGAATGTATGATCAGATATAACAACCAGATTCGGTAACTTGCTGGCAAACCGGCTAATTTCTTTGAAAATTCCTGTGTGAGTGTAGATGGCAGCGTAGTGTGTGAAAAGAGCCCGGTTGAGAATCCTGAATGTGATTTCACTATAACGCCGTACTGATTCTTGGGGGGTCATATGGAACTGGAGAAGCTTGTGACGATTGTATCGGGGGCGGTAGCAGTGATAGCAACGGTTGCGGGTGGTGTTTGGGGATATTATCGATTTCATAAGTCGCGATCTTTTGAACCGCGTCTGATTCTTGACGTAAAAGCCGATCTCGTTCGCAGCTTGTCCGACAGTAGCCTGCTTTGTACGTTTGATGTCAAAAACGTTGGTTTATCAAAAGTCGACATTGAAAAGGCCTATGCAAGATTAGGTATTATACAGGGTAACGGTAAACGTAAACATTTGACTACACGGAAGGTACTTCTGGCGCACTCATGGTTAGAACCCGGAACGACATTGAAAGAACAAGAACTGATCTCTTGTCCTGAGTGCCATGGAGCTGTAAAAATTGAATTTAGATTGGTAGCCGCGGGTATTGCCTACAAAACGACACATATACTTCAATTACCAGAGATCAACGCGCGTTTAAAGCAAGACGGGTCAAGGTCGTCTACACAGTTTACGAAAGGAGATACGAACTCATGATGAGTCAGGTTAATAAGTATCGGCCGGTGGATTCTTTCGTTTTCGTCCCCTTTTTGCGATTGGAGGAAGAGTATCCCGAGGAAACGCAGATTTATGAAATCGAGTCGGAAATAGATGACGCACATAGAGTGGGCCGTCCAGTCAAAGACCTGATTCAAAAGCGTCAACAAATTATCGATTCTTGGGTAAGTCGTGTTGAAAACGAACTATCGACTGAATGTAACAGCGAACGCAAAAAAGAACTTGAGCGGGAGCTTAATCGAGCAAGGCAATACGAAAATGAGATTATCACTGATGATTGAGGTCAGCAGCGATTGGTAACGTCACTGATTAACCGTTTAAATAATGCGTATAATGTGCTGTTGACCCTATACATACGTTCTAAGCGCCCAGTTTTATAGTGGGCGAATATCAATCCAAAAAATGACTGCCCGGTCAAAGTTCAAATCTTTATAAATGGTTTCCCGGAGTCAAATTCGATGAAGAATTTGTTTGCCCGCTGATGGACTGGCTGCAGCGGGTTATGTAAATTCGATGATGCTGAGAAGTCTGCTTCTTTCTCCTAAACTATTCGCTGGCTTAAGCAAAGGATAAAACAATGACTGATGCAGAACCGCTTGCGTATGGTGCCATGATTACCGGTCTAGGCGGTGGGCTCGCACTTTTTTTGTACGGTATGCGCAAAATGACCGAGGCATTAAAAATTGTGGCGGGTGGCGGGATGAAAAACGTTTTGGCCCGTCTCACCTCGAACCGTTTTAGCGCAGTTACCGCGGGTGCTCTTGTCACTGCTGTCATTCAGTCTTCTTCGGTTACTACTGTAATGGTAGTCAGTTTTGTCAGTGCCGGCGTGATGACCTTCAGTCAATCCATCGGCGTAATTCTTGGCGCAAATATCGGCACAACGATAACTGCGCAAATCATTGCCTTCAAGATTACCAAATACGCGCTCGTTATGATTGCTGCCGGTTTTCTAATAGAGATATTGGCCAAGCGAAGGAAAACGCGATATTACGGTACCATGCTGATGGGACTTGGGTTGCTGTTCTTTGGGATGGAGCTTATGAGCAACGCAGCATTGCCGTTGCGCACCTATCAGCCATTTATTGAGGTGATGCAGGAAATGCGCAATCCATTTTTTGGTATGCTGGCCGGAGTCGTTTTTACCACCTTGGTTCAAAGCTCGTCAGCAACCACTGGCATTGTTATCGTTCTGGC
Organism: Nitrosomonas marina; assembly: GCF_900111605.1. Taxonomy (GTDB): domain Bacteria; phylum Pseudomonadota; class Gammaproteobacteria; order Burkholderiales; family Nitrosomonadaceae; genus Nitrosomonas; species Nitrosomonas marina_A. Next base: position 30,953 of record NZ_FOIA01000020.1, on the reverse strand, counting down.
TACCCAGGGTCTCATCACGCTGGAGGCTGGTATCGCTTTGTTGTTGGGAGCCAGTGTGGGTACATGCATCACGGCAATGCTCTCGGCTATCGGCAAGCCCCGCGAAGCCGTCAAAGCTGCGACCGTGCATGTCATATTCAATCTGGTCGGCGTTGTGATTCTGTTGCCATTTATTCCCCAGTTTGCAGACCTTGTGCGTACAGTGTCGCCTGAAGTGCATGTCCTGACCGATCTGGAACGCCTTGCGGCTGAAGTGCCACGACAGATTGCCAATGCTCACACATTGTTTAACGTCGCAAGTACCCTGGTGTTTATCTGCTTTACAGGAACTCTGGCCGCACTGGTTGAATATATGGTGCCGTCACCGGCCGTTGTGTCGATTCATAAAGGCAAGCCGGTCTATTTACAGGAATTATTTCTGGATCAGCCAGCGCTGGCACTGGATCAAGTAAAGCTGGAACTGGGACGTATGGGGGGCATGGTTGTCAACGCTGTCGAACAGTCACTGCCATCGGCGATAAGTGGCGATGAGGAAACTCTGGAAACGCTCAGGTTAAATGATGATGCAATTGACAAACTACACGAAGAGATTCTTGCTTACCTTGGCAAGCTTTCTTTGGGAGATCTGGTAGAGCCGCAGCCTCTGCGCATAGAAGAGTATACTGGTGTGGCCAACTATCTGGAGAATCTTGGTGATATTGTGGAATCCGGATTCGTACCTGCCGGTTTTAAACGATTAGAGCGGGGGGACCGTATTCGATACCGAGCTGGCTGATCAATTCAATGTCCTGAATCAACTGGCCGTGAACGCGCTACGTGATGCCCTGTCTTCATTTTCTGCCGATGATCCAGTCAAGGCACATAATGTGCTGAACACCAAGAAAAAACTGAACCGGAATGCCGAGGCGCTTCGACTGCGACTGGGGCGCGACCTTACTGTAGGGAAGCAGACAAATCTTGGAACTTACAGACTGGCCATGGACCATGTAGAGAACCTGAAACGCATCCATACGCTTGCCAAGCGTGTGGCCCGTCTGGTTCTGAAAACGCTGGAGGCTGAAAATTCGGTCAAGCTAAAATAAGATGGATAGCACCGGAAGCAGTAGTGGCCGCATGTGAATCGACGTTCAAATTTGACGGATTATTTTGATAAATCGATGTAAGGTGAAGATGAGGTTGTTTTGTTAATGCAAAACGCGCGGTACTGTTAAAATAAATTCTGGAATAGGAACATCAAAATGAACGCCATCCTCGGCGGCCATCTGGTAGCTACCCTTCATTGAGCCGACTGCGGCGGAGATGACAGTGCCGCTGGTGTATTCAAACGTGTCTCCGGGTTTAAGTAAAGGTTGTTCACCAACGACCCCCAGGCCGCGAACCTCATGTACTGTACCGTCGCCGTTAGTAATAATCCAGTGTCGACTGATCAACTGTGAGGCAACTGTGCCTTTATTGGCAATGGTAATGGTATAGGCAAATACATGTTGATCGGATTCTTCGTCTGATTGATCCGGTAAATAAGCCGTCCGGACACTGACGTTGATTTCATATTTTTTTTCTTCTGACATAAAACTAAAATTCCACCCTGTTTTCTTAATTGTATCACGTACAAATTTCGGCGAATCCGTAAATCATTTTGTTTCTCATTAACGCGGTAAGATCATTTGCGGTTAAAATAGCGTATTTGATTTTTGAGAGGCCGTTGTATGTACCGTATAGCACCCAGTATTTTATCAGCAAACTTTGCCAAACTCGGTCAGGAGATTACAGACGTAATCGATTCTGGCGCCGATATAATTCATTTTGACGTCATGGACAATCATTACGTACCGAATCTGACCATTGGCCCACTGGTCTGCGAAGCAATCAGACCTTTGACTGATGCAATGATTGATGTGCATCTTATGGTTGAACCTGTTGATCGGATCGTTCCTGATTTCGCCAAGGCCGGGGCCAATATTATTTCGTTTCATCCCGAGGCGTCTTCACATATCGACCGCACCATCGGCCTGATCAAGGATCAGGGGTGTCTGGCCGGGCTGGTGTTTAATCCGGCTACTCCGCTGCATTATCTTGATCATGTGCTGGATAAGCTTGATCTGGTGCTGATTATGTCGGTTAATCCGGGATTTGGCGGCCAGAAATTCATCCCTGAGGCACTTAATAAGCTCAAGGCGGTGCGTCAACGGATTGATGAAAGCGGCAAATCAGTCATGCTGGAAATTGATGGCGGCGTCAAAACCGATAATATTGCAGAAATTGCCCGTGCAGGCGCCGACACGTTTGTAGCAGGTTCAGCGATCTTTAATGCAGGCAAAGACAATGATCCGCATCGATATGACACCATTGTGTCTGAGCTACGCGCAGAACTGGACAAGGTATAAGGCCTGTCTACAGAATAACAACACACCGGATGTATCCGCTATTTTCTGCCATTGACATGAATAAAGAACTTTTTTCGTATGCTAAAAGTACGGTTGATAGATTGCATTTTCCATTGCCCGTCAAAGTTGTAATGATTGATCTGGACGGCACCCTGCTCGATACAGCTGAAGATCTGGCGCTTGCGGCCAATCTGATGTTACGCGAATTGGGCAGGCCAGAGCACTCGGTTGCAACGATCAAATCCTATATCGGGAAAGGTATACAAAGGCTGGTTAAACGTGCATTGACAGGTGATTTGAATGCCGAGCCGGAACCGCAATTGCTTGAAGTTGCGTTGCCGATTTACAAGAAGCATTATGCTGAAAACGTACATGTACACACCAAACCTTTTCCCGGCGTCAAAGAAGGCGTTGAGTTGCTGCGCAAGGCAGGATTCCGCCTGGCATGTATAACCAACAAGTCGGAAAGTTTCACGCTGCCACTGTTACGTGCGACCGGATTCCACGATTATTTTGAAATCATTCTGTCTGGTGACAGTCTGCCGAAAAGAAAGCCGGATCCAATGCCGTTAACGCACATTTGTAAGTATTTTAATGTGCAGCCACATGAAGCGGTTCTGATGGGCGATTCGCTGAATGATGCGACCGCCGCCCGCGCAGCAGGCTGCCATGTTTTCTGCGTTCCCTACGGGTATAACGAAGGGCGCGATGTGCGTGAGCTGGACTGTGATGCAATAGTGCCTTCACTGGTAGAAGCGTCACAACTCATTGTCAAGGCCACGCCGCAGTGATGATGTTTTCGCCCATCCTTTGTCTGATAATTGCATCAATTCTTTTCAGTATTTCATTTGCGATAATGCATGTTTTTCCTTCAGAGCTGTTGAATGACTGAGAGCGAATTTAATCGGCTCGCACGTCAGGGTTATAACCGTATACCCGTGATACTGGATACGTTTGCCGATTTGGACACTCCGCTTTCCGTGTATCTTAAATTGGCAAACAAGCCTTATTCCTATTTACTCGAATCAGTGCATGGCGGAGAGCGTTTCGGTCGTTATTCATTTGTAGGTTTGCCTGCGAGCACACGTATAGAGGCGCGAGGCAATCATATCAGAGTGGTGAGCGGGGAACATGTCGAGGAGAAGGAAACCGATGATACACTCGCATTTATAAATCAGTATATTGAACGATTCAAAGCTGTGCCGTATGAAGGTCTGCCGCGGTTCAGCGGTGGTCTGGCGGGTTATTTTGCGTATGATACGGTCCGCTATATTGAGCATAAGCTGGCCGGGCACGCGCAGCCGGACACTCTTGATACGCCGGATGTGCTGCTGCTGTTATCGGAAGAGCTGGCTGTACTTGACAATCTTGCCGGTAAACTTTATCTGATCACTTATGTCGATCCGGGCGCCGATAGCGCTTATCATACGGGTAAAAGGCGTCTGGAAGAGCTGTTAACATTGTTGCGGCAACCGGTAGAAATACCAGCCGAACGTGCCATCAGCAAAGGTGAAACGGTTTCCGAATTCAAGGAAAGTGATTTTCTGTCAGCCGTGGACCGGGCAAAGCGGTATATATACGACGGTGACATCATGCAGGTTGTGTTGTCGCAACGTACCAGCAAACCGTACCAGGCATCCCCGCTTGCTTTGTATCGCGCTTTACGCAGCCTGAATCCATCGCCTTATATGTTTTATTATCATTTCGATGATTTTCATGTCGTTGGGGCCTCGCCAGAAATTCTGGTACGGCTTGAGGACGATCTTGTAACAGTGCGGCCCATCGCTGGCACACGTCCGCGTGGAAAAACGCCGCAGGAAGATGCGGAACTCGCCATTGATCTGCTGTCCGATCCCAAGGAGCGTGCCGAGCATGTCATGCTGATGGATCTGGGGCGTAATGATATTGGGCGAGTTGCGCAAACCGGCAGCGTCAAAGTTACCGAAAATATGCAGATTGAAAATTATTCCCATGTCATGCACATTGTTTCCAATGTGGAAGGCAAACTGAAACCCGGACTCAACGCTATGGATGTATTGCGCGCGACATTCCCGGCCGGAACTGTCAGTGGCGCGCCGAAAGTTCGGGCAATGGAGATTATTGACGAGCTTGAAATCTCCAAGCGCGGAGTTTATGCCGGCGCAGTCGGTTATCTGGGGTTTAACGGCGATATGGATCTGGCAATCGCCATACGCACCGGTGTGATCAAAGACGGTAAATTACATGTTCAGGCCGGTGCTGGGATTGTCGCCGACTCGGTACCGAAAAATGAATGGGTTGAAACTCAGAATAAGGCCAAGGCGATATTGCGTGCAGCCGAAATTGCCGAAGAAGGACTGGATTATAAGTTTGAATGAACGCGTAATATCAAATTGAAAAGTACTAGAACTCTATCAATATGATATTGATAGAGTTCTAGTCAATCCGTGAAATGAAATTCCGGACCAACCATGTTTTTGGAATTTACTATCTTTAATAGGGCCGATCGTAGGGATCTGCCTGCGGTGGTGGCGGTGGCGTTTGTTGAGGAGCCGGTTCATAAACGAATACTTCAACGCGACGGTTCATGGCCCTGCCGGCTGGTGTATCATTCGATGCGATCGGTTCATATTCACCACGCCCGTCGATTTGGATACGATGGTAAGGCACGCCACGTTGAACCAGATAATCCCGGGTGCTTGCTGCACGATTGACCGATAGTGGATTGTTGATAGCATCCGATCCGGAGCTGTCTGTATGCCCGATAATTGTCACCTGGGCAGTAGAATTTTGCATCAGGCTGGCTGCGAAACTGTCAAGTATCGGTTTCATATTCGGTTTAATTTGCGCCCGCCCGGTATCAAAGGTGATATCACTCGGAATATCCAGCTTGAGTCGGTTGTCAACTGTCTGCGATACTTGAACGCCGGTACCTTGAGTGACTGCCTGCATTTGCCTTTTTTGCTCTTCCATACGCTTCGACCACAAATATCCGCCAGCGGCGCCTGCAGCCGCGCCGGCTGCGGCACCAATTGCAGCACCCTTGCCATCACCGGCCAGTCCACCAATCAATGCGCCTGCTGCAGCACCTGCCAACGACCCCTGGGCTGTGCCGCGCTGCGTTTCAGACATGCCCGCACAACCGCCGAGTACCAGGACTGTTGCAATTGTAATCAATAGATAACGTTGCATCATATTTCCTCCAAAAAAAGGATTATTTGAATCAAACAGAATATTCACGCATATTGCAGAACTTATGCGCAGCTCATTTACGCTGCTACTTTTTTTCGCTTATATTATAGGCTTGGCACGTTACGAAAGGAATCAATGATTGTGGAGAAGAATGTGATTGCATGTGAACTGCATGACTACGTCGAAGTAGCATGTATGTATGGGTATCAGCTTAAGCTGACTTTAAAGGATGGACAGATCATGGAAGGCAAAGCGGTTGATATCACCCAGTCCGCTGATCAGCGTGAAATGTTGATAATTGACAATGGCGAGCAACAGCATATTGATCTCATGGCATTATCCAGAATGCAGGTATTAACGCCCAATGCGAAATTTGTTGAAGTTGTGTTTTGATGAAGCTGTCTTGAAATAAATGGTCTAATTAATTTGTATGCAACGCTTTTTTCTTTTTGCGTTGGTATCCATTGCAGTGCTGGCATGTGTGGTAAGCATACTGATAATGTCGATATTTTTTGTGCCCAATAATTTCAAACCACTCATTGAACAATGGGCTAGGATTGACAGTCAGCGAACATTAACGATTGGTGGAGACGTACGCGTAGACTTCAATAATCCACAAGTTATCATTCATGTCAGCGATGTGACACTCAGTGAGTTTCGGCAGGATACGCCGTTTGTTACCATTGAGGAGGCGCAGTTGTCATTGGCGCCCGGGCAACTGTGGAATCAGCGGATCATTGTCGACAATGTTGTAATCAAAGGTTTGCGGGCTCAACTGATACGCGATCGAAATGGTCGTTTTAATATCGAAGATCTGTTGACGCAGTCTGAAAAACCTTTGCCATTTGCTCTCGAAATTAAACGAGCCGAAATGACGGGAAGCGATTTTGTCCTTCGGGACGAAGTTACACAGCATCGAATTGAATTCAGTCAAATACATATGGCAACGGGTCGGGTCACCGCAGCCTTTGTAGAGACACTTGCCTTAACGGTTCCACTGATTGAGGCCGAACAGGCTGTGTTCAAGAACGATGACGCTTCTATGGAAAACAAATTAGACATGGCCTTGGCAATGCAGCTGGATGTGAAACAACTTGAATTCAATGAAACTGGATTGAGTGACGGGTCAGCTGTTTTTTCCTTGCGGGACATCGAAGCTGACAGTTATATGAATGTTCGTTTTTCAATACTCGAGATCGATCAATTTGAGCAGGCGGACGAAGCGCTGGCAAATGTACATCTGGATACGGAGATGACGGTGCAACATGGCTTGCAGATTATGCAGCTGGTTCTGGGTACAACGCTAACTGTCGGTAAGGGCGGCAAACAGTGGTTATTTACCGATATCGAATCAGAATTTACAGATTTCCATCCGGAACTGTTACGCGGTCCAGTTCGTGGTCGATTCGGCGGCAACCTGAAACTTGATATATCTGCAGAACACGTACAAGCTGAATTGCAAGGTATACTGGCTGACAGCAGGTTTAACGTTACCTCGTCGATACAGAATTTTACCAATCCGGTGGCAACAGTTGATATTGAGCTTGATGCGCTGGATCTTGATGCGCTGGTTGCCACAGATAAATTTAACACACCGCAAAAAGATGTCGATTCAAATGGCCTGCCGGATTTTTCGTTCCTGAGTGACTTGGAGCTAAACGGTGAAATCACGATTGGATTGCTTACGGCGGGCGGTGTTCGGTTTTCTGGCTTGCATTTTGTCGTGACGCCCGATGATCAAAACTTGTTTGATTTGAATAATTTCAGGCATTAAATGAGTAAAGCAATGCGTTTTATCGCCGACCAGTTGATACCATGGCAGAAAACAAGCGGTCGTCATGACCTGCCTTGGCAGCAAAAATACGATCCTTATGCCGTATGGTTGTCTGAAGTTATGCTGCAACAGACACAGGTTGGTACCGTTATTCCATACTTTCAACGTTTTATCAGTAAATTTCCTGATATCGGAAGTCTGGCGCAGGCTTCGATTGATGATGTGCTGGCTAGCTGGAGCGGATTAGGATATTACTCTCGTGCGCGAAACCTGCATCGAACTGCACGTATGATTGTGCACGAATTTCATGGCATATTTCCGCAATCCCGTGAAGCGTTGCAACAACTGCCTGGTATTGGTCGTTCCACCGCGGCGGCTATTGCAGTATTTGCCTTTGGGCAACGAGATGCAATCCTTGATGGAAATGTAAAAAGGATTTTTGCGCGCTTTTTTGGTATCGATCGTTATTCAGGGCAATCCGAAACGCTGACAAAAATGTGGCGACTGGCAGAAGAATCGCTACCACAGCATGGAAATCCTGACGAGTTGAAGGTTTATACCCAGGCACTTATGGATCTGGGAGCTACGGTCTGCGTTCGTAACAGGCCGCTATGTGGCCAGTGTCCACTACGAACACGATGTGTCGCCTATATACAGGACCGAGTTGCGCTATTGCCGGTATCAAAACCCAGGAACAAATTACCGGAAAAGGAGACCGTTTTTATGATTTACCGACACGAAAATAAGCTGTTGCTGGAAAAAAGGCCTGACGAGGGGATCTGGGGAGGATTATGGTGCTTCCCGGAAGTTGAACTGAATCAGAGCACACTGAAACTGAAGAAGAAATCGCGTTCGTTTGCGTTGCCGCAATTACGGCATACCTTTACCCACTTCAGATTATTGATACGACCATGTCTTCAGGATGTGGTCGCAAATAATGAAGCTTCAGCCGCATTTGTCTGGAAAAGTCCGGAAGATGCGTTGATGCTGGGGATTCCGGTGCCCGTTAAAAAAATTATTCAGCAGTATTTTGTCTCATGATTGACATTTCACAACTTTCGCAATCGATATCAATGATGTGTTCATTGAGAATCAAAATAATCAAACGAATGCCATGAAAGACTGGAAAGCCTGGCGAAAACGCGAGCGTGAACGCATCATCGCAGAGCGCATGGCCATCCCTTCGGCACAATGCCAAAAGTGGAGTGCGGCGATTTCTGATTTGTTGCAGCAAGGATTTCCGAACTTGCGAGGAAAAAAAATCGGCCTGTACTGGCCATTTCGTGGTGAATACGATCCACGTCCGCCAGCACGTGATTTTATGGCGTCGGGCGCGGTGCTTGCCCTGCCGGAAGTCGTTGAAAAAAACAAACCGATGCATTTTCGGGAATGGTGGCCGGATGCGCCGATGCGCGTGGGCGCCTACGATATACCTGTGCCACATGAAACGCGGTGTATCCAGCCGGATGTGCTGATTGTTCCAATGGTCGGGTTTGATCAAAAAGGCTATCGATTAGGGTACGGTAGTGGCTATTTTGACCGTACGCTGGCAACGTTTTCAGTGTGTCCAATCACCATTGGTGTCGCATTTGAAATGCAGCGACTGGAGAACGTTCATCCTCAGCTCCACGATATCGCAATGCATTATGTAATCACCGAAATGGGTATTTTTCAGGCGTGTCGGGAACTGTTGCGACAGATTCCGGTTGAGTTGTGTGCGAAGAGCAATGCTGTCACCTGATAATATAACAACGGCATATTATCTGTATACTATCAGGCGTCCAAACAGTACCTGGAGCGCTGATAGTATTTGTGTCTGTGGTATTGAGATTACAAACCAAAGATAACCATGTCTGCAGTAATATCGTTGATATTGACGCCGACGAGATCAATCCATGCAGCATTTGAACCAAAATGAACGGTCACACCATCATCCCTTTGATCAATATCACTGATGAGCCCAACCAGCGTGCCAATATTGTCAATTCCGGTTTTCTCTGCATCGAAAAATAACAGGTCTTCGCCTGGAACAAAATCATTGACGCGATAAAATCCCAGGTCATAAAAACCAAAGATATCATTACCTGGCTCACCGCCGATGACACTTCCATCCAGATTGCGAGGATCTCCCTGTAACTGGTCGCGGTTAAGTTGAGGGTTATCTCCCGAGCCGCCCGCCAGAAGAATATCATCACCGAGACCGCCAAATAATTTGTCGGTTCCACCCTGACCATCCAGGGTGTCGTTGCCGGAATCACCGTCAATTATATCGTTGCCGTCACCGCCAAGTAATTCATCATTGCCGTCGTTGCCTTCAAGTTCGTCGTTTCCAGGGCCGGCCTGAATGAAATTATCCAGTGCATCACCAATATAGAGAAAATCATCATCACCAAAACCGCCGGAACCGAATCCTTCAAATTCAAAACCGTCAATTATCTCAATTAAACCCGAAGAACCGATATTCGGGCGATTAATAATATCCACTGCCATACGTGCCTCCTTTCCTCCAAAAGAATAAATATTGTTTACAATTATGTAATTGCAGATCTGTCTATATCCGCTGAATTGTAGATCTTTTATAATAAAACAAATAATAATAAGATTGATTCTCAATATTATCAAATTATAGCTATATTTCAAGTGTATCAATCAGAGTAATGAAAAAAATTACATTGAATAAAATCGACAGTGATGCCTTGCTGCAGTCAAAACAGAACATTGAAGCGGGTCGTCTTGAAGAAGCGGGTGATTTGCTAAATATGTTGAAAAGGAAACTGCCTTTGCATGCTGATGTGGCACGGCTGTGGTGTGCATGGGCGATACGTTCAGACCGTGCGCAGGAAGTTCCGGTATATGCCGAGCAGCTTTTTTTAGCAGCCGGAAGTGAGGCTGAGAAAGCGTATTGGGCGCACTTGTTAGGTACATCTTATTTCTATACGCTGGATTTACAGCGATCACTGGAATATTTTGGCAAGGCGCTGGATCAGCTGTCAGAGTTGGCGCGTTCGGGGAAAGCGCCGGCACCGAAGAAAAAAAAGAAACCACGGGCTTCAGGTGAAAGTATTTTCGCATCGGGACACGCCGAGCAGTTGTTATGGTCGACTTGCGCCATGCTTGCCGGGGAAGGGATTCCTGCATTTCCATATGCCGGAACCCTGCTGGGGCTGGAACGGGAAGGCAGGCTGCTGGATTATGACAAGGATATCGATATTGCCGTTTGGCTGCCATTGTTTGAGCAATGTTGTACAGTGCTGGAAAAACATGGCTGGTCCGCAGTGCCGCTGCGTATCGGATACCAGAATTATCGCGACTTTATACATCAGGAATCCGGTATCACCCTGGATGTTTGCGGTCTGGAGAAATGTAACGGTCAACAGATTGTTGGCGGTTTTAAGCTGCCGGATTATTCAGAAAACTATCAGCGAGTTACGGTTTTTCCGTATTTTGATCTGACACAACGCACTACATCTTATGGAAATACCTGGTATCCCGAGCAACCGGAAAAAATATTGACATCGTTTTACGGTGACTGGCGTACGCCGAATCCGCTCTGGGATACGGTGATTTCATCTCTCAATCTAAAGAAATTCACGTTACTGGTGCGTTGTTATGGCTATCATCGTCTGGTCAAAAGCTGGTTGTCGGGTGATTTGATCAAGGCATGGAGTTATGCATACCAGATTGCCATCAAAGATCCGGACGATGTGCAGGTTCTGCGTGCAAGGCAGTGGCTTGAACGCATAATAACGCGAACCGGTCAGGTATTACCGCATTGGCCCCAGAACAGGCCGCAGCGAAGAGTTTATACGCGTATGGTGGCTGATCTGTTTCATGAAGGCCATATTAATTTTTTACGGGCCGCAAAATCGCTGGGTACACATTTGACAGTATGCGTCGTTTCGGATCAGCGTGTGTTGGAGAACAAGGGCAAATTACCGGTAATGACGCAGACGGAACGGGCGGCTGCTGTTGCCGCGTGTAGATATGTTGATACCGTAATCACAGAAAGCCCGGTAAATGCGACACTCGAATTTATGCAGCAACATGGTTTCGATATTTATACATTTGCCTGTGCCGATGAGCGGGAGCGTGCAGACAAATACCGTCAATGCGCTTTGTTGCCTAAAACCATGATTAGGGAACTTGACTATACACCAGGCATTTCATCAACAGAAATCGTGCGCCGCATTCAAAAAAATGTCGAAGATAAGCGTTGATCGTATTGATTAGCGCAGTTTTGTAAAAATACCCTTAAACACTGCATACTGATTTTGTCTGGCATTCAATACGTAATATAATGAACAGTTATCTTAATTCCGATGACGGGTAATTGTTGCATATCAAAACCGGGTAATAGCTCGATAGAGTTAGTAGCAAGAATCAGGTCAACAGACGATTAATTTTGTGAACATGCGATCAATAACAAAATCCAGCAAATTAGCCAATGTCTGCTATGACATTCGTGGTCCTGTACTAGAACGTGCTCGACGAATGGAAGAGGACGGCCATCATATTATCAAACTTAACATTGGCAATCCGGCCACGTTTGGTTTTGAAGTGCCCGAAGAAATCCTGCAGGATGTAATTCATAATCTGTCGGCAGCTTCCGGGTATTGCGATTCCAAGGGTTTATTTGCAGCGCGCAAAGCGATCATGCATTATTCTCAGGAGAAAAAAATTCCCAACGTCCAGATGGACGACATTTTCATTGGCAACGGCGTTTCAGAACTGGTGGTGCTGGCAATGCAGGCGCTGTTGAATAATGGCGACGAAGTGCTGATTCCAATGCCCGACTATCCATTGTGGACGGCTGCAGTCGTGCTCTCCGGAGGTGTCGCAAGACATTACGTCTGTGATGAAGAAGCCGGCTGGTTGCCGGACTTGGATGATATTCGATCTAAAATCAATGATCGTACACGCGCTCTTGTCATTATAAACCCCAATAACCCGACGGGTGCACTTTATCCCAAGGCGCTCTTGCTCGAACTGATAGAAATTGCGCGCCAGCATCAGCTGATCATTTACTCAGACGAGATATATGACAAGATCCTTTATGACGACGCGACGCATACTTCTATAGCATCACTGGCTGATGACATTCTGTTTATCACTTTTAATGGTCTGTCAAAGAATTATCGTGCAGCCGGATTTCGTTCCGGGTGGGCGATTGTCTCGGGAGAAAAAAATCACGCCGAGGATTATATTGCCGGCCTGAATATGTTGGCATCCATGCGGTTGTGTGCGAACGTGCCGTCACAGTTCGGCATACAAACTGCGCTCGGCGGTTATCAAAGTATTTACGATCTGACACTGCCAACCGGTCGCCTGAAACGTCAGCGCGATGTCGCCTGGGAGTTGCTTACCGATATTCCGGGAGTCAGTTGCTATAAGCCTCAAGCAGCAATGTATCTGTTTCCAAAACTGGATCCCAAAATTTATCCGGTTATGGATGATCAGCAATTGATACTCGACTTATTACTAGAGGAAAAAGTATTGGTTGTGCAGGGCAGTGGGTTCAACTGGATGAACCCTGATCATTTTCGCGTGGTTTTCCTACCAAATATAGATGATTTGAAAGAAGCCATCAGTCGTATTGCCCATTTTCTGCATCGCTATCGTAAGCGGCATGCAACCTGATGCAAGCCATGCATTTTTTCTGAATATTCATGCATGGGACTTAATTTTTAATTCAATAGGATTGTTTTAGTACTGAAATGATGAAACCGATAAGAGTTGGCATACTTGGTGTTGGAACCGTGGGAGGTGGCACGTACACCGTGTTAAAACGTAATCAGGAAGAAATTGCGCGTCGTGCAGGCCGGGGTATCGTAGTGACCATGATTGCAGACAAGGACCTGGATCGGGCTCGTAGCATTGCCGAAGGGGGGGAGACGGTTACTGATAATGCGCAGGATGTTGTAAACAATCCAGAAATTGATATCATCGTCGAATTGATCGGGGGAACAACCATAGCCAAAGACCTGATACTCGCGGCAATTGGGCAAGGTAAACATGTGGTTACCGCTAATAAAGCGTTACTGGCCAATCATGGTACTGAAATTTTTGCTGCAGCACGCGAAAAAGGCGTCATGGTTGCGTTTGAGGCCGCTGTAGCTGGTGGCATTCCAATTATCAAGGCGTTACGTGAAAGTCTGACAGCCAACCGGATTGAATGGATTGCAGGAATTATCAATGGAACTGCAAATTTTATTTTGTCCGAGATGCGCGCAAAATCACTGCCGTTTGCGCCGGTGCTGGAGCAAGCGCAAAAGCTGGGTTATGCTGAAGCTGATCCAACCTATGATATTGAAGGTATTGATGCTGCGCATAAAATTACCATTATGTCTGCGATTGCCTTTGGTATTCCAGTACAGTTTGATAAGGTTTACATAGAAGGAATTACCAAGCTGACACAGGAAGACATCAGCTACGCCGAGGAACTGGGTTACCGTATTAAACTACTGGGTATCACACGGCGTGTTGAACAGGGTATTGAGCTACGCGTTCATCCGGCGCTGGTGCCGACAAGCCGTTTGATGGCCAATGTAGAAGGCGTCATGAATGCCGTTGTCGTCAAGGGGGATGCCGTTGGAGCAACATTGTATTACGGTGCGGGCGCTGGTGCTGAGCCGACAGCCAGTTCAGTGATTGCGGACTTGATTGATGTCACACGGATGCAGACGGCTGATCCGATGCACCGTGTGCCGACACTTTCGTTTCAACCGGATTTGCTGTCAGACACACCTGTGTTGCCAATGGATGCAGTTGAGTCAGCCTGCTATCTGAGATTACAGGTCATCGATAAACCCGGTGTTCTGGCTGAAATCACCCGCTTACTGGCGGAATGCGATATATCCATCAGCGCTTTTATTCAGAAGGAAAGTGTTGATGAAGGCAAACTGGTAAATATTATTTTGCTGACCCACAGAACTACAGAAAAGAACACCAATACAGCAATTCAGTCAATAGAAGCCTTACCCGTGGTGATGGGAAAAGTGACGCGTATTCGTATTGAAGAATTAAATGACTGATTAGATATATATCCAATCTGCGATTGCCGATTGCTAACGTATCGTAATTGCAGTGTTTTAAAATTTTGAATTAATTCGAGATGCGCTATATTTCAACACGTGGTGGTATGCCGCCAAAATCTTTTTCAGAAATTTTACTCAGCGGTCTGTCACCAGATGGCGGGCTTGCGATTCCGGAAGCCTACCCAAAAATAGATGCTGATGAATTGAAAACCTGGCGCGGCATGAATTATCAGTCGCTGGCATTTGAGGTTCTGTCACGCTTTGCCGATGATATTCCCGCAGATGATCTGCAGGAGATAATCGCCCGTACCTATACGGAAGAGATCTTTGGTAGTGACGATATTACACCACTCAAGACGCTGGAACCCGGTTTTCATATCCTGGCGCTGTCAAATGGACCTACATTGGCATTCAAGGATATCGCCATGCAATTGCTTGGCAATTTGTTTGAATATACGCTTGGTAAGAGCGGTGAGACGCTCAATATTCTGGGTGCGACATCGGGCGATACCGGTTCAAGTGCAGAATACGCAATGCGTGGGAAACAGGGTATTCGTGTTTTTATGTTATCCCCGCATGGGAAAATGAGCCGTTTTCAGACTGCTCAGATGTTTTCACTGCAGGAAGAAAATATTTTCAACATCGCCATTCGTGGTGTTTTTGATGATTGCCAGGATATTGTCAAGGCGGTGAGTAACGATCATGCATTTAAACAGGCTCAACGGATTGGTACGGTAAATTCGATTAACTGGGCGCGCGTCATGGCGCAGATTGTGTATTACTTCAAGGGTTATTTTGCAGCGACACAGTCTAATGAAGAAGAAGTGTCGTTTGCAGTTCCCTCCGGCAACTTCGGTAATATTTGTGCGGGCCATGTCGCGCGCATGATGGGATTGCCAATCCGGCAGCTGATTCTGGCGACAAATGAGAATGATGTGCTGGATGAATTTTTTAAAACAGGTGTTTACCGACCGCGTACAACACGTGAAACAAAACATACCAGCAGTCCGTCAATGGACATTTCTAAAGCTTCCAATTTTGAACGTTTCGTTTATGATCTGACCGGCAGGGACGCAGAAAAAGTTACCGAGCTATGGTCTGCTGTTGACAGGGGACAGGCTTTTGATTTGTCTAATTTGTCATTGTTTAGAAAAATCAAGGATTTCGGTTTTGTTTCCGGAAACAGCAATCATGCGGCCCGCATCGCTACAATACGAGAGATTTACGATAAATATCAAGTGCTTGTAGATACACATACCGCAGATGGATTAAGGGTTGGTCAGGCATTACGTGAGCAGGATGTGCCGCTTATCTGCATGGAAACCGCCCAGCCCGCCAAATTTTCTGAAAGCATACAAGAAGCCATTGGACAGGAACCACCGCGGCCTGCGGGTTATGAAAACCTGGAAAACCTGCCGCAGCGATATGTAATCAAAGACGTGGACGTGGAAGCGATAAAAGCTTATATCGCAGAGCACTCAAAAGATTAGATATTGAAAGTAAGCATATGCGTGATCAGGTTTGGAATATGCGCTAAACAAGTTGAAATGTCACGAAGGAATTGATTGAGTGACCTGACGGAATGTTGTAGGGTCAGGCGATATAACGTGGCAACGTAACTTTGCTGGATGGTTTCGATTTTGTTTGATTTCTTTGAATTGATGTTACCTGAGTAGAGCAAGCATCATTTCGGGGCTCGAATTTGCCTGTGCGAGGATGGCCGTGGCTGCCTGCTGCATGATTTGTGTTTTCGTCATCGTGGCAGTTTCTATCGCAAAATCAGTGTCCTGAATGCGAGACCGACTCGCTGTCAAGGATTCCGAACTGATCTGGTTATTGGTAATAGTTGATTCCAGACGATTGAGTTGTGCGCCTATTCTGGCTCTTTCTTTATTGATGTGATCCAATGCGAGATCCATTTTAAAAGTGGCAAAGCCGGCATTGTTGACAAGATCAATATCGCTGATACTCATTGCCGCGGCATTGACTGCACCAAATGATACCTCGAGTGTTTCATTTTTATTGGCACCCACCTGTAAGGTTTTTTCATTACCCGGTACATAGAGCGCAATATTTTCCCATACTTCATTGAATCCGCTCAATGGATTCGTTCCACCTCTGGAACTGCTGTTTTGTATGACGCTCTCCGCTGTCCTGATGGCGCCGCCGTCCACGTTAGCACCACCTATTGCGCCGGTATCTTCATCGCTCAGATTTAAACCGGCAATATAAGCGGCTCCATTGGCTACGAAATCCGCATTAAATGCATCGGCGCTGGCCCATAATCCACCAGAAGCGGCATTGATGGCGTCATTCAGCGTTGCGTTTTGATTTTGATTCAGATGGGTCATGACATCTTTTATGCCTGAACCCCCATTTGCTTTGATCTGCTGGTGCATATAACCGACAGCTGCATATCCGGCTGAATATTCATCTGAACTGCCACCCCATGCGCCGCCTGCAGATCCAAAATTACCAGCCAGTGCCATGACACCACCAATCCCGATACTATTTATCGATGATTGCAGTCGTTCGTCAGCGCCATGAATAAATTCGGCAGCACCTTCAAGAAACCATATTTGATCTACCGCCGGGTCGAACATTGAGGCGATGTTCATACTGCGGTACATAACCGCGTGGACCATTTCATGCGCTATGATTCTGTCATTGTAGAATGGTGCGGTGCCTCCATTAGGTAAATTGGGCGGCGTAAAGTCGCTCATGTCGATTTGCAGTTTGACGTCGGTTGCTTTTCCGGTAAAACTGCCGGGTATCATACCTGCCACTTGTGCAGCTACACCACCGGCTCCGTCTGTAAACGTTGTCAATTCGATTTCAATGTCAGCGCCATCGGCTGTGATTCCGTAATATTGCTGAATTAAACTTTCTGCCTGCTCCAGCCAGCCATTTTGCAAACCGTACACTACGGCGAGCTGATTGGAATCACCCAGAACGCTGCCTCCCGTGTAGTCAAACACTTTTTCGCTGTTAAATGCAGTTGTTGATGAAACTCTTTCTATTTCCTGAATCAACTGGTTGGCTTCTTCCTGCAAGGCTTTTTTGTCACTGAGGCTGTTGGTGGCGTTTGCTGCCTGAATAGAAAGTTCGCGAACACGTTGTAATGAGTCTGATATCGAGCCCAGCGCGCCATCTGCAGTCTGCAACATGGAAATACCATCGTTGGCGTTTCGCGTTGCCTGGTTCAGACCGCGTATCTGGGAAGTCATGCGTTCAGATATCGCCAGACCGGCAGCATCATCGCGAGCACTATTGATACGCAATCCCGATGACAGCCGTTCCAACGCACGGTTCAGATGCGTTTCTGTCATCGATAAATGGCGCGTACTGTTTAATGCACCAATATTGGTGTTGATTGATAGGCTCATTAATTCAGAGAAATTAATTAAATAATGATTGTGTTTGTATCAACGGAAAACTGAAAGACTTATTTAGCTGCACATGATATTCGCAGTATGAACTTGAAGGTTGGTTGGATTCGACATTCTATAGGTGTGAATGAGATGATTTAAAAGATATAAATCATGGGCCTGAGTGTCTCATGTGCTCAATTCTGTAATTCCGTAAATGCAGGGCTCATTCAATATCCAGCGGCTGTTGATTGCTATGCCGCAGGGGATAGATACATTCTTCACTTACCAGAAGCATTCATTGCATATTCGGTTCAATAATAAAGACTGGTTAGAATGCTGCTGGATTACCGGCAGCAGGGAAAATATAGTTGAATATCGATCCTTCTCAGCTTGAATCACTTTTTGGATAAAAAGAAAAATCAGTCAGTTAAACATTTTTTCTATCAGGTTGATATTATCGCTTAATAATTGATATACAGCGTTACTCAAAGTAGAATCCATCAATTGGGTGCGGTGGGATCTTCATAATTGTATGTGAATAGAGTGAATATTTTGATTTGCCTGATCCCGTTTTATTTATGTAATTATTGGTTGGCTGAACTCTGATGACTCCCGGCTGACCATCCTTTTGAACGACTCTTTAACGATATCATAACGGCCAGCTCTAATTTGTCAGGAAATTGTATGGACAGACACATTAAGATTTTAATCGTGGAAGATGAGCAAATTGTTGCACTCGATTTGAAAAGACGTTTGACCAAACTGGGATACGATGTAATAGGTACTGCGGCAAGTGGGGACAAGGCTTTTGCCTTGATCAGTCAGGAGTTGCCGAGTGTGGTACTCATGGATATCCATATTCAGGGGGAAATGGATGGCGTTGAAGTGGCTGCCAGGCTGCAGGAAAAACACAGTATTCCTGTAATTTATCTGACGGCTTATTCTGAAGAAAAAACGCTGAGCAGAGCGAGAGCCACCATGCCTTATGGATATTTGTTAAAACCGTTTTCCGACCGTGAATTGCACGTCATGATCCAAGTCAGCATGGAGCGCTTTGAGAACGATACAAGAATTGCCAAGAGTGAAGAACATTTTCGATTGGCGCTCGAAGCAGCCCGCCTGGGAACATGGGAAGCGACAGAAGAAAAAAATGAAATATTTTTGAGTAAAAGCCAGAATGGCAATCTTGAGCCAATATCTGACTGGAAAAAATTCGATCTTTCAATCGATAAACGTGATAAAAATAAAGTGTCGGACTTTATTCAGAAACTGCGGCTTAATAAAGGGGCTGCTGAGGAAATAGAATTTCGAGTAAATTCGGATTCAGGAAAAGAATATTGGTACAAATTATACGGAAAATCATTTATAAGTACAAAGCCGTATAAATATCAGGTAATCGGGGTTCTACAGGAAACGACTGAAATCCGGCATGTACAAAACCGCCTGGCACAGGCAGCGACCGTTTTCGAATGTGCGACGGAGGGAATTATATTATTGAAGAACAGAAAATTCCATTGTGCCAATAAGGCTTTTTATACAATTACCGAGTTCGAGGAAAACGATATTCTCGACAAGGAATTGACATTTCTTACAGAGCGCTTTCTGGGTGAAAGTGCTTATAACCGTTTATGGCGATACGTTGAAGAAAGCGGCCACTGGCAGGGTGAAATCAAGACATATAAAAAAAATAAAGAAGCAATGTATATCTGGATAAATATCGGCCGGATACCTGTTAAGAATGATGATGACGACCAATCGGTTGTAATGATATCGGATATCACGACCGTACGGAAAACACAGGAGCAGTTAGCTCGAATTGCTTTCTATGACTGCCTGACCAATTTACCTAACCGCATGCTGGTGATGGATCGGCTAAAGTTCGCGCTTGAAAAGGCAAAGCGGGAATCGTTGATACTGGGGGTCCTGTTTATTGATCTCGATAATTTCAAACGCATCAACGATACACTCGGACACAAGGCCGGTGATAATATGTTGCGTCTTATCTCACAAAAAATACAGTCAGAGTTGCGAAAAAGCGATACGCTTGGGCGGCTTGGCGGCGATGAATTCATTGTGATTGCGGCAGATGTTGATTCTAAGGACGCGCTGACCAGGATCGCCGAAAAAATTCTGGATTGTCTTTCTGCGCCGGTGATTGTTGAGGGCATGGAAATCATACCGTCCTGCAGCATCGGTATCAGCGTTTATCCGGAACATTCCGACCACCACGATGCACTCGTGCAAATGGCCGATACTGCTATGTATCAGGCCAAAAGCAGTGGCCGGAACATGTATGCATACTATCACCCCTGCCTTACCCAAAAGGCAAGTCATTTTTTGATGCGTGAGCGTGAGTTGTACCAGGCTCTTGAGAGAAATGAATTTATTCTTCATTATCAACCGCAATTCTCTTCATCTGACCGAAAAGTTACAAGTGTTGAGGCATTAATTCGCTGGCAGCATCCTGAGAAGGGATTATTGTTTCCGTCAGAGATTATTCCCGTTGCAGAATCCAGCAAGTTGATGGTAGAAATTGGAAACTGGGTATTGGCCGAGGCATGTCGCCAGCTCAATGTATGGCGGTCGGAAGGACTTTCTGATTTGGGTATTGCTGTCAATATGTCGATACGCCAGTTCTCAGACGCCAGGCTAACAAAATTAATTGATCAATTATTGCATCAATATGGGTTGCCGGCGCACTCACTGGAGTTAGAAATAACAGAATCCTGCCTGCAGGATGATTTGGTTGATAATGCGCATCTGAGGGAACTCGAAAAATCGGGGATATCAATTTCGATTGACGATTTTGGAACCGGTTATTCCTGCATGAGCTCACTGAAAAATCTGCCAATTCATAAACTGAAAATTGATCGCAGCTTTATAAAGGATATCCCCCATGATAAAAATGATTGCGCAATAGCTTCGGCGATCCTGGCGCTTGGCAAGGAACTGAATCTAAAAGTCGTTGCGGAAGGTATCGAGTTCCCGGAACAAGTAGATTTTCTGGATGCGCATGGATGTGACGAATTCCAGGGATTTTTGTTCAGTAAGCCGGTTCTGCCGGGCAAAATTACCGAATTGATAAAAAGTCAAGCGAATTATCATTAAAGCGGACTGTAATAAGTTTCATGTATGCAGTTTTTTATTGAGATGATCGGTATGCAAGGGGATGTTATGTCAGCGGTGACTCGATTCAGTGATGCCAATAATACTGCAGATATGATGCGTCTGGCAGTGGAAGCTTCTCCAAACGGTATGGTAATGACGAATCAAGAGGGTCATATCATCATGGTGAATTCGGCAACGGAGAAACTGTTTGGCTATTCGAGAGAGGAATTAATCGGTCATCCGATCGAAAAGCTGATACCTCAACGCTTCCGCCAACATCATCCTGAATATCGCGAAGTCTATATCAAAGAATTGAAATCGCGCCCAATGGGTCATGGATCTGATCTATACGGTTTGCGTAAAGATGGAAGGGAATTTCCCGTTGAAGTGGGGTTGAATCCGGTTAAAACTGAACAGGGTGTTCTGGTGCTGGCAGCCATTGTCGATCTGACTGATCGAAAACAGGCTGAAGAAATGATACATCTGGCTGTGGAAGCTTCACCCAATGGTATGATCATGACCAATCAGACCGGCATAATTGTTATGGTAAATTCCGCAACTGAATCGTTATTTGGTTATTGCCGTGAGGAACTGATCGGTCAGTCGATAGAAATCCTGATACCGGAACCACACCGTTCGATTCATCCTCAATTAAGAACAAAATTCATGGAGCAGCCAACTACGCGTGCTATGGGTCATGGAAGAGATCTCTTTGGCTTGCATAAAAATGGCAGAGAGTTTCCGGTCGAAGTAGGGTTGAATCCAATCAAGTCGCTGCGTGGAATTATGGTGCTGGCATCGGTAATTGATATCACAGAGAGGAAGCATCAGGAGCAACAATTAAAAGCAGCATTGAAAGAAAAGGATTTGCTGCTGGCAGAAATTCATCACAGGGTGAAAAACAACCTGCAAATTATCGACAGCTTGCTTGGAATGCAGTCAGACATGGTTATTGATAATTCGGTGATATCCGTGTTGCGAGAAAGTCAAAACAGGGTAAAATCCATGGCCCTCATTCATCAGATACTCTATGAGTCTTCGGATTTTTCACGAGTGGATTTTGCCAGTGTCATCGTTTCACTCATGAATACGCTGTCATATTCATATGCTTTGGATACCGCTAAATTTCAGGTGAATGTTAATACCGATCCGGTTTATCTATCGATTGACGTCAGCATACCGCTCGGACTGATCATCAATGAGCTTTGTTCTAATGCAATGAAATACGCTTTTCCTGGACGTGAATCCGGAAACATTGATGTAAGCCTGAAGTATCTGGATTCATGCAGACTGCAACTACGAGTTGCGGATGATGGTGTTGGCATACCGGAAGAGTTTGATATTGACCAAGCTTCGACACTCGGCCTGCAATTGGTACAGTTATTAAGCGAGCAAATATCGGCGGAATTGATTATTCAGCGAAAAAATCCGACGAGTTTTTCCCTGATACTTCCTTATTCGACCGATACAAGTTAACCGGAACTGTGCGCAGCGAATGAGATGGCCTGGTATTATGCACTGACGCTGAAACAAAGTATCAACAATGCCGTTCAATATGCTGATTCCAGTGCTTCATTATCATATTTATACGATGAGTCGGAATACGATCTGTATCTATCGTTTTAAATTCTATTTTTAGCATGGACTGCGTTGCGTCTTTTGGTAATAGAACGACTATTTCCTGCAAGACACGTCTTGCCATGAACACTGACAAGTTCACTGAACCCGGCGATACCAAATTAAAGAGTAATAGATACTGTGGCCTTCTTTTTACATTATACTGATCTAATTTGTATCGATATCTTAGGGTGATGCTTTGAAAACTTTTCGGTGCGCATG
Organism: Nitrosomonas marina; assembly: GCF_900111605.1. GTDB lineage: Bacteria > Pseudomonadota > Gammaproteobacteria > Burkholderiales > Nitrosomonadaceae > Nitrosomonas > Nitrosomonas marina_A. The sequence continues at coordinate 8,272 of NZ_FOIA01000020.1, read as the reverse complement.
CGGGAACAATCTCTATTTTGAGAACAGCCAATGCCTGGCATGTGGCCGAATGGTTGGTTATTTGCCCGATCAACGGACATTAAGCGCTTTGGAACCTTTAGATAAAGATACCTGGCTGGCCGTATCAAATCATCAGCCTTATCGACAATGCAAAAACAGTGTTGATTACAATGTATGCAACTGGATGGTTCCGGAGCAAGATGCACATTCATTATGTGTCTCCTGTCGTCTGAATCATCTCATCCCGAACCTCACCGAGGCGAAGAATGTGGCGTTGTGGTTCCGTGTAGAGCAGGCCAAACGCAGATTGCTTTACACTTTATATAATCTGAACCTGCCTGTCATCGACCGTGAACAGGATCCGGACAGCGGACTCTGTTTTGAATTTTTGCAGGATATAAACGAGTATGGGGAGTTTAATACTGCTGTAACTGCCAATCAGAATGTCGTCACCGGTCATTATTCGGGAAAAATCACCATCAATCTGCGCGAGGCGGACCACAGTGCGCGTATTGAAATGCGTGACAAGATGAATGAGCGTTACCGCACCCTGCTGGGCCATTTCCGGCATGAATCGGGTCATTATTACTGGGTATACCTGATTGAGAATACGGATAAAATAACGGATTTTCGCGCATTGTTTGGCGATGAGCGGAAAAATTATCAACAGGCATTAGCCGATTATTATCAGTATGGGCCGCCCCCCTCATGGCAGCAGAATTGGATCAGTGCCTATGCCAGTGTACACCCATGGGAAGACTGGGCTGAAACCTGGGCGCACTACCTGCATATGTTGGATACTGTCGAAACTGCACATGATTACGGTTTCAAAATTCAGGGCAGTGATATTTCACAACCCGGTGTCGGTGCTCATATGGGCGATAATCCCTTTGCAACTGCCGTGTTTGATTCGCTACTGGATGACTGGTGCCGGCTGTCTGTTGCTATGAATGCGTTAAATCGCAGTATGGGTATGGATGATGCTTATCCTTTTGTAATCACTGATGTTACACTTGCAAAGCTGCGGTTTATACATGACATTGTACTGAATGCGGGCCTGCGTTCATTTCCGGCGCCTACTCCCAGTCAAAACGTGGTAACCGGCTGAAAGCATCGCGCAAACCTTCGTTCCATTGCTTCTGGAGAGATTTGTACATCGGAGAGTTCAGCGTCAGTTTCATACGGACTGGCTCGTGAAGTTCGTTGATTGTATGGATAGCCAGTTCCAGAGGCGGTCCAACTGATATATTGCTGCGTATCGTCGATTCCAGTGAAACCAGCGCGCACCGTGCGGCGTCTTCAAGGGATGTGGCCGGTGTGATAATCCGGTCCAGAATGGGCTTTCCATATTTATTTTCACCGATTTGCAAAAAGGGTGTTTCCGGTGAGGCACTGATGTAGTTCCCTTGCGGATAGATCAAATAAATTTCCGGCGCCAGCCCGGCAATTTGTCCGCCAAGAATGAAACTGGCCTCCGCGCTGCTGTTGCCGCTTTTTTGCAGCGCATCTGCATGCTCGCGTTGTTCCGCCTGGCTGAGCTGTCCCACGTAGTGCGCGACTTCATGCAGGTACTTCCCTTTGCGCAGATTCATGCCGGAGCCCTGTGCAGCGAGTCCGGTTTTGATGTTGTTTACGACTGCCTGGGATGTGGCAAGATTCCCGGCGGTCAGCAATACACAGACGCGTTCGCCGGGCCAGACAAAAGAATGCATTTTGCTGTATGTCGTTACATAATCAACACCAGCATTGGTTCTTGAATCGGAAGCAAAAATAAGACCTTTATTAACGCTGATTGCCAGACAATAAGTCATAAAATAATGAGTCGTAAAATAAATGCGGATCAAAGGCCCGGTTGTCAAAGTAACGATGCCGCATGTTAAAATCGAAATTATTATAGTGATTTATGGTGATTTTTGAAATCACGCATGAGAATGAAGCGCTGATTTTTTCCGATATTTACGAAACGAATAATTACTATGGCAATTCGCTGGGGAAGTTATAAAGTAAAAAATCTGTATGACGAGCTGCTTCGTGCAACCGGTCGCCCGCGCCCAGCTGCTCAGGCGTTGTGTAGTTATCTGCGTTCGCTCAAAGATAACGAAATCGAAGAGTATAAAGTCGCGGCTGAGTCTGCTATTCATGTAATGGGTATTACATTTACTGTTTATAATGAAGAAGAAGGGTCTATTGATCGTGCCTGGCCATTTGACATGATTCCGCGCATTATAGATAAGCGTGAGTGGTTGCGGGTTGAAGCCGGCCTTGAGCAGCGTGTACAGGCGCTCAATCTGTTCATCGATGATTTGTATCACCAGCAGCGTATCGTTAAGGATGGCGTGTTTCCCGCTGAATTACTTCAGGATTCCAAAAACTTTAGACCCGAGTGCGTCGGTGTTCAGGCACCGCTTGGTATCTGGGCACATATTTGCGGGTCCGATCTGGTGCGGGACAAGGATGGCACTTTTTATGTGCTTGAGGATAACTTGCGCGTGCCCTCGGGCGTTTCCTATATGCTTGAGAACCGGCTGGTAATGAAGCGGTTGTTTCCCGAAATGTTCGAACAGAATAATATTCTGCCGGTTGATGATTATCCATCGCAGCTCTATGATACATTGGCTGCCTTATCACCACGACCGGGCGATCAACCGGAGATTGTTGTATTGACGCCGGGTATCTTTAATTCAGCTTATTTCGAACATGCTTACCTGGCGCAGCAGATGGGTGCTGAACTGGTCGAAGGCAGTGATCTGACAGTGGAAAATGATATTGTATACATGCGCACAATTGAGGGGCTGACGCGTGTAGATGTCATTTATCGTCGTATTGATGATTTATTCCTCGATCCGGAAGTGTTCAATCCGGATTCCTTGCTCGGCGTACCCGGACTAATGCGTGCCTGGAAATGCGGTAAGGTCGCGCTGGCCAACGCGCCTGGTGCCGGCGTCGCCGATGATAAGGTTGTCTACGCGTTTGTACCAGAGATTATTAAATATTACCTTGACCAGGATGCGATATTGCCCAATGTGCCAACCTATAAATGCATCAATAAACTTGAGCGGCAACATGTCATTGAGAATATTCATACTATGGTTGTGAAGCCCGCGAACGAATCCGGCGGCTACGGTATGCTGATCGGGCCGCAGGCCAGTAAAAGCGAGCGCGAAAAATTTGTTCGTCTGATCCGTCGGGATCCTCGCAATTATGTTGCACAACCGATGCTGACATTGTCCACTGCACCCACGCTGGTCGACCATCACGTGGAGCCGCGCCACCTGGATTTACGTCCATTTATTTTAAGTGGAGAGAGAGTTAACGTGACCAACGGCGGTCTGACACGCGTCGCTTTACGTAAAGGATCGACGGTGGTGAATTCTTCGCAAGGTGGCGGCAGCAAAGATACATGGATTGTAGACATGGAGGCGACATGACGATGCTATCGAGTGTTGCCAACCGGATATACTGGATGGCTCGCTACCTGGAACGGGCTGAGAACACGGCCCGGCTGATTAATGTCAATACCCACCTGCTGCTTGATCTGCCTAAACGCGTGCGACTTGGCTGGGAGCCGATTGTGGATATCTCAAGTCGGCGCGATTACTTTTACAATCTGTATGATGAAGCGGATGAACGCAGTGTGATTCGTTTTATGGTGTCCGATACCCGTAATCCCGATTCGATTCTCAGCGCGTTGAACATGGCGCGCGAAAATACCCGGACAATCCGCGATATTATCCCGCGTGAGGCCTGGGAGCAGGTCAATACACTGCATTTGAATTCCAAGGCTAATGCGCGAAGCGTCGTCACACAACGACACCGATACGATTATTTGCGTTCGGTTATTCTGGGCGTGCAGACTGTCAGCGGCATGCTGGCCGGAACCATGACGCATGACGAAGGATATGATTTTCTACGTATGGGACGCAATCTTGAACGCGCCGATATGACAACGCGTATTATTGATGTGCGCTCCGCCACTCTGCTGCCGGATATGCCCGAAGATTTGACGCCGTTCGAAAATCTGCAATGGGTGAGTGTGCTCAAGTCGTTGACAGCATACCAGATGTATCGCCGCAACGTGCATCAACGTATCCGCCGAACTGATGTATTAAAATTCCTGTTGCTGCAGGAAAATTTTCCGCGATCCTTTAATCATGCGTTATGCCAGGTTGGAAACTGTTTGAACAATCTGCCGCGCAAGGAAAAAGTACTGCAAATACTGACTCGGCTACAAAAAAAGCTGTTGCAGGCCAAACTTCAGGAATTCAACCAGGAAAAACTGCATGCATTTATTGATGAGCTTCAGCTTGGCGTCATCAAAATCAACGATAGCATCAGTAAAAATTATTTTTAGCAGAATCTAACCGCAGCACTACTGTTACCAATAGTGTGATAGTACATCTATGTTCTGCTAATTAAATATCCATACCATACATGTATGAGTCTGCATCGGATTGCATGCAGCATCAGCCAGAACCGGTAATAGAAAAAATACAAATTCTCAGTGCACGGGGTCTTTGTATCGTCGTTTATTGTTGCAGGTCAGGTTTGATCAGAGTGTGATCGGTAATAGTAGAATAATTTCACTCAATAGAGGAAATATACGCAATGATAGAACAGGATAATCCATCAGGCGAAACAGCAAAAATCTCATTGGATCAGATTTTTGAATTGCTGCAAGAGCAGGAATATGAACAATTACGTACTTTGCTGGAAGTAATACATCCCGGGCAACTGGCCGACATACTTGAAGCCATGCCACCAAAAAAACGGATGCAGCTATGGATGCTGGTACCCGAATCGCAGGAAGCTGAAACGCTCTCATTTCTGCATGATGAGGTCAGAAACAGTTTGATCATCACCATGAAACCCGATGAACTGGTTGCAGCTGTAGAGCAGATGGATGCAAACGATCTGGCGTATATTTTCGAAGAGTTTCCGGAACATGTTCGTCAGTCCATAGAAGAAAAATTACCCGATGAAATTCTTGAGAGGCTTGAGACCAATCTTTCATTTGAGGAGGGTACGGCAGGGCGTCTGATGAGTCAGGATGTCATTACTGTCAGAAATGATGTCACCCTTGAAGTCGTACTGCGTTATCTGCAATTACACGAAGAATTGCCCGATTATACGGATGGATTGATGGTGATAGACCGAGCTGGATTTTACCAGGGAAAACTGTTGCTCAACAAAGTGCTGACACATAACAGGGAAATACTCGTTAAAGATGTGATGGAAAAGCAGCAGGCTATTCTCGCAACTGATGATGAACATGCGGTAACACTTTTTTTTGAACAATTCCACCTGGTTTCAGCGGCGGTTGTAGACCTGAATAATAGGCTGATTGGCCGTATCACGATGGATGATGCCATGGAAATTTTGCGTGCCGAAACAGACCGTACGCTTCTGGGGCGCGATGGTTTGGATGAAGAAGAAGATTTGTTTGCGCCGGTTATCAGCAGCACCAAGCGTCGTACTGTCTGGCTTGGCATCAATCTGATCACGGCTTTTCTGGCAGCGTGGGTGATTGGAATATACACGGATACACTGGACAAGATTGTAGCGCTGGCCGTACTGATGCCAGTCGTGGCCAGTATGGGCGGAATCGCCGGCAGTCAGACACTGACATTGACCATAAGAGGACTTGCGCTCGATCAGATTACCAGTGGCAATAGATTCTGGCTGGCCCGGAAGGAGATATTCATTGGCATTTTGAACGGATTGTTATGGGCAGTGGTTATAGCGGTGATGGCCTGGTTGTGGTTTCAGAATATCGGAATCAGTATGGTGATTGCAGCGGCAATCATTATCAATCTGGTTGCTGCTGCAGCATCCGGAATTGCCATTCCATTGATTCTGCAGCGCATGCATATTGATCCGGCGCTCTCTGGAGCGGTTATTTTAACGACTGTTACAGACGTGGTTGGTTTTATGAGTTTTCTGGGTCTGGCTACTTATTTTCTTCTGTGAACGGGGCTGAAAACTAATGTTTAATTGATTGCCAGTACTCGATTAAATTTTTTTTATCAGGCGACGAGAATCGGTAGAATGTGCCCATCTTGAAATCTTGAGCAGTTCGCGGTTGTGCCAAAAACACTGTATCAATTTTAAGAGCTTGGATGGTAGGTCTTCAACACGACGAGGTAGAAATGCACGAAGAAACACATATGCACGGACTAAAGGCCAAGGGGCTGCAAAAAGGATCAGTATCCAGGTGGGCAGCGGTAACCATTGGCCTTGCAGCGACTGCACCGGCTTATTCGTTGGCTGGTGCGCTGGGCTATGGCGCCGCCGGCAGCGGTTACCAACTGCCAGTCGTATTTGTTTTGTCTGTGATACCAATGTTCTTTGTTGCACTGTCGTATAAATATCTTACAGCCGCTGCACCCGATGCCGGTACAATTTTTACCTGGGGAACAAAGGCAATCGGTCCAAAAGTCGGATGGTTTGGCGGATGGGCGTTATTACTGGGCAGTATACTGGCAGGTGTTGCAGCCACTCAGATCACTGTTATCTCAGTTGCTGTTATTTTTAACATGAGTGATACGCCTGTCTGGTTTCACCTGGGCGTGGCTCTCGTTTTTATTTTCAGCACGACGTATTTAACTGCGCTGGGTGCCCGCGAGTCGTCGCAAACCACAATGATTTTAACTTTTGCGCAATACGGCATTCTGATTTTGCTGGCAGTTATACTGTTTGCACGTGTTCAGCAGGGTGAGGCTCTGGACAGTGCAGAACCGTTCTCGTGGGAATGGTTTAACCCGTTTGCGATTCCATCATTCGATGTATTTCTCAAGGGCTTTATGATTGCATTATTTATTTTCTGGGGATTCGATGCGTCGCTAGCCATGTCAGAGGAAACTGACGGCAGCCCCGAGCAAGCAGGGCGCAGTGGCGTCATTGCAATGAGTATTACAATTTTTACGTATGTTGTCTTTTCGATTGCGGCGCTATCCTACGCTGGAATCGATGCAAATGATGAATCCAGCCTGACGCATGCCAACAATATTGATTCCAGCATTACGACGCTCGCGACAAATATTATAGGGCCGAATGGCGCGCTGGTTGCTGCGGTAATTATCTGTGTTTCCGCATTCTCGGCAACGATGTCTACAATCATGCCTTCAGCGAGGATAGCGCTGGCAATGGCAACGTACCGGGCGATTCCATCGCATTTTGCATCAGTCAATGAAGTGACACATACACCAAAATTTGCTACCTGGACGATCGGTTTGATGACGCTGATTATTTACACTACGTTGAGTCTGATCAGTGAATCAATTGTAGAAGACACGATCCTCAGTGTCAGCATAGCAGTGTGTACTTTTTATATTGTGGCGGCATCTTCCTGTGCACTTTATTTTTTTCGAACAGCTTTCACCCACTGGCATACGGCGTTACTGCAAGTCATTTTGCCTGCAATTGCTGCCGTAATTCTGTTTGCCGTGGCAGTGCTTCAGACATGGAACATGATGGACCCCGGTTACGGCTCCAGTGGCTCGATTGCTGGTGTTGGGGCCGTTTTTATCATCGGTGTCGTCACGCTGCTGTTTGGTGTGGTCCTGATGCTGTTATGGAATCTGTATGAGCCCAGATTTTTCCGCGGTGAGACATTGCCACTTGAAAGAGCCCATATGGTTCTGGATAGCGAAGACAAGCGTATTGCCGGTAGTGTCATCGTTAAAAACAGGTATTGATTTAAGTAGTCAAACCCACTGCTGTCCCGTTAACTTGAAGCCAATGTTGTTATAACTTATTGAAATAAATGAAAAATTAAACGTTAAGATTTGCCTAAGACATGAGAATTGTTTGTTTAATAATTTCAACGAGTTAAGCCCCTAAACGGGACTGCAGTGAGTCAAACCTAAGAAAGTTTTGCTGAAAATTTTCAGAAGAAACTTTTTCAGGTCTGACTGATTGTTTTAACATTATCGGTCGATTCAAACAGAAAAAATACAGCTATTTATATTTAATATCAATTATTTGGGTATATTTTCAGGACTGACTATTTATATAAAATTACTACAGCAAAAATACCATCTATATTCTGTACCTTATTTTCAATCGTCGAATTATCAAACTTCAACATTCCAGGATTAGCTTCCACATAAAAACCAACTATTTCAGTTTTCTCAATCCCTCCAAAATAGTTGTTGAACTCGTCAAATACGAATTGAAGGGTAAGCGTTTAGCCCCACCATATATAAATTAGAAATTGAACTGGTTATCCTCGAATATTTTCACAGGAGGATGGCCGATGACAACACATGAACAA
>NZ_FOIA01000092.1 GCF_900111605.1 Nitrosomonas marina | reverse complement strand
GCGCGGATTGTTTCAGTCTGAGCGGGCGAATATGCTGCGCATGGGAGAGGTCAACGAAGTTGATCATCAGGCGATGCAGCACATGCTGACATCGGAGGCGATTGACTGGAATGGTTTTTGCGAACAGATTGCGCGTGAAACGGATGCGCTGTTGGGTGGAACTGAGGCCATCCTGATTATTGACGAAAGTGGCTTTGCCAAGAAAGGAGAATCATCCGCGGGTGTTTCCCGGCAATGGAATGGTCGTCTTGGCAAGGTGGACAATTGTCAGGTTGGCGTGTTTGCCAGTCTGTGTCACAACGACATGGCCAGTTTGATTGATACACGCTTGTATTTGCCACAACATTGGGTAAATGATCCGGATCGTTGCAAGAAGGCGGCAATACCTGAGGCATGCCAGCATTATCAAAGCAAATGCGAGATTGCATTATCGATGATCGAAGCAGCCAAACAACGTGGCGTGCGTTTTGGTTATGTCGGTATTGATGGCGGTTATGGCAAGGATCCTGCTTTCTTGCGTGGTGTTGATAAACTTGGCTGCACATTTGTCGCTGATGTTCACTGTCGGCAGATGATTTATCTTGAAGACCCAATGCCGAGTATTCCTGCCAGGAATGGCCGTGGCAGGCAACCGAAACACCTGAAAGCACAATCTGAGGCGATACGTGTTGATCAATGGGCATCTGAGCAGCCGGATACTGTATGGCGGCGCATTAAACTGCGTGAAGGTGAGAAAGGTATGCTGGAAGCGGAATATCTTCATGCATTTGTATGGGTATGGGATCGCAGCGAGAAACAAGCGCATCGCTGGCACTTGCTGGCCAGACGGGAGGCCGGCGCTAACGAAATATCGCATTATTGCTTATCCAACGCGTCACTTGAAACGCCATTACAGGAACTGGCGCAAGTACAAGCACAGCGATTCTTCATTGAACACAGCTTTCATGAAGCGAAAAGCGAATGCGGCATGGCCGATTATCAAGTACGCCGGTGGGATGCATGGCATCATCACATGGCGCTGGTCATGCTGGCAACGCT
>NZ_FOIA01000013.1 GCF_900111605.1 Nitrosomonas marina | reverse complement strand
GACAGGTTTTAAAAAAACACCTTTAAGCCCTGGCAGAAGAAGATGTGGTGTATTCCACCCAAACAGGATGCTGCTTTTGTGTGTGCGATGGAACACTTTGTAGGGTCTGAGCGTGCCGGTCAACGTGCTGCCGCCATTCAAACCCTGCTCGGCACCGCACAACTCAACGGTCTTGACCCGGCCGCATGGCTCAAAGATACCCTCTCAAAACTTCCAACCTGGCCTAATAGTCGTATTGATGAGTTGTTGCCGTTAACGCCGGAATTTATCGAAGCATTAAAACAAGAAAAATTATAGATGGTCGCGCCGGACGCATACATACTTGTCGTACCATGATTGCAACCATGGCTTGTGTGGTTCGCATTTGTTACGCGAATTGACCTTCATTATTGATACGAATGGTTATGCCTGGGCGCGCAATATGAAACGCCTGCTACAGCAAACTTGCAAGACAGTCTCTAAAAGCACGGAAAAATGTTTAGGCGATAAAGAATTAGCTAATCTGCAAAAACGCTATCGGAATATTTTAACGCGCGGCGCAAAAGAACTACCGGATATTTCCGCCCAAGCCCAGCGGCAAACGCGGTAAACTGGCCAAATCTGATGCACATAACCTTTGGGAAAGGCTCAGAGATTATGAAACGGCAGTATTGCTGTTCGCCAAAGACCCACATGTATCGTTTACCAATAACAGGGCAGAGCGCGATTTGAGGATGTCAAAGGTCAAACAAAAAGTATCAGGTTGTTTCAGAACCACCGAATATGCACACATGTTTATTGCCGGATTTCAAGCTACCTGCAATCCATGGCCAATAAGGATATAACCCGCTTATCGCTATTCAAATCGCATTGGCGGGTGAGGCTCATAAAGTATGGGGAGAGTAGTTACGACAAAAGTTGTTTATTTGATTGGTTTTTCGTTATTGGGAATCGCTAATGGAAAATCTGGGTTAATTATTCCCTGCAAACATGTCATCAGCGTTGAAAAGTGTCCACACTGAATTGAAAATTAAGCCTGAGTGCGGAGACAATAAATAATCTGCTAATTTTGCTATTCAAACATGCCGACGTAAAATACGTGTATCCCAGCTTTTACTGAAAATACGACTGTCCCCTTCGTATGCATCTAGTTCCGCCTGGATTCTAAAATGTGTGGATGTTGAAGTTAAAATCGTATGAGTCACCGTGCGTACACGCCAGTTCTTTCGCTCAAAAGTCATATCCCACAATGTCTCACCGCGGACAGACTCAAAATCATCGCCTTGATAACTATACCATTCCAGCGTTTTTGAACGCACCGCAAGATCAATATCTTCTATATGATACTGGCCGTCATCCTTGATGATTTCCAATATAGATTTATCTGCTGCAAGATCACGATGTACCAGCCAGTTTGCACGGCACGGCTCGAGCAGTTTCTTTTCACAGCAGGGCGCACCTTCGGGATCACCTAGTGAAGGCAGCGCTTTATCAATTTCTGATGCTGGACGCACGGGCACAGTCAGTGTGCAATTGTGGAAATATAATGTGAGTCTTGCAGGCTCCGGCGGCGGCCAGGCCAAAGGAAAATACGAAGTTGAAATAGACAACCGCAAACGGTGATGTTTTGGAAACGATTGTGCAACGCCGTTAAGCTGCACCTGAACCTGATAACATTCACCCGAATTCAATGGCTCAGGAAATGAATGACTGTTGCGATGCGTAAGATTCAGAATGCCATACGTCACCCGGGTCGCCTTATCATCAGGTGCAACATCCGATATCCGGACCGCAACCATAGCCACCGGTTTACTGCAAGACAGCTCAAGTGTTACAACCGGAACTCCCAGCAGCTCCAGAGAATCCTGCAGCGGCGCACTGTCAAATACCAGCGCGCCGCCGTCTTCTTCTCGCTGATCATGCGGCAAATCCGGAGTGGCGCTGTAAGAACACCATTTACCTGCAAACAATCCAACACTCAAAGGTGACTGTATGCTTCGTTTGCTATTTTTAGGCTTGCGCCCGGGCGCATAAATACGCCCCGGCCCCAGCGTAAAGACTGTTTCTTCAATGCGCGGCGATGGCCAACGCTCCTCTGCCACCCAACGCCCTGGACGGTGCGAATATCGCGTTGTCGGCGGCACACTTTCCTGCATCCAGACCCGCAACATCGTCTCCTGTTTCACACCATTGTCTTTCCCTTTTAACCAGCAATCCCACCAGCGTAAACATTCATGAAGGAAATTGATGGCTGGCCCAGGCTCACCATAGTGTGGATACTTATGACTCCAGGGGCCGATTAAACCCTTGCGCGGCACTCGCAGCCCCTCCAACAGGCGAAATACAGCATTCGAATAACCATCAGCCCAGCCACTGACGGCAAATACGGGGCACTGAATTCGGTTAAAATTTTCACAAATGGAGCCATGTTCCCAGTATTCATCACGATACGGATGGTTCAGCCATTTTTCCAGCCACAACCCGCTGCCCTCAAGCCGTTGCAACCATAACTCACGCCATCGCTCACCCATTATTTCAGGATCAGGTGGCTTACTGTTGCGCGCAAACATGGTCGAAGCCCACGATAAATTATCTCCGAGCAGACACCCACCCATATAATGCACATCATCGGCATAACGATCATCGGTCGAGCACAAGGAGATGACCGCCTTTAGTGCTGGCGGTCGCAACGCAGCTATCTGCAAGCTATTGAAACCGCCCCACGATATTCCAATCATACCGACCGATCCATTGCACCAGGGTTGACGGGAAATCCATTGAATAATCTCGACGCCGTCACTCAGTTCAAGCGGCAGATATTCATCCTGCAACACACCTTCCGATTCGCCCGTTCCACGCATATCGACACGAACACCAGCATAACCATGTCCACCAAAATAACCGTAATTTTGCTCGTCACGCGGACGTGTCAGATCACGCTTCCGGTATGGGATATACTCAAGAATCGCTGGTACTGGTTCATGTATGGCATTAACCGGGAGCCAGATTCTGGCTGATAACAAAATGCCATCTGACATGGGTATCGTCACATGTTCATGGACTTCTACCGCACAGGGAAATGATTCAATGATCTTCACGATACGTTTGCGTTTCCAGCTAATGACTTGAATTTGAACGGTAGCGCTTTTCTAATGCGCTTATAACTGCGCGCCAGATCATGTATATTGTCGCCACCAAGATATGCAATAACATATTGATAGCTGTAACTATCCTGATCTAATAACTCTGACAGTCTTCTTTCCTGTTTTACGGGAACGACGATTGTAGCGCCAGGTACCAGTTGTTGCGCATGATCGATTTCATTCGATGTCGGCACACGCGTGACCAATGCATCCTCAAATCGACGCGCAAAAATTTTAGCGGCACAAGCATATCGACCCTGATGATGCGGAAACCGCGGTTTATTACCGAGTCCCAAATCAAGAACAATACGATGATTGGATGCGCCATCAACATTCTTGAACAAGAGCCCATGCGATTGCGAAATACGTGAATTAATTTCCAGCAAACGCAAACGATCAGTCGCTTCATCGTAAAAATATTCAATATTAAAGGCAGATTGATCAAAGCCAATATATTCGATGATTGTTTTTGAAATTGCGTTGATTTTCTGTTTTACGGATTCGGGTAGTCTGGAAGGATACTGGTAACGTGAAAATGACACCATGTTTGGATAACGAACCGAATCAATAATGCCATAACATTCAACCTGATTGTGATAAGAATAACCTTCAACCGTACACTGTCTACCTGCAGAAATAATTTCTTCGGCGATACAGTGATGCGCGGTATATTTCGTGAGTGAAGGATCCAGATCGGCATGTTGCAACAAATCTGCATAGGGCTCGGCAAAACGATCAATATTCTTCCGTATGGTCTGCAAATATCTGGAAAAATCATCTCGGCTTGCGACCTTAAAACCAAGATAACCGGAGTAAGACAACAATGGTTTGATCCAGAAGGGAAAATCCAGTGCTATCTTCTGAAAAGGGTTGTCTTCAAAAGGATCAAAAATTGAAAATTTTGGAATATAGTCCGGAATAATACTTTGTTGGGCTTCCCGGCTTAATCCTTTATTACCACATAAAATAGCAGCTTTAAGGCTCGGACCGGGCAGTTGATATCTTTCACACAAAAAAGGATGCAGCACCGAGGATGGAAAATCCCAGAAATTAATGATGGCATCAATAGGCCCATTGAAACTGTCGAGTTGTTCCTGCGCTTCAACCAGTAAAGCAGGAAAATCATAGGAAACCGCGTCTTTCAGTTTTTCCAGAGCAATTAATCCGTGAAATTGATACTGATCCGCATCCTGTAACGACTCTAGTTGTTCACGATTAAAGTCATTGAGGCCGAATACAAAAATATTTTTTTTCATCAGTTATGATCAAACTTTTAATGGCATATGCGAAATCAATTGTATTGCTCATCAGTGATTACACTTATACCCCAAATTTTAAATTAAAAGTATTCTTTGTAACTACTCGTCCCTCAAAAAAATCAAAAACACTTGACATGAATTAAGGGGATAAAAATTTAGATTTCACTTTCAGGCAGATGCAGATTATTGCCTTCCTGCGATCTCAGATACACATCTGATCACTCATCGCGCCACAAAGCAAGCGAAAAGAATAATTGCTGAGAAGATCTGCTTGAACCTGCCTACAATAGACTAAAATGCATGTTATCGTTTCAATAATGAATTTATTGTGGTTTTACGATGGCCGGTATAGATACAATGCCACATTGTCATCACACCACTAAAAGTCACTTCCCTGCCGACCTGTATGGCAAGAAACAATACGGCAGCGGCTTTAAAGCACGGGTAGTTAATCTGCTGTTATGCCTGATGGTGGCATAGTATCGGGCCGTTCAGATAGTGCAGTCCTTGATTGATGGGCGCCTGGCTGAAACGACCATGTTGCCGTTCGTATTGCGCGGGCACAAGGCGCTGTCAAACGGTGATGATCAGGCCATTGCAAAATTAAGACACAACCCGGTCATGGATGTTGTTGAAACCCAGGTTAAGGGTCGATCGGAAAACTATCATCATTGCAGCCATGGATTGCGTGGTGCGCATCTGCTGTAAGCTGATATTCTGGTGGACGCCAACCACAACCAATAGATCCGCGCGCAAAATGAGTAGCCTCTATGTTATTGCGTCTTGTCGTTTTTCCGACAAAACACTATAAAACTCAATAATATTCGACGATGCATAAAGATTTGGCGGCTTCTGAAATACATGACATATGGGCTAGCCTGTTTGCCCAAAAAATCGGAATATATTTAGTCCCCTGATTTGAAACTCACCAAATCAACTATTTTGAAAGCACTATCAGTACCGAGACCAGAATGCCAGCACCAAGTGCATGCAGCGTGTATTCACGCGGCTCTTTATCGGCCTGCGGTAACAGATGCGTGGCACCGACATAAACAAGCGCTCCAGCAGATAATGCCAATAAAGCACCCAGTAATGACGTGTTTGTCTGACTGATGAAAGGATAAGAAACCAGCATACCTAGTGGCGTAGTAATTGATGCAGCGAAGAAAGCCAGTAAAAAGGATTTCCTCTCACTGAAACCGCTACGCAACAATAGCAAATAAGTAATGATACCCTCTGGAAATTCATGCAACACCATACCGGCAGTCGCCAGTACTCCGGTAAACATGCTGACGGAAAAAGTGATGGAATAGACAAAGCCATCGATGAAAGAATGAAAACCGATTCCGATCATTGGTACCAGACCGATACCAAAGTTGGGATTAACCCCTCGCTCACAAACAAAGGCCGTAATAAAACGATTGAAGAGGTGCAACAAGGCAAAGCCACCAAGCAAATAAACGGGCGCGTTAGTGTTCATTTCAAATGCTTTTGGAATAATGTGCAGAAAAGATACTGAAATCAGCACACCTGCGGCAAAACAAACGAAATAAATACTATATTTTCTACCCCAATCTTCGAAGTGTCGTATTGTGTATATGCCAACCAGAGTAACCAGGGCAGCAGATACACTGGCTCCCAACGCCGACCAGAATGAGCTGAGCATGATGCACCTCCACCAGTTTCAATTCAATTCTATATCATAATTGACGAAACCAAATTATTGTTGGTTAAATTTATGCTGCCTTAACTTTGCATGATACTTGCTGAATTTGAGAGTGTATAAATACATATTTACACATAAGGCTGATTCGAAGGCAACCAGTCATTACCAATTAGTCCGGGTAAACATAAAATTTATTCAAAAAAAAACCCCTCATAAGAGGGGTTTTTATAAATAAATGCTTGGCAGTAACCTACTTTCACATGCGTTTGCACACTATCATCGGCGCAGCTTCGTTTCACAATTCTGTTCGGGATGGGAAGATGTGGTTCCAAAGTGCTATAGCCACCAAGCGAAACTTGTTCTTCGCTTTTTAATTATTTTATTTGAAAAGTAAATGATTGTTAGATTATATATTTATGCAAATTATATTCTGAATTCACAAAAGTTTTAAAATTATAGGATCAAGCCTCACGGTCAATTAGTATCGGTTAGCTTAACGTATTGCTACGCTTCCACACCCGACCTATCAACGTTGTAGTCTTCAACGAACCTTTAGGAGGATTATATCCTCGGGAAGTCTTATCTTATGGGGAGTTTCCCGCTTAGATGCTTTCAGCGGTTATCTCGTCCGCACTTAGCTACCCGGCGATACGACTGGCGTCATAACCGGCACACCAGAGGTGCGTCCACTCCGGTCCTCTCGTACTAGGAGCAGGTCCACTCAAACTTCCAACGCCCACGGCAGATAGGGACCAAACTGTCTCACGACGTTTTAAACCCAGCTCACGTACCACTTTAAATGGCGAACAGCCATACCCTTGGGACCGGCTACAGCCCCAGGATGTGATGAGCCGACATCGAGGTGCCAAACTCCCCCGTCGATATGAACTCTTGGGAGGAATCAGCCTGTTATCCCCGGCGTACCTTTTATCCGTTGAGCGATGGCCCTTCCATACAGAACCACCGGATCACTATGACCTGCTTTCGCATCTGCTCGACTTGTCAGTCTCGCAGTCAAGCACGCTTTTGCCATTGCACTATCAGCACGATTTCCGACCGTACCTAGCGTACCTTCGTACTCCTCCGTTACACTTTGGGAGGAGACCGCCCCAGTCAAACTGCCTACCATACACGGTCCCCAATCCAGATAATGGATCTAGGTTAGAACCCCAACAACATCAGGGTGGTATTTCAAGGATGGCTCCATGAGTTCTAGCGAACCCACTTCAAAGCCTCCCACCTATCCTACACAAATGTTATCAAAGTCCAATGTAAAGCTACAGTAAAGGTGCACGGGGTCTTTCCGTCTAGCCGCGGGGAGATTGCATCTTCACAAACATTTCAACTTCGCTGAGTCCCAGGAGGAGACAGTGTGGCCATCGTTACGCCATTCGTGCAGGTCGGAACTTACCCGACAAGGAATTTCGCTACCTTAGGACCGTTATAGTTACGGCCGCCGTTTACCGGGGCTTCAATCAAGAGCTTGCACCCCATCATTTAACCTTCCGGCACCGGGCAGGCGTCACACTCTATACGTCCACTTTCGTGTTTGCAGAGTGCTATGTTTTTAATAAACAGTCGCAGCCACCTAGTTATTGCAACCCCATTCCGCTTCACACGCGAAGTGCTACACGTACAAGGGGCACACCTTCTCCCGAAGTTACGGTGTCATTTTGCCGAGTTCCTTCTCCTGAGTTCTCTCAAGCGCCTTAGAATTCTCATCCTACCCACCTGTGTCGGTTTACGGTACGGTCTTTATTCAACTGAAGCTTAGTGGCTTTTCCTGGAAGCATGGTATCGCTCACTTGGCACTCCGAAGAGTGTTGCGTTATCACGTCTCAACTTAGCCGCCCGGATTTGCCTAAGCAGCATGTCTACACGCTTGAACCGGGACATCCAACACCCGGCTGAGTTAACCTTCTCCGTCCCCACATCGCATTGAATAAAGGTACTGGAATTTTAACCAGTTTCCCATCAGCTACGCATTTCTGCCTCACCTTAGGGGCCGACTCACCCTGCGCCGATGAACGTTGCACAGGAAACCTTGGGTTTTCGGCGAGGGAGCCTTTCACTCCCTTTATCGCTACTCATGTCAGCATTCGCACTTCCGATACCTCCAGCAGCCTTTTCAAGCCACCTTCACAGGCCTACGGAACGCTCTCCTACCATTTACATAAATGTAAATCCCTAGCTTCGGTGCACAGTTTGAGCCCCGTTACATCTTCCGCGCAGGACGACTCGATCAGTGAGCTATTACGCTTTCTTTAAAGGGTGGCTGCTTCTAAGCCAACCTCCTGACTGTCTGTGCCTTCCCACTTCGTTTCCCACTTAACTGTGTCTTTGGGACCTTAGCTGAGGGTCTGGGTTGTTTCCCTTTCGACACCGGACGTTAGCACCCGATGTCTGTCTCCCACGCTTACACTCTCTGGTATTCGGAGTTTGCAATGGTTTGGTAAGTCTCAATGACCCCCTAGCCATAACAGTGCTCTACCCCCAAAGGTGATACGTGAGGCACTACCTAAATAGTTTTCGGAGAGAACCAGCTATTTCCAGATTTGTTTAGCCTTTCACCCCTACCCACAGCTCATCCCCTAATTTTTCAACATTAGTGGGTTCGGACCTCCACGAGGTGTTACCCTCGCTTCATCCTGGCCATGGGTAGATCATCTGGTTTCGGGTCTACACCCAGCAACTAAACGCCCTATTAAGACTCGCTTTCGCTGCGCCTCCCCTATTCGGTTAAGCTTGCTACTGAATGTAAGTCGCTGACCCATTATACAAAAGGTACGCAGTTACCCAATATACAAAGTATATCAGGCTCCCACTGTTTGTATGCATGCGGTTTCAGGATCTATTTCACTCCCCTTCCGGGGTTCTTTTCACCTTTCCCTCACGGTACTTGTCCACTATCGGTCGATTACGAGTATTTAGCCTTGGAGGATGGTCCCCCCATCTTCAGACAGGATTTCACGTGTCCCGCCCTACTTTTCTCAATCCTAGTTCCACATTCAAACTTTCATCTACAGGACTATCACCTACTATGGTTTAACTTTCCAGAAAATTCGATTAGTTTAAATGCTAAATATTGATGGCTTTTCCCATTTCGCTCGCCACTACTTTGGGAATCTCAATTGATTTCTTTTCCTCTGGTTACTTAGATGTTTCAGTTCACCAGGTTAGCTGCTCTTAACCTATATATTCAGTTAAGGCTGATCCTTGCTTAATCAATTCTTTTTAAAAATCGATTAAGCAAGGATCGGGTTTCCCCATTCGGACATCTCCGGATCATAGCTTGTTTGCCAGCTTCCCGAAGCTTTTCGCAGGCTTCCACGTCCTTCTTCGCCTGTAATCGCCAAGGCATCCACCACATGCACTTATTCACTTGATCCTATAACTTTAAAACTTTCAAAAGAATATAAAATAATTCTCATATCCGGTTTTTTAGCTATAGCTAAATGCAATATTGGAATTCTAATTTGCAATATTGATACAATCTAACCCTTATTCATTTAATGATATGCCTTTAATTTTTTAATTAATAAAAAATTCAAAACATTTAAATTAAAATGAATAATATTACTTTTCAAATTTTTAAAGAACAATAATACAAGACAGATGCTTTTGTTACCTATCAGATATACAAACCATTAATTTTAACACCATAAATCATAAGTATTAAATTAACTGGTGGAGGTGAACGGGATCGAACCGATGACCCCCTGCTTGCAAAGCAGGTGCTCTCCCAGCTGAGCTACACCCCCATTTGTTGGTGGGTCTGGGTGGACTTGAACCACCGACCCCACGCTTATCAAGCGTGTGCTCTAACCAACTGAGCTACAGACCCTTCTGAGTCTAAGCGCCATCATTAATCGAGAGACCTTGCTAGATTCTGATTACTGGTTCTTAGCTCTGTCTAGCATTAACAATCGATAGGTTGTGAGTACTCAGCTCGTGTATCTCTAGAAAGGAGGTGATCCAGCCGCAGGTTCCCCTACGGCTACCTTGTTACGACTTCACCCCAGTCATGAATCTCACCGTGGCAAACGCCCTCCTTGCGGTTAGACTATCTGCTTCTGGTGAAACCCACTCCCATGGTGTGACGGGCGGTGTGTACAAGACCCGGGAACGTATTCACCGCGACATGCTGATCCGCGATTACTAGCGATTCCGACTTCACGGAGTCGAGTTGCAGACTCCGATCCGGACTACGACGCGCTTTCTGGGATTAGCTCCCCCTCGCGGGTTGGCAACCCTCTGTACGCGCCATTGTATTACGTGTGAAGCCCTACCCATAAGGGCCATGAGGACTTGACGTCATCCCCACCTTCCTCCGGTTTGTCACCGGCAGTCTCATTAAAGTGCCCAACCTAATGATGGCAATTAATGACAAGGGTTGCGCTCGTTGCGGGACTTAACCCAACATCTCACGACACGAGCTGACGACAGCCATGCAGCACCTGTGTTAGCGTTCCCGAAGGCACTAATCTATCTCTAGAAAATTCGCTACATGTCAAGGGTAGGTAAGGTTTTTCGCGTTGCATCGAATTAATCCACATAATCCACCGCTTGTGCGGGTCCCCGTCAATTCCTTTGAGTTTTAATCTTGCGACCGTACTCCCCAGGCGGTCAACTTCACGCGTTAGCTACGTTACTAAGCCTAGTAAGGCCCAACAACTAGTTGACATCGTTTAGGGCGTGGACTACCAGGGTATCTAATCCTGTTTGCTCCCCACGCTTTCGTGCATGAGCGTCAGTGTTAACCCAGGGAGCTGCCTTCGCCATCGATGTTCTTCCATATCTCTACGCATTTCACTGCTACACATGGAATTCCACTCCCCTCTGCTACACTCTAGCTTTGTAGTTTCAAACGCAATTCCCAGGTTAAGCCCGGGGATTTCACATCTGACTTACAAAGCCGCCTGCGCACCCTTTACGCCCAGTAATTCCGATTAACGCTTGCACCCTACGTATTACCGCGGCTGCTGGCACGTAGTTAGCCGGTGCTTCTTCTGTCGATACCGTCATGAACTGTGATTATTCATCACAATCTTTTCTTCTCGACTGAAAGAGCTTTACAACCCGAAGGCCTTCTTCACTCACGCGGCATTGCTGGATCAGGCTTTCGCCCATTGTCCAAAATTCCCCACTGCTGCCTCCCGTAGGAGTCTGGGCCGTGTCTCAGTCCCAGTGTGGCTGGTCGTCCTCTCAGACCAACTACTGATCGTCGCCTTGGTAGGCCTTTACCCCACCAACTAGCTAATCAGGCATCGGCCACTCCAAAAGCGCAAGGTCTTACGATCCCCTGCTTTTCTCCTTAGAGAATATGCGGTATTAGCACATCTTTCGATGCGTTATCCCCCACTCCTGGACACGTTCCGATGCATTACTCACCCGTCCGCCACTCGCCACCAGGTGCAAGCACCCGTGCTGCCGTTCGACTTGCATGTGTAAAGCATGCCGCCAGCGTTCAATCTGAGCCAGGATCAAACTCTTCAGTTCAATTCTGCTAAAACTTCGCTTGACGTTTATGTGCTTGCAACAAAACTCAAATAATTGAATATTTGCTGCAATCTAATTTGTGTCTAGCGTAGTACTTGATACTTGTTTCGATTTTCTTCACTGTCGCAGTCAGTATTTTTATACTGCCGCTCTGTTTCAGAAAATATTTATTTCTGACACAAGCCAAGTACTCACACCTATCGATTGTTGTTTTTTAAAGAGCGATTCAGTTTGCAACACTATTTATCTTTGCAACTGTTTTCTTGCTGCTTCTGTTTTTGCGTCAGCAGCAAAGAAGCGAGATTATACATGAGCTACAGATCCGGTCAACACTTTTTTCTAAAATTTTGTAATTTACCGAACAAGACAACCATTACTGCTTTAACCGTACTATGAGTTTCGTGCTTCATAAAAATGTAGCTTCACCCATAGACGCTGTTTCTTTCTTAATTAGCATTTTATTACTTCAATACTGAGAAAAGCAAATACCTTTTCAGAAAAACTGCGCTCGAAAATCCCAGCTATTGTTTTTGCTGGACTGGAAATCGAATAATATGTGCAGCAGCACGGAATGGTGTTTTATCCTTCAACATCCGCAAAGCCAATGGGAATTCACTTTGTAAACGCTGCATTACTTCATCCAAATTGTCGCGATAAAATACAGCGTCATAAGTTATAGGCTGATCTAGCGCTGCCCGTTCTTTACGTCGAAAATTCTGCCATGCAATATCTATCCAGCAACGGCGGTCTCCATCAATGAATACAATTTCTTCCGCGTCAATAATCGCCATATACTGCATGCTGCGTATTGGAACAAACAAATGCGCACCCTCGTTCTGTGCAAGCAATGTAACAGCCTGATTATAGGTACTCGCAGGTAACTGACGTGGTTCGCGGTTTACTTCATCTTCACGATAACAGGTAATTTCCATAGCGGTCACCAAGTACAAAATGTTATTTTTCTATACCAGAATGCAATAAAATTATTACTTATTGTTACCATATCATTAAATTCAGCACTTTTAAACTGAGCATCGGGTATTTCTGAGAAACACATATCAGCCTTCATTCCCGTGCCGATTAAATTCTTCAACCTGTAATCATAAAAATATTTACCCATTAAAAGAATGACCAGTAACTTTCTCTCAAAACTGGGGCCGGGACTGTTGTATGCAGGCGCAGCCGTTGGTGTGTCACATCTGGTGCAGTCAACACGCGCAGGTGGCATGTATGGATTCGACCTGTTAATTGCCATCGTCATTATTCATTTGATCAAGTACCCGTTTTTCGAATTTGGACCACGTTACACTGCGGCAACGGGCAAAAATATTTTACATGGCTACCAAAAACTTGGTAGCTGGGCTATCTGGGTTTATCTGTTGATGACCATTGCCACCATGTTCATTGTTCAAGCTGCAGTTACCGTCGTTACGGCAGGATTGTTTACCCATATTTTCGGGCTTGAGGAACTGGGTGGGCATGCGCCTCAACTAGTCGCCGCCATCATCAGCAGCCTGATACTGATCATATGTTTTACCCTGTTGGCCAGTGGCCACTATATATTGCTGGACAGATTGATCAAAATTATCATACTGGTGCTGTCGGTAACCTCAATTGCTGCCGTCATTGCCCTGTTACTTGATAATCCCGGCAACTATTCAAAAGGCGTTACACACTTTGAGATGATGAATGTTGCACACCTACTGTTTCTGGCAACATTTCTTGGCTGGATGCCGGCCCCTGTTGAAATCTCTGTTTGGCATTCAGTCTGGTCTGAGAGTAAAAATGAAAATGAAGGCAAGACTGCCAGTTTGAAAGATGCGCTGTTTGATTTCCGTGTGGGATTTATTGGAACAGCATTTCTAGCCATGTGTTTCCTGACACTTGGCGCACTGGTTATGTACGGCAGTGGTGTAGAGTTTGCACCCGGCGGCGCAGCTTTTGCGGAACAACTGCTGGATATGTACAAACAGGCACTGGGTGACTGGGCTTATCCGATAGTTGCAGTTGCCGCACTAACCACCATGTTCAGCACCACCCTGACCCTGCTCGACGCATTTCCACGTACCATCAGCATGTCGCTCGAGCTCATATCACCGCAGAGATTTCAGCATCACACAAACAATTCTACCTATATGATCTGGCTTCTGGTCACCATTGCCGGAACGCTCTCGCTGCTGTTCTTTTTCATGCCATCGATGAGCGATATGGTCAAAGTCGCAACAGTGATAGCATTTATTGCCGCGCCTGTGCTGGCTTCTCTCAATACTCTGGCGATGTTCGACAAGTCGATTCCAGTGCCATATCGACCCGGAAAGCTAATGCTAATCTGGTGCATAGTGGGACTCATTACTTTGAGCGGCTGCTCCGTTGGCTATCTTTGGCTCATGTAGCCCCACATCAGCCTATACCCGGAATACCCACACCTAACGTAATTGTCCACCCTGAAACATGTCGGCAAAAGAGCACAGTTTGAAAACTATTGTCACTTTGTTGCCTTATTTATGGGAATTCAAGGCACGGGTTGTGGTTGCCTTAATCCTGCTGGTGTTGGCAAAACTGGCCAGTGTCTCTGTGCCTCTGGTGTTAAAGGAAATTGTCGATGCCCTGAACCAACCTCATGCTATGTTGACGCTACCATTTTTTTTATTGCTTGGATACGGGTTACTACGCCTTGGCAGTACATTGTTCGGCGAATTGCGCGACGCTGTATTTGCCAAGGTTACACAGCGGGCGATCCGGCGCATTGCCAACAAAGTTTTCGCACATCTGCATTCTCTGTCCCTGCGTTTTCATCTTGAACGGCAAACAGGCGGCGTATCGCGGGATATCGAGCGGGGCACGCGCGGCATTTCTTTTTTACTGAATTTCATGTTGTTCAATATACTGCCCACGATACTGGAGATCGGGCTGGTCATGGCAATTCTAATCAACCAGTATGACATCGCGTTCGCTGCGATTATTCTGATCACGTTGCTTGCATATATAACCCTGACGCTGATCGTCACCGAATGGCGCATGATTTTCCGTCGCACCATGAATACCATGGACTCGAAGGCCAATACCCAGGCGATTGACAGTTTGCTAAATTATGAAACCGTCAAATATTTTGGCAACGAGGCATGGGAACGTAAACGCTACGATGAACACCTGCAGACATGGGAAAATGCCGCCATTCGCAACCAAACTTCACTGGCCGCACTGAATTCAGGACAGAGCACAATTATTGCTGTCGGCATCACAATATTGATGTTTCTTGCAGCTGATCACGTCATCCAAGGCACGATGACCATCGGCGACCTGGTACTGGTCAACACCTATCTGTTGCAGTTGTATATGCCCCTGCATTTTCTGGGATTTGTCTACCGTGAAATCAAACACTCGCTCGCCGATATGGAACGCATGTTTTCACTGCTGGATGAAAACCGGGAAATTCAGGATAAACCCGACGCCCTGAAATTGAATGCTCGCAACCCCGCTATACGGTTTGACCGTGTCAATTTTGGCTACGACACCAATCGTCAGATACTGTACGACGTCACCTTTGAAATTCCCGCCGGCCATAATATAGCGGTTGTCGGACAAAGCGGATCGGGAAAATCCACGCTCGCGCGATTGCTTTTTCGATTCTATGATATACAGACCGGCTCGATTCGCATTAACGGCCAGGACATCCGTGATGTAACGCAACAAAGCCTGCGTGCGGCCATGGGTATCGTACCGCAGGACACCGTTCTTTTTAATGACAGCATTTATTACAACATTGCCTATGGCCGCCCCGATGCAACACAGGAAGAAGTCTATTCAGCGGCCAGATCGGCGCATATCCATGATTTCATCATGACCCTGCCTGAGAAATATGAAACCATCGTCGGCGAACGCGGTTTAAAGCTTTCAGGTGGCGAGAAGCAGCGCGTCGCAATCGCGCGAACCATTCTGAAAAATCCTGCTGTTCTGATTTTCGATGAAGCGACATCAGCGCTGGATTCGGATTCAGAAAAAAAGATTCAGGCCGAACTCAAGCGTATTGCCCAGAACCGCACCACCCTGACCATCGCACACCGCCTTTCCACTGTCGCCGATGCGGACCAGATTCTGGTGATGGAAAACGGTCGTATTATCGAACGGGGTAAACATATACAGTTACTGGCAGCCAACCAGTCTTACGCCCGCATGTGGGCATTACAACAGCGGCAGCAGGCAATAAGCCCGGACACCGACAGCAGGCTTTCTGAAACATCCACGTCTATTACGAACAGACAATGAATCAGGCTATTTCCTTGTCTCTATCCAATCACGCAACGCCACGTAATCCACCTTACCCGTCGCCAGTAACGGCATTTCGTCTATTGTAAATACGGTTCTTGGAATACTCAATTCGCTGATACCCCGCTCCCGCGCGTAATTAACCAGAAGCCCGCGTTCCGCTTCGGCGTACGTTGATATTAGCACAATCTGTTCACCCTTTTTTGGGTCCGGCAGATACAAGACCGCATGGCAATCGTCCGGCCAGAGCGCCTTGACATACCCTTCAACTGCGGCCAGTGATACCATTTCACCACCGATTTTAGCAAAACGTTTGACGCGTCCCTTGATGGTCAAGTAACCCATCCCATCGATCGATACAATATCACCAGTGTCATACCAGCCACCCTCCGGTGGTTGCAGCACGCCCGGCCGTTCGGACAAATAATATCCTTTCATAACATTGGGGCCAGAAACAAGCAGCTTGCCGCCTTCGTCAATTCCCGCAACCGGCTCCAGCCTAAAATTAATCCCAGGCAGCAAACGGCCGACGGTGCCGGGCTTGCTGTGCATGGGTGTATTCAAACTGAGTACCGGCGCAGTCTCGGTAGTGCCATACCCTTCAAATATACGCACACCGAATTTCTCCGCCCAGAGCTGGCGGACTTCCTCGCGCAGTTTTTCCGCACCCGCAAATGCATAGCGAACGCTCTGGAAATCGTAGGAACGCGCAAAGCGCGCGTAACCTGAAAGAAATGTGTCAGTTCCAAACATTAACGTTGCGTTGATATCGTACACAAGCTTCGGAATGATGCGGTAATGCAGCGGGGACGGATAAAAGAAAGTACGGATTCCTGACAATACCGGCAGACATGTTCCCGCCGTTAGCCCGAACGAATGAAAAATCGGCAACGCATTGAACGCAATGTCGCCTGGGCCAAAATCTATGCGCGACGCAACCTGGAAGCAGTTTGCCTGAATATTCTCATGGCTGAGCACAACCCCCTTGGGCACTGCTTCAGAACCGGACGTAAACAGTACCATTGCTGCTGCCTCGGCATCTGAAGATGTGTGCAAGAAACGGTAACAGAATTGTGGCATTTGATTTATCAGCCATCCCCGTATTTTGCTCAATAGGGAAATCTGCCGTACCAGATCCTCGAGATAAACAATGCTGATCTGCCGGGATTCCAGACTTTCCACCAGATGCGACAGTTTGGCGGCATGAACAAAACGTCTGGATGAAATTACCACAGCTACCTCCGCCGCTTTGCAGGCCGACAGCAGATTATCGCCGCTGGTCGAGTAATTTAGCATTGCTGGTATGCGTCCATATCCAAGCAATCCAAAAAAACAAATCAGCGTACTCACCATATTGGGCAACAGGATACCGATGATCGCATTCCTTCGCGCTATTTTTCTCAACGCATCGCCCAATATAAAGCTGCGCAGGGTAAGCTGTGCGTAAGTAACCGGTTTGCGCTCAATATCTTCCGCGATCACATGGCTGCCGCCATGGATCGAACGCGCATCGAGCAATGCCTGAAACAATGTCCGCTGTATATTGTGGCTTCGAAACATCATATCGGACATCACGTCATACAGTCTGATCCCGGCCGTTTGCCGCCTTTTTCTGCCCCGCAAACCCGGCGGCAGATCAAACTGCACCGGTTCCATGACAGTCAGGGTGATTTTAGGAAACAAGCGTATGCGTACCTTGCCGCGCAGTTTGGTAAATGGCGTATACTGCGCACCGGATATCATCACAGGCAGGACAGTTGCCACAGCTTTGTCGGCAATCAGCGCCGGACCTTCATAGATTTTCATCAGCGAGCCAGTGATAGTCGACCGCCCCTCCGGAAAAATGGCAACGCAGTGCCCCTTCTTTATCCGGTCTACCAGCACCCGTGTCGACATTGGATTTCCCGGGTCAATGACAACGGTGTCGGACAAAAACAAAAACGGTCGCAGCCACCATCGTTTGGAAACATACGTATTGACAGCAAAGCTGACATGGTGTGGAACAGCTACAGCAATCAGTACAGCGTCGAGATATGACAAATGATTCGCCACAATCATTGTATTGCTGCGCATATGATGCAGATAATCCGAACCTTTGATTTCGAGCTGGAAACAGCGGCTAAATATCCGACGCAGCAATGATTTGACGATTCCTTCCGGTAACAGACCGGAAACATAAACAGCCACAACACTGTTGATTATGGCAAGCGACAAAAACACATCAGCCACTGACCAATCAAACGTCAACAGAACACTGATGCCGGCGGCTGAAAACACCATGAACAGTGCGTTCATAATGTTATTTGCAGCAAACACGCGCGACATGTGCGATTGCTCGGCCCGATCCTGAATGAGCGCATACAGCGGCACAATATATATGCCGCCACAGACAGCAATGCCCATCAGATCAACCAAAATACGCCAGTGCATCAGTGTTTCCAGAAAAACTGTTGCGCCGATCAGGATTTCTATATCTTCAACCGCTATTTGATGGCTGACCCAATACATGTCCACGGTAAAAACCGTCATGCCCAGAATACCCAGCGGCACATAGGTTGCAGCCACTTCGCTTCTTAGTAAACGGTTGCAAAGCAACGATCCGATGGCAATACCGACGGTAAATGTCGCCAAAAACAGTATGACCACCTGCTCATTGCCACCGACCACCGTTTTGGCAAACGTCGGAAACTGCGATATAAAGCCTGCACCAAGCAACCAGAACCAGGAAATCCCGAGAATACAGCGAAAAATCACCGGATGCTGACGGACTTGTTGAATAATGGCATGCGTCTCTCGCACAATATTGTATTGAATATCCAGCGTGGCATCCGCAGGCGGGACAGCAGGTATCGATAAACTGCTGATAAGACCCAGAACCGCGGTAACAATCGCTACGATCGCGATTGACAGTACCCCGTTCTCCGTCATAATCAACAACCCGCCGCAAATCGTGCCGAGCAGAATGGCAATAAACGTACTGCTGTCGATCAGCGCGTTACCGCCGATCAACTCATTTTTCCGCAAATGGTCGGGCAAAATACCGTATTTCAACGGTCCGAAAAAAGCAGATTGCGTTCCCATCAGAAACAGGACAACCATCAGCAGCCCGATCTGCTGCAGATAAAACCCGACCACTGCGCCCGCCATCAGCACGATTTCGACACATTTGATAATGCGTATCAGACGCGCCTTGTCATATTTGTCTGCAGCCTGACCGGCAATAGCGGAAAACAGGAAAAACGGCAGAATAAAAATTCCGGCAGCCAGCGTAACCATAACCGGCACACTTAATACCGCATGCTCGACGACGCTGTAAGTGATCAGAATAACCAGTGCATTTTTAAAAAGATTATCGTTAAATGCCCCGAGAAACTGGGTCAGGAACAGCGGCAAAAAACGCCGGGTTTTCAGCAAATGCCATTGATCAGAGTTCATCAGATTTCTCCTCAAACCGGTCCTGCCATTATAGGCCGTTGCTTTCAATTGTACCGGCAGTTATACGTAAAATGCCTGTCCGGCGCTTGTGCGAAAAAAACATATCGACAAATTTTTAATTTGTATTTACAAATGAAAACCGAATTATATATACTACCGGTTACGTATTCCTGATCACCGAATACTATATATAGTGGTTCAAGACATTATATGGATAGTTCATAACTTGCCTGATATTGTCCCGTTAATGTCCGGAATCAGAACGGTTTATCTCATTCCAATTCACAGGGAGAATCGAAATCGATGCAGCTCGTCTCGGAAACCTCAACCCAACAGCCCATGTCTCCAACCCATGCCATGACAGATATTCATATTGATCAGCAACGCTATTCACAGTACAGGATTATCCGCCGCAACGGCGCAGTCGTCGCGTTTGAACCGGTGAAAATTTCTGTCGCCATGACCAAGGCGTTCATCGCCGTTGATGGCGGGCAAGGTGCTGCATCGGTGCGTGTGCGCGAACTTGTCACACGCCTGACGCAGGATGTTGTCAACGCCCTGCTGCGCCGCAAACCCGAAAGCGGCACGTTTCATATCGAGGACATCCAGGACCAGGTGGAACTTGCGCTGATGCGATCCGGCGAGCATGATGTTGCGCGAGCCTACGTACTGTATCGTGAAGAACGCGCCCGCGAGCGCGCCCGCCTGAAAGAGAAAAACGCCGCCAAGGTCCAGCAGGAAACACTGTATGTAACCGACAGGGGGCAAAAAATACCACTGAACCTGAAACAACTGACCGCGCTGATCGAATCATCCTGCACCGGCCTTGGTGACGCGGTGAACCCTGCCCTGATACTCAAGGCCACCCTGCGCGAGCTGTATGACGGCGTCACCCTCGAGGAAGTCAGAAAATCCGCTATTATGTCGGCGCGCGTTTTGATTGAAAAAGAGCCTGCCTATGGCTATGTGACGGCGCGCCTGCTGCTCAACAGCATCCGCGCTGAAGTCCTCGGCGAGGAAGTGTCTCACGAAGCGATGCAGTCGCGATACGCAGAATATTTTCCTTCGTTTATCAAACAGGGCATCGAGGCCGGCCTACTGGACGAACGCCTGAACCAGTTCGATCTGTCGAAACTCTCCGATGCGCTGCTGGCCGAACGCGACCTGCAGTTCGACTATCTCGGATTGCAAACGCTGTACGACCGTTATTTTCTGCACATCCGAGAAAAACGCATCGAACTGCCGCAGGCTTTTTTCATGCGCGTCGCCATGGGCCTCGCGCTCAATGAAATCGACCGTGAAGCGCGCGCCATCGAGTTTTACCATGTACTGTCCAGCTTTGATTTCATGAGCTCGACACCGACCCTGTTCAATTCCGGCACCTGCCGTTCGCAACTGTCCTCGTGCTATCTCACCACCGTATCCGACGATCTCGACGGCATTTATGAAGCGATCAAGGAAAACGCTTTGCTGGCCAAATACGCCGGCGGTCTCGGTAACGACTGGACGGCGGTGCGTGCCATGGGCGCGCGCATCAAGGGCACCAACGGCAAATCGCAGGGCGTGGTACCGTTCCTGAAAGTGGTGTCCGATACCGCAGTCGCCGTCAACCAGGGCGGCAAGCGCAAAGGAGCGGTCTGCGCCTATCTGGAATGCTGGCACCTGGACATCGAGGAATTTCTTGAACTGAGAAAAAACACCGGCGACGACCGACGCCGTACGCACGACATGAACACCGCCACATGGATCCCCGATCTGTTCATGAAACGTGTCATGGAAGGCGGTGACTGGACGCTGTTTTCACCTTCCGATGTGCCCGACCTGCATGAAAAATACGGCCGCGAGTTCGAGGACGCATATCTGGCGTACGAAGAAAAAACACAGCGCGGCGAACTGGAGTTATTCAAAAAAATACCGGCCGTTCAACTATGGCGCAGAATGCTCAGCATGCTGTTTGAAACCGGCCATCCATGGATTACCTTCAAGGATCCGTGCAATATCCGCTCGCCGCAGAACCATGTCGGCGTGGTACACAGTTCGAACCTGTGTACGGAAATCACGCTCAATACCAATGACAGGGAAATTGCCGTATGCAATCTCGGCTCGGTCAACCTGGTTGCACATTTGAACAACGGTACGTTGGACGCAGACAAACTGAAACGCACCATCCGCACCGCGATGCGCATGCTTGACAACGTTGTCGACATTAACTTCTACGCCGTCCCCAAAGCCAGAAACGCCAATCTGCGTCATCGTCCCGTCGGCCTCGGCATTATGGGTTTTCAGGATTGTCTTCACCGCCTTGGCATTCCATATGCCTCGGCTGAAGCTGTTGAATTTGCAGACCGTTCGATGGAAGCGGTCGCTTATGAGGCCTACTGGGCTTCGAGTGAGCTGGCCAAAGAGCGTGGAAGCTACAGCACTTTTAAAGGCAGCCTGTGGGACAGAGGCATCCTGCCGCACGAATCGCTCAAACTGCTGGAAGAAGAGCGCGGCGGTTATGTCGAAGCGGACTTGACCACTACGCTGGACTGGGAAGCGTTACGCAAGCAGATCAAAAAGTACGGCATGCGCAATTCCAACTGCCTGGCAATTGCGCCCACCGCAACGATTTCCAATATTATCGGTGTCTCCGCCAGTATCGAGCCGACTTATCAGAACCTGTACGTCAAATCGAATCTGTCCGGCGAGTTCACCATCGCCAACAAATCGCTGGTCAATGAGCTGAAGCAGCGCAACCTCTGGGATGAAGTGATGATCGCCGACCTCAAATATTTCGACGGCGCCGTCAGCAAAATCGACCGTATTCCGGACGACATCCGCACTCAGTACGCCACCGCGTTTGAAATGGACCCGGCCTGGCTCATCGAAGCGGCTGCGCGACGGCAAAAATGGATCGACCAGTCGCAATCACTCAATATTTACATCGCCGGCGTATCGGGCAAAAAACTCGATGAAACTTACAAACTGGCCTGGCTGCGCGGTCTGAAAACCACGTATTACCTGCGTTCAATGGGTGCGACCGGTACGGAAAAATCGACTGTTCAGGCAGGCTCGCTCAACGCCGTACCGGCGCATGGCGGCGTTTCCGGCGGCAGCCCCGAAGCTGCGACAGAAATCAAATACTGTGCGATAGACGACGAAAGCTGCGAATCCTGCCAATAACACACTGAGTGCAAGCCATCTAAATAAACACCACGGAATTAATATTAAAGGAGCTAACAATGTTGACATTTGAAGACGACCCGATCCAGCCTAAAAAACCGGCAAGCCCCCTGAATCCCGCAAGCGCTGCGCACGACAGCTTCGGAACGCTGGAAGCACTTACGCACAAAGCCACTAGCAGCAAGACGACAGACATCGACGAACCCGTCGAAGAGGCGACCGCGGGCAGCGCACTGCGCCGCGTCAAAGTGGAAGACAAGCGGATCATCAACTGCAGCGCCGATGTCAACCAGCTGGTACCGTTCAAATACAAATGGGCATGGGACAAATATCTCGCCGCCTGCGCCAATCACTGGATGCCGCAGGAAATCAACATGAGCCGCGATATCGCACTGTGGAGAGATCCCAACGGTCTGACCGAAGACGAGCGCCGCGTTGTCAAGCGCAATCTGGGCTTTTTCGTTACGGCCGACTCGCTCGCTGCCAATAACATCGTGCTCGGCACCTATCGCCACATTACCAACCCGGAATGCCGCCAGTACCTGCTGCGCCAGGCATTCGAGGAAGCGATTCATACCCATGCATATCAGTATATCGTTGAATCACTGGGCCTGAACGAAGGCGAGATTTTCAATGCTTACCATGAAATTGAGTCAATCCGCGACAAGGACGAATTCCTGATTCCGTTCATCGACACGCTGACCGACCCGAACTTCAAGACAGGCACACCGGAAACCGATCAGCAACTGCTCAAAAGCCTGATCGTGTTTGCCTGCATCATGGAAGGCATGTTCTTCTATGTCGGCTTTACACAGATTCTGGCGCTGGGCCGCCAGAACAAGATGACCGGATCGGCAGAGCAATACCAGTATATTCTGCGCGATGAATCAATGCATTGCAATTTCGGTATCGACGTCATCAACCAGATCAAAATGGAAAATCCGCAACTCTGGACCAAGGCATTTCGCGCAGAAGTACACGAACTCATACGCAGGGCCGTCACTCTTGAATACCGTTACGCGGAAGACACCATGCCGCGCGGTGTACTCGGTCTGAATGCGCCGATGTTCAAGGAATACCTGCGTTATATCGCCAACCGCCGTTGCCAGCAGATCGGCCTGGACGTGCTGTATCCTGAGGCGACCAACCCGTTCCCGTGGATGTCGGAAATGATCGACTTGAAAAAAGAGAAAAACTTCTTCGAAACCAGGGTGATCGAGTATCAGACCGGTGGCGCACTCTCCTGGGACTGATAAATGCTATTGCGCTTGCAGTTTCGGCGTTAAAAACTGACTCGAAATGCTCATTTACTGTTTGCAAACTCCGATTTCTCGTTAATTTTTGCCTTGAAACTGCTGCGCTCATGACGCGTTCAAACACTGGCCCAAGCAACCAGACATTCAGAAACGATAAAGGGGTACGCAATGAACTACCGCGAAGAACGTGACGCCATGGGCGTCGTGCAAGTGCCCGAAATGGCTCTGTGGGGTGCGCAGACACAACGCTCGCTGGATAATTTTAAAATTTCCGGCGAGCAGATGCCGCCAGCATTTATCCATGCACTGGCGCAGGTCAAACGCGCCGCCGCTACCGTTAACCACGATCTCGGCTTACTCAACGCAGCTACGACGGCGGCGATTATCCAGGCCGCAGACGAAGTCATCGAAGGCCGGCATGACGACGAATTTCCACTGGTGATCTGGCAAACAGGTTCAGGCACGCAGACCAACATGAACATGAACGAAGTACTCGCCAACCGCGCCTCGGAGCTGCTCGGCGGCGGACGCGGCAGCGAACGCACGATTCATCCCAATGACGATGTCAACAAAGGCCAGTCATCCAATGATGTGTTTCCAACTGCGATGCATGTGGCTGCGGTGCAGGGCATATATCACCAGCTGAAACCGGCAATCCGCCTGCTGCGCGATACGCTGGCGCAAAAAGCGCAGGCCTTTGCCGACATCGTCAAAATCGGCCGCACGCACCTGCAGGACGCCACACCGCTTACACTCGGCCAGGAATTTTCCGGCTATGTCTCGCAGCTCGATCACGGCCTGAAACATGTCGAGGCCACCCTGCTGCATTTGTACGAACTGGCGCTCGGCGGCACCGCCGTCGGAACCGGATTGAACGCGCACCCCGAGTTCGCCATACGCGTGGCCGCCGAAATCAGCGCCCAGACCCGGCTGCCGTTTGTCACCGCGCCGAACAAATTCGAAGCGCTGGCCAGCAACGATGCGCTGGTGCATGCGCACGGCGCACTGAAAACGATCGCCGCGTCAATGATGAAAATCGCCAACGATATTCGCTGGCTGGCCTCGGGCCCGCGCTGCGGCATCGGTGAACTCAAAATACCGGAAAACGAACCCGGCAGTTCCATCATGCCCGGCAAAGTCAACCCGACGCAATCCGAAGCCATGACCATGCTGTGCTGCCAGGTGATGGGTAACGATGTCGCCATCAACATGGGCGGCGCCATGGGCAATTTCGAGCTGAACGTGATGAAGCCGCTGATTATCCACAACTTCCTGCACAGCGTACGCCTGCTGGCCGACGGCATCACCAGCTTCAACGACCATTGCGCCGCCGGTATCGAAGCCAATCTCGACCGGATCGATTTACTGATGCACAACTCGCTGATGCTCGTCACCGCGCTGAACCCGCATATCGGCTACGACAAGGCCGCTGAAATCGCCAAAAAAGCGCATCGCGAGGGTACCACACTCAAAGCAGCAGCGATCGCCACCGGTTATGTCACCGCCGAACAGTTCGACGCCTGGGTCGACCCGTTCAAAATGGTCGGTAAAGCGTAACATGGCCGCACACACGAGAACCAATATGCAGATTAACCAGACAAAAACACAACGGTAATCAAACTGTCACACTTGAGATCTACACTTGCACTGTCAACAAAATGTCATGAAATAAGGAGAACAAACATGTTTTGTTACATCAAGGAATGGCCCAACAAAATGGCCTCGCTGATCACCGCCGATGGTATCGTGCTGTGCACCTGCCAGAACACCGACGAAGCGCAACAAATCTGGCGCGACTGGAAACAGCAGCATCTGAAGCCAACAACTTCGGCTGCAACCGAAACCGAAATAGAAATCCAGTCCTATTCGCCAACGGTAACAGACTGGCTGAAAACAGTTGTAGCGGGTTTTTATGCGCGTACGGAGAAGAAAGTGGTGAATGGGTGATTTTGTGATATTTCTTTAGAAAATTTGCTAGTGTCTGGGTTAGGTTCCATTACTTAGCCAACCAGACTTTCAATCTAGTTCTATTAATCAGCCTAAATTTTCTCTTCTGAATTGTTGAAAAGATTATTGGACAAAATGTCGCATATATTAAGTTATGTCGCATAGGTGGCGCCGTGCCAATTTCAGATCTTGAAAACCTACGCAATATAGGGAAGGTTGTAGCCAACAGACTGCGAGGGGTTGGCATATATACCCGTGCAGATCTAGAGAAGCGTGGTGCCGCAGCAACCTACCTTGCGATTCGGGACGCAAATCCAGGTGCCATCCTTCCTCGTTGCTATTATCTTTATTCGCTAGAGGGCGCGCTACGCGACGTTCATTGGGACGCTTTGCCAGAGGAAGTAAAGAGGGCGCTCTCAATTGAAGCAGGAATTGAATGAACAATGATCGAGACTAAAGCGTATTTCCCCGTTCTAATCGTCGACGACCTTGCCGAATGCAAAAAGTTCTTTACAGAGGTGTTCGGTTTCGACGTAGCGTTCGATACAGATTGGTATGTGCATCTAGTCCTAGGTGGCGTCGCTCAGTTGGGATTCTTGGTTCCTAACCACCCGTCCCAGCCAGCAGATGCGCAACGGGCCTTCAACGCGCAAGGATTGATCTATTCGTTCGAGGTAGAAAATGTCGACAGCGCGTTTGAGTCGGTCCGCGGCCATGCCGAAATCATTGCTCCGCCGAAGACAGAAGAATGGGGGCAGCGTCATTTTCTTGTTTCGGCGCCGGGCGGTTTGCTCGTGGATGTAATCCAGAATGTCGACTCATCGCTAGATGCAACATAACAAATCGCTGCAGGGGACGTTTGACCCGCCAGCCGCTTTTGCTGCCGCAAAATCGTCTGTCGCCTCAAATGCCCCTGAGCTTAGGCGTTAGGCCAGAAAATGAATGGCATAGAAGAAAAATATTGCTCACAATGCGGGCGAAGTTTAGCACGGTAGGTTGGGGTAAGCTCTGCGCACCCCAACGTTTATCTGACAGACAGCGTTAATCGGACTATAACGATGCCAAAATTTGCTTGTTATAATTCTTCAACCTGGTCAATCCGGGATGGTTATCTGTTGCGATGCGTTACCGACGTGCGAATGTAAAAGGCGGTACCTATTTTTTTACAGTGAACCTTGCTGAGCGACACTTATGTCTATTGACGAAATATGTTGATGCGCTTCGGGAAGCGGTCAGATCAGTCAAGCAACGACATCCGTTTTATATTGATGCCTTTGTCGTATTGCCCGACCATTTGCACGCAATCTGGACGCCGCCGGAACAGGATGCAGATTTCGCGACGCGGTGGATGCTGATCAAGGCGCAATTTTCACGCCGCATGCCCAAAAACGAGCATCGCAGCGTAAGCAGAAAAAAGAAAGGCGAACGCGGCATTTGGCAACGGCGGTATTGGGAACATATGATCCGCAACGATAACGACTACGCGCGGCATGTGGATTACATTCATTTCAATCCGGTGAAACACGGTTATGTCGATCACGCCGTGGATTGGGCCTGGTCAAGTATTCATCGATACATTGCAGCAGGTGTCATTTTGCCCGATTGGGGGTGGAGTGATGAAACGAAGACAGGCGAGTACGGCGAGCGATGAGAAGCAGCATGTTGGGGTTCATAAAATTCACCCCAACCTACGTGCTATGTATGGCATTCAAATGCTTGCAAACATTCAGTCCAGTCCGCAATTAAGCTGCATATTGAGTGTATCCGATGTGGCTGCAAAGCGGTCTTTCCAGTATTTGAAAGCCGCATCTTCACGGTCTTCTGCACCGTCTTCACCCAAATCGCAACTATGTGCGAACTCATGCGCCAGGAGCGCTGCATAGCAGGCGCGCCGGTCTGCCTGGTCCAGCCCTGCTATTTTCGTAAGAAATTGCGGATAAATCTTGATTTTTTTGGTAAAAGGTGAGGACCAGCCGTTTAAACAGTCGCCATTATTTTTACACTTATCGGAAGGCATGCATTTTACCTTTCCGTTCTTCGAGAACCGGTTTTTAGCACAGTTTCCCAGATTAGCGCCTGTTTCTGCTTCAACCAGTTTTTCAAAGTTTTCCCAGTCATCCACAATATTCCAGGCAACCGCATTAATATCTTTATCTTGTGTAGCATCACAATCAATCACTTTCAGGTCGATTGTCGTGCCGGATGAACCGGAAGTTGCGCCAGCATTTGATCCGGCAGTGTCGCTGAATGCATCGCAATCAATACCCTGGCAGGTTTCTCCGGTATCAGGATTTTCCATGCCGGCCTGGGCTGAATTTCCTATTAACGCTGCAAAAACAATAAACAGACAACCGGCATAAATCTGTGTCCATCCGGAAAATTTCAGTATAGTTTGATTGATTCTGTTCATGATTGCTGCCTCCGAAATTGGATGAATTGCATATAGCCTGTTGCAGATTATGATCAGAAAATTCTACCAACACGTACATGATCCATGTAAACGCAACGGGCGTAAAATTGGTTCAGTCGGCACAAATGCGTCATTCGGTTTTTAATCGTTCATAATGACGTATGATGTATCCGCATGCAGACCTATGCACCAATGCTATTCCAAATGCAAATAATATTCTGTGATTTTTCTCACTGGAATTATCCACGTATTCATTCGACGTGAACTATGTGAACGGAGGCACACAAAACAGGGACAGGTCCGCGAACAGACGCGTTTGGCGAACGATGAGATACACTATGTTGGGGTTCATAAATTCACCCCCAACCTACTTGCTACTTGCTACGTGCTGCTTATTTGCAATCCGCACCAGTCCAGCAAACAAGAACATAACCATCTCTCAAAGGCGATGTTCCCGGGCTGTGTTCATCACTGCAAAAAATACTCAATAAAACATGCGTGCCATGACTGGCACATAAGTACTACCAATCAACCGTCCAACCGTCGCGCCGGTACAATAACCGATAGTCATTTGGGAGGGACACGATGGCGACCATTGAATACAAAATCGTACCGCATCTGTGGTTCGATACCGAAGCCAGACTGGCGGCCGAGTTTCACACTACAGTTTTCGACAATTCACGGATTATCAGTACCGTCATGCGATGAAAACCCAAAATCTGTCGCTTATATCTGACGAAACAGCAGATTACACCCGTATTAAACGTCAAGCCACTGTATTGGCACGTCACCGCTATGTATTAATATCGATTCAGAACCTGTCAATTTTCTAGTGTCGATGCGGTGACATACATATCAACCAGCTTTTGCCTGCAATCCTGCCTGCGACAATTTGTCGCATTGAATTCAGCTTTCCGCTCAAATACTATTCCAGATTCACGGATGACGGTAGCCCAAGTTGTTTGTCTCGATTGACTTCAGCCCATTATCCGGGTCTATCGAAAAACATATCTTAAAGAAACTTCCGGAGTATCAACACGTGCACCGATTCATCTTATTTATTACGGGATTCTTTTTGCTTCTTTGCAACACGGCAGCTTTCACGCACGAGGGTGAACCGAATATGGCCTTTCTATGGCGCGACGGAAAAATTGAAGTCGATACCATGCGCCAAGGAAGAACGCTGGGTAATCACACGACATTTGTCATTAATTTTACCGATTCGCTCACCCCTTATCGCATGGGCGATGCCGGATTCACCGGGTCGGGCTTCGATCAGGGCGGAATAATCAGCTACCAAATAGAAAGTACCCTGCTGAAATGGTCCGAAACAGATTTACAGTGGCTGCAGGAAGGCTTTGACGAGCAACTGGTTATCAGCCGTCTGTCGGTCGAGAACACAGTGACTGACAAAACAGGAACGGGATTACAGGGTTTTATTACAAATCTGACAACCAGCAGCAGCTTCGAAGCGCATCCGGTCTTCAAAATACAAAAAACAGACGAGTCATTACCCGACGACGGCGCCTATATGGTTTTCATCAATATTCTCGGTTTTGACGAAACCGGTGAGACCATTCTCTACAAACCCTCTGTGCCATTTGCGCTGACTTTTCATATCAATGCCCAGGCAGGTTTTGACAAGCTGGCACTATCTGAGGCGCTAAAAGTCACGCCGGAAATCGAGCTGAACGATTACAACCGTATGGATGCGTTATTTGACTGGGCAGAGTCACAATTTATCGAGCTGTTCCCGCACACCGCTGGCAGTCGTTTTTTATTTGGCTACTATGCACGCTGTTATAACAACACCGTTTGTCTCGGCAGCAAAGATGGCAAGATCTACACTACCGGCGGTGTTTTTGGCGGTATTACCGAACACGGTCCGATAAATGCTTTTTATGAAAGCGCGGGGCTGTAATGCGGACGATGCAATTCCTTTCCCGAATTTTATCGCTGGCAGGCCTGATGGTTTTTTTTTTACCAACGGTATTTGCAGCTGATCCAGATACGCAAGAAAAACCGGAAAACAAGAACCAGTCCGGTGTTGTAACCGCAACCGCGATCAACCCGGGAGCGCCTGTCACATTTGACACCATTACCATCGAAGCGGTCTCCATGCCTGCTGACCCGACGCAAAAACTGGACAGCCGGGAGTTGCGTGTTCACACAGGAGAGACGCTGGGTAAAACGCTGGAGCGGGAACTAGGCGTCAATAATCTGTCCTATGGCCCCAGTGTGGGCCAGCCTGTCATTCGCGGAATGAGCGGCCCACGCGTCAGAGTCATGCAAAACGGTATCGGAACGCATGATCTTTCTTCGCTGAGCCCCGACCTGGCTATCGCTTTTGAAACCATGCTGGCTGACAGCGTCACCGTGTTGAGAGGTCCTGCGACCTTGCGATACGGCGGCAATGCGATAGGTGGAATGGTCGATATTCAGCACCGACGAATTCCGGAAAAGATTCCTCTGAACGGCGCCGCAGGCCGTATGGATTTTCGCTATGATCATAATTCAGCCGATAAAGCCGGAATGATTGGCATTGATATCGGTAAGCGGATGCTTGCAATTCATCTCGATTATTTTCATCGCGCATCAAATAACACGCATATTCCCGGGGCTGCTTTAGATGAAGCGGCAATCCGCCAGCAATTCCAGGTCGAACCCAGTACAAACAGTTTCAATGTCATTCAAAACAGCAATGCCAGCAGCCAGGGCGGCTCTGCTGGGATTTCGCTGATTGGCAGGCATGGCCATATAGGCGGAAGTTATCATGAAATGGTCAGAAACTACGGCATACCGCCCGGCGTTCCGGGTCATACCGAGCCAGGAAGCATCGCACACGAAGCCATCAGGATAGATATGTCGCAGCGCCGTTATGACCTGGACGGCGTGTGGAAAACCTTCTGGTCGTCAGTACCCAGGATAAGCGCAAAACTGAGCCATATCGACTACGATCATAAGGACTTTGATAAAAGCGTCGCAGACAAAAGCGCTTCACTGACGCGTTTTAAAAACTCTGTCTGGGAATCACGGTTTGAAATGAACCATCAAAAAGGAGAATGGCTCGACGGGACCTTCGGTATGCAATGGCAGAATCGTGCTTTTACGGCGACCGGAATTGAAACGTTCACCCCTGCTACGGATGTCAATGCGCTGGGCTTTTTTATCACTGAAACTGTATTTATCACTGACCGCCTCGATTTCGAAATGGGCGCCCGTATCGAACATCAAACTACAAATCCCCTAAGCAGTGGAATCAGGCTGGCAGGCATTCCATCAGAATTGCCCCTGCCGGACAGGCTGAATTTTCTCACATACTCGCTTGCAGCAAGCCTGAATTACGAGATCCTCCCCAAAACAACAATGTATTTAAACTGGCAACGCGCCCAGCGCGCACCGGACATCCAGGAACTGTTCGCATCAGGGCCGCATTTTGCAACCCGCAGCTTTGAAATCGGGCGCCTTAACCTTGACGCAGAGCAGACAAACCACTATGAACTCGGTCTGCGCTTTTCAGGAAACCAGATTCAAATGCAGGCCAACGGCTATTACAAATCGATACAGGATTTTATTTACCTGGAAAACCAGAATTTCTTTTTTAATTTTGCACCTGATCCACCTCGATTTCAATTGACTTGCGCGGACCTACGAAACTGTCTGCCGGTTTTTGGCTATGAGGCCAACACTGCAAATTTTGCAGGCTACGAAGCCCAGATTACTGCCCAACCACGTCTGGGCCTGCCTTTCAATCCTTACTTAACATTGTTTTCTGATTATGTACGGGGATGGTTCAAGAATGATGCGCTGGGAGATGTGCCCCGGCTACCGCCATTACGGTTCGGCAGTGAGATAGGTTTTCAGTGGGCACAGTGGCGAGGCGGATTACGTTATACCCATGCCTTGCGTCAAGACAAACCCGGCAATCTGGAAACCGAAACGCCAGGTTATCATCGACTGGACCTGAATTTGTCTTATGACTGGAATATGTCTGACTACAGGAAAATCCTTTTTTTCGCAAAACTCTCAAATATGACGGACAGGACAATAAGAAACTCAACTTCATTTCTGCGAAATTT
This sequence comes from Nitrosomonas marina, assembly GCF_900111605.1. Classification (GTDB taxonomy): domain Bacteria; phylum Pseudomonadota; class Gammaproteobacteria; order Burkholderiales; family Nitrosomonadaceae; genus Nitrosomonas; species Nitrosomonas marina_A. Next base: position 63,289 of record NZ_FOIA01000013.1, on the reverse strand, counting down.
CGCACCCGAGGCGGGTTTCAGCGCCCTGATAGGAATGAGCGCAACATTCTAGTACTCTATCAATATGAAAGCGTTTCTTGTCGACTGGATACATCAATTTATTAACATTTATTTCATTACACAATGATCTCACTTAACATTCTTCCCACAATATTTACGTCACCTGCTTTTTTCAGGCTGTGCAGTATCGTTACAGGCACAATTGCCGGTATCTTTTTTTTGTACCCGGCTGGCCTGCACGCCGGCGAATTGCATCAGCATATAGAGGTTAAAATCGCCGACCAGCGCGTGCAAACAAGTTTCTGCCAACCTGAAAAAGGGTGCAGCCTGGTAAGACCGGAAACGCTTGGTCTGCCTGCCGCGCAAATGCCTATCGACAAACTGACCGGTATCCCGATTTATGTGTCCGAATTTATTATCTTTCCTGACCGCACCGCCATTGACAGCCCCGGTTTTGAGGGCCTGGAAGGAGACATGACGCCCGGGGACAGGGTCAGATATCTGGCAAGCGGCCACTTAAGTTATTGGAGTACCGATAAACGCCAATGGACGCTGGCACCGGATAACATACAGGTGCGGCTGGCAGGTGGCCTGGATCTGGTGCCTGATCAGGACTGCGGACAGGTATTTTGTATCCCTGAAACGGTCGAGGGATTTACCCTGTTCAATCGACACGGCATCGAAGGCGCATCATCCCTGATTGTCGGTGAGATCCGTTCCGACGGTTCCCTGCATACACATCTCGACTGGATCATTGAGACGGCCGATGGAAATTCGGCTGCTCCGGCTGGCGCGTATATGGTTGAATTAAGGCTGACAACGGAATCATTTCCAGAGCCTTCTGATATATTATGGATTATGTTTAATAACGGCCTGGCCCTTGAAGATTTCCAGCAAGCCGTAGCGGGACGTGTGCTGCAATCAAATACCGATACCGCTCTGGCAGACAGCCTGTTTACATGGGCGGAGTCTAACCACCCTGCCCTTTTTCCACATGCGTCAACGTCATTCATAGCATCCGGTTATTATGCGCGTTGCTACCAGAACGGTGTTTGTGTGGCCGTGAAGGATAATCATATCTTTGCAGTCGGTGGCGAGTTCGGCACCAGTATAATTTCACTCGGACAATTTGATGCACTGGCCGCACAAGCCGGCTTTTGATTGACTGACAAAATACGACCGCAGTCAGATAATCAACTCTGCTTTCAACGGCAAATGGTCGGACGCTCTTCTGGTTATTGCTGTCTTGTAACTGGTCATTGAACGCAGGCATGACCGGGGTTTTATCCATATTCTGTCAAGCGCCAGCAGTGGAAACTGAGATGGGAAAGTGGCCCGCGCGGTGGCTTTGCTGAAATGCCTGTGAAGCCATCGAAGCGGACGGCCCCATAAATACCATTCATTCAAATCACCCATCAGGATGGAAATATCAGCAGACTTGCGGTCGAATATGTTCAGCAGTTGCTTGACCTGCGCACGGCGTTCGCCGGGCATCAGGCCCAGATGAGTTGCAACGACCTGAATGCTGACATTCCCCAGCCTTGTCTTGATATAAATAGCACCCCGCGGCTCCCTGCCATTGATACTGATATCTTCGCGGTGCAGTTCTTCGATTTCAAGCCGGGACAGCAGCGCGTTGCCATAGTGCGTATACTCGCTGAACATGGTAATACCCGCAATGGCCTTCATTCCGGTATGCCTGCTCAGTTGCTCAAGCTGATTGATCCCCCCGCGCCGGGTTTCAACTTCCTGCAGCGCGATAATGTCGGCATCCAGCTCTCTGATGACGTTCAGAACGCGCTCAAAACTGTATCTGCCGTCGGTTCCGATACAACGATGAATGTTATAGGTGGCAAGTGTCAGTGTAGTGATGTCAGCACCTGTGATTAATATGTTACTGATGGTTCCTGTGCTTTTCAGGAGCGCACGTTTTGCGCCTGATCCAGCTCATCAGAAAGTACGCGGCGGTGAAGGCAATGGCGACAGTCAGCGTGAGCCCGGCCAGATTCTCCGGCGACGGTTGCGCAATCGAGGCGAGCGCACGCTCTGTAATGAGCGAGACAATGAACAGTCCCGGTATCATGCCAACCGCCGTGCCGGCAAGAAAATCGCGCAAATTGAAATGCGAAGCACCGGCGACCAGGTTGGTCAATGAAAAAGGAGCCGCAGGGATAATGCGGACGGCCACAATACTGATTACACCATGCTGTGCAAGCTTGTTACTGATACTGTTGAGTTTTGATCCTGCCAGTTTGCGAACCGTACCCTTGCTCATTCGCGAACCGGCATGGTAAACCAGTAATGCACTGAGCAGGCCACCCACCAGTGAGCAGACAAGACCCTGCATCAACCCGGTAATTGTGACAGCCATCACGACAAACAGTGAAACTGGCAGTCGGGTACATCCTATCAGTACAAATCCGGCCACTATCCATACCGGCAATGCAGGCACTCTCCGAATCGCGGTCATTGCGTCCGATACTGGTTGCAGATCAATCCAGCTGCTCAACGGCGTCCAGTGCCATAACGCAGACAATAGCGTTAGCGTGCCAACCATCCATAACCAGTTCGCGATTCTCGATTTAATCGATTTCTCGGGTGCTTCCGGCAGAATCCGGTTTACAAAAAGCTCCGGTTCCAGTGGTTCTTCCGGATCGGCAATCTCTGTGTCAGGAACAACCTGGTCTACGTCCTTCGCCAGATCCATCGGCAGCTTCTCCAGATGTCTGTCACGGTTATCGGTCAGTTTTTCGATGGCAGCGATGAGCGAATCCGTCTGATTCAACGTATCCTGCATTTGGTCAGGCGAACATGACAAGTGTTCCGCAAGCAGGCGGTTACGAAAAGCGGAGACGCTTTGCCTCAGTGTGTCATCGGATTCGGCGTCGATGATGATCATGCATTCATTGTCCAAACTCATTGACCGGTTGTTCAGGTTGGCTGAACCGACAGCGACCAGCCTGTCATCAACAACCAGGATTTTGGCATGCACATTGATAGGAAACTCAGCCAGACCAGGGCCATCGGGATAATAAACTCTCAGGCGATCGTGTTTGTCATGCGCCTGCAATTGCTCTATCAATCGTATTCGCAGCACGTCCATCGTCATTCGCGCCAGCCAGCCATCGGTCTCTCTCGGTTGCACAATCACAATTTCAGGCCCCTGGGCTTTTTCCAGGCTGCGCTGCATCGCCTCTGCAATTGAAGGCACAGTAAAATACTGATTTTCAATGTAGATATATCGCCTTGCCGAGTCGATTGCATCCAGATAACAATTGAGTATTTCGCGCACTTCGCCCTGCTGTCTGAAGGCACAGCTGGTCCGCGCCAGGCCCGCCGTAACGTTCGTTATGTCGACAGGCGTATTTTCAGGCCAGATACCCGCTGGCTTACCGTTATCCGTTCCGCTGTTGTCGACCGATGGCAGATCCTCGTGAACCACCCATTTCCAGCGCTCACGAAACAGTTCAGCCAAGGCTGCTGCCGCGTCCCCTTCCAACATCAACTGGACATCGTGAAATGGTCTGAAAACAGTTTTGTCTGCACCGTCTCTTTTCGGGTTATCCGGGTCATGGTCCGGCGTATCCCACCGCCCCAAAGTGAGATCCAGCCCACCGATGAACGCAAGCGTATCGTCGATAATCACGGCTTTTTGATGTTGTGAGGCCCCTGCAGGCTGGTAATCATCCAGGCAAAAATGCACTCGCGAATTCGTTTTCCATTCCAGTTGATAAATGGGGAACCATTCGCGACCCACACTGTATATCATGGCAAAATCCCAGTTCAGTATATAAATGTTAAGATTCTGGTTTTTGTCCGTCAGCGCATTGAGAAACTCGCCCAGTTTTTCCGGGTAACCGTCGTCACCCGCATCGCGTACCAGTTCCAGCTGGCTGTTGATATCCCAGCTTAATATATAAATCGTGTGCTGCGCTTTTTTCATGGCCGCGCGCAAGGTGGCAAAGTAATCAGCGCCGTCGATAAGAAAACGCAACCGGTCAACCTGCTCCATGCGCCAGCAATTCCAGCCGGTTTTTAAAATGGACGCCATACGATAGTTTCCTTAACCCTTAAAACAGAAAAATTGAACATTTGTTTGTTTCGGTGGCCGGCTCTACGGCTGATTTGTCTGAAGCAAAAATTGTGAGGTCATCGTTATCATTGAGTTCATCTGCATCATTTGATTTACAACTGCTTTTTTCTACACCTAGTACTCTATCAATATGATATTGCCAGGTACAGCGTTGCCGTGGTGTTATGGAGCAAGGCACAGTACGCGGGAAAGGGTTGTTCCCTTTTCAAGTACTGTAACGCAGCTGCAGGACACCACGGTAACGCCCTGTGGGTGAGCTTGTCAGCGTCCATGGGCTGCGTTGTGTCCTTTGGTAATAGAACGACTATTTCCTGCAAAACACACCTTGCCATGAACACTGACAAGATCACTGAACCCGGCAATATCATATTGAAGTACTAGTGTTGTAAATTATTTTATAGTAAAACCCGGGGCAGCAACCGGCAATGAACAGTCATGCGAGGCAACTACAAACGCACGGAGACAGTTTAACTGCTATATGCCTCATTATTGCAGTTAATCGTTAACAAATAGAGCAACGAAGGAATCAGAAAAAGGGCATTTCAACAACTTACCACGAGACTGACCGTCACTGTGCCGACTACGATCTGCTACTCCCCAAAGCCTTTGCCGCAGCGTTCGTTGAATACCATTTGAACTTGTTTACCTGTTTTTTTGCGTAAGGGACATGATCATGGAACAGACAATCTGGGTGACGGTCGACTGCTCATTACAGTTTCGGTTAATGTACTGCTAACGTTTGTACAGATTATCGGCGGTATCCTCTCAGGCAGTCTGTCACTGATTGCCGATGCGATCCACAAGCTGAGCGATGCCGCATCGCTCGGTGTCGCGCTTGTTGCTCGTAAAATCGGAAATAAGCCGGCGGATGAATACAAAACTTTCGGCTACAAACGCGCCGAAGTAATCGCAGCACTCATCAATCTGGTCATGCTGATCATTGTCGGGCTCTATCTGGTCTATGAGGCGCTCCGGCGTTTGATAAAACCGGAGGTAATCGAGGACTGGACGGTGATTATTGTAGCGACGGTTGCGCTTATTGTGAATATCATCACCGCTGTGCTGGCTTCGATCGGTGTCATCGTCGCCGGTACGCTGATACTGCTGCATAGCTGGTATTGGGCGGATACGGTACTAACGCTGATCATTGCAGGCTATGTGTTATGGCAGAATATTACAACGCTGCCCAAAACCATTCATCTGCTGATGGAAGGAACACCGGCGCAGCTTTCAATTTCGAACGTCATTTCCGAAATGGAAAACGTCCATGGCGTGGAAAGCGTTCACCATGTATATATCTGGCAGCTTGACGAACACCACAGCGCGCTGGAAGCGCATGTGGTCATCAAGCAGCGTACTTTACCGGATATTGAGCACATCAAGACAATACTCTAACAGCGTCTGTATGATCAATTTTAAAAAAACCATTCCACGCTGGAAATAGAACTCAAAGGCAGCAACTGTGACCCGGCAAATGATAAATGCCCGCCAGAAAATACCGAATAACCCGGGTTCAATTGCATACTTCGTATCCGATTGATAGCAAGCTGGCTGATGAGCGCTGACAATTAGTGCGCTGAAACCGGAATGGAATAAAACGTGCCTGAATTATCGAACAGTATAACCATTCGACCGGTACTGCCCGATAATTTTTTCTGGCTGATAAAATTGCGGTCTGTAGCAGTTTATTGCTGCCCTGGCTGCTTGAACAGGTCTGATGCTATCGTCTGGACTCTCTCCTGCAGTTGCACATCTGACTGGATAGTTTGACCCATAGCATTGTACTCATCAGCAGTCAGCCCAACCTGCTGAAGCACAAGCAACATCTGTTGATTGGCGGTCTCCAGCACTTCCTGCTTTTGCTGATCAGAGTCAATACCCTGCAGTTGAGTGAAAGCCTGCTGTTGCAACTGATACAGCTCCGCATTTGCCATAATAAAAGACTTGAGTTCTTCATTACTGTACGTGGCCGAAACTGCTCCAGCTCCCGCCTGATCCTCGGCAATGGCAGGCGTGAAGCAAAGAATGCTGAAGATACAAGCCGCGACTATACTGTTCGTCCATTTATTATGCATGCATAACTCCTATGTTTTATTTAAAATTTACCAAGCCTGTCAACAATTGAAACTGTTTCAATTGTTGACCTGCTCCGCGTCCACCCTAACAGATAATCAAGGTATATTCAAACCAACTGCCTGAATGATTCGACCGTACTGCTTTCATATTCGTATGCCTGTCAACGTCAACCGCGACAACCAGCCGATAGCTGCAGATTGCCAGTTATACCGGTTCTTGCAATCATACAATCATGTATGATGGGGCATTACGGCACCCGCTTTGCTGCCGGCTTTCAACAACTGTTCAGTCCTGCGGAATCTGTTAATGTTTGATGCAGTATTAAAATTCTGGTTCGATGAGATCGATCCAAAAATGTGGTGGACGGCGGAACCTGCTTTCGACGAATTGATTCGCACGCGATTTCTCAGCTTGCACCAGCGTGCTTCACAGTGTGAATTATCGAGCTGGAGATGCCACACAAATGGCAGGCTTGCGGAAATCATTATTCTCGACCAATTCTCACGCAATATCTATCGAAACACACCTCGCGCATTCGCGCAGGACCCGATAGCGCTTGTGCTGGCACAGGAAGCCGTCGCTTGCAATACGCAGCAAACACTCTCGCGGGTCGAATGCAGTTTTCTGCTCATGCCCTATATGCATAGCGAATCCAGATTCATTCATCATCAGGCGGAAGCACTCTTTCGCACGTTCACACCTGATAAAAGCTATACATTCGAACTGCGCCACAAGAGAATTATCGATCGTTTCGGCCGGTATCCGCACCGAAACCGAATACTTGATCGGGATTCGACCGCCGAAGAAACAGCGTTTCTCAAACAACCCGGTTCTCGTTTTTGAACATGGAAAATGCGCCACAAATAGAAACAGCGTCAGTGCAAACAGGCTTGTCCTGTTTCATTGTCGCCCTGTAAACTTCTGTCCGGTTAAAACGGTCACTGCCGAAAAACGACATGCACCTGTCTTACTACGACTCCCCGCACGGCACTCGTATCGCCTATTGTCTAACGCCCGGAAAAACGGATCGAAACACTTCACCCGGCATCGTGTTTCTGGGCGGATTCCGCTCTGACATGAATGGAACCAAAGCGCACTTTCTGGAACAGATCTGCGCGCAAAGCGGTCAGGCTTACCTGCGTTTTGATTATGGCGGTCACGGAAGTTCCAGCGGTGTATTCGAGCAAGGCACGGTCGGATCGTGGAAGCAGGATGCAGTCGACATCATTGATCATGTATTCACCCGGCGTGATGTCGTGCTGGTCGGTTCCTCCATGGGCGGATGGATCGCTTTGCGTCTTTTGCTTGAACGGCCTGCGCATGTCAAGGGTGTGATCGGCATTGCCGCGGCTCCTGATTTCACGCGGGATATAAAAAACCGAATGACATCACCGGAACGCGCGTCACTGACGCGTACCGGATACCTGGAACTGCCAAGCGCCTATGCAGAAACCCCGTATATCGTCACCCGCGCCCTTCTGGAGGATGGAGAACGGCAGGCCGTTCTGGACAAGCTACACGAGATACAGGTACCGCTTGTACTGATTCACGGCAAGCAGGATGCCGATGTGTCGTGGAAAAAAGCCCGTGATACGGCAGCCGCCTTCAAAGGCCCCGATACACGCGTCGTATTGATCGATGAAGCGGGCCACAGGCTGTCCGAGCCAGAAAACCTTCGGGTCATTGCTAACGAGCTTGCCAGAATTTCTGCAACTGCATGTGCGTATACAAAGTGAGACACCAATCAGCACCAACATTGAAAACAACGTTTTCTAATACATGATGTTTATTTTCACAGCAGCGAAATAAACGAATGAGGGCAGACTATAGTTTGAGGTACCAGTTCAAAAGAAAAGTGCATAACGTATTGGGACAGCGTATTTATCTGGCTATAAATATGCTGTCCCCGGCGCTACTATATCTAGAGCTGAACGTGCTGAAGTTTCTGGATTCGTCTTCATGCACTATCAGCTAACCGACTGCTTAACTTTCTTTACGGTTACGGCGAATTGCCACCATTGAAAACAATCCCAAACCGAGCAGCGCCAATGTAGCTGGCACAGGTACCGGATTTGTCTGTGTTTCGATACGCAATTTTTGCTTAACGCCTTCCGCGAAATCATTGAAATTGTTCGCATGCAGCGAGAATCCGTCATTGGTAATCACGTTGTTATTATAAAAAGTATTAATGCCTTGCGAACCGATAGTGATCCCGTTGACTGTAACACCTGCAGCTGCGGCTGCGTTACGCGCCGCCTGGGTAGAGCTTATGCTAGAAGTACCGTCACCTGATACATCCATGATCAGGTTGGTGCTTTCAAAGCCGTTATTCCCGGTCAACGTGGATAACGACTTGTTCATTCCGGTTGAAATGGTTGTCCCGCCACTGCCAGGACGTCCGAAATTGTCCAGCGTATCGGCAAACGCATTGATACTGGCAACTGAATTCAGCAGCGTGTAGGAATCCAGGCTGGTGGTGAATGCGCTTGATGCAAAGAATATTGCATTCACAGCTATTGCGCCATTGGTGCCATTAGTCAGAATATTGTTTTGGACGACGGGATCACGAAAAGCATTGGCGTACCCATCCATCATCAGGTTGTATTCACTGGTACTGACACTGCCCGATACATCGATGACCAGCGATAACTCCGAATCAACCAGTACGGCTGAAGCAAAAGAAGAACTCATCAGCAGCGGTATTGCTGCCAGGGCACTTTTGGTTATTTTTTTCATAATAAACACCTCTTATTTATTGTTCGTTTATAAATCAAACTTGAATGTACACAGTACAATTACACCCAAGCAAATATCATGCCTACATTGTTTTTTCTCTAAAACTCATAAACTTAATCAAACAGCCAGTTTTTCCTGTTTTTGATCTGTAAATAATTCCGACACTCGGCACGGTGCCTGCAGTCAGGCCCTATACTACTATTCAGCCAATAAATCCACGAGTCAGCGCAGCATGTTCACAATAGAAATATTGCTGCCTGACCGCCGCTGCTTGCGCCGGCCATACCCTACAGAATCACAAATTGGTACAATCCGTTACAAGGGCGCACAGATATATTGAAAAAAGTGTCGAGTATTAATAAGCGGTCACACTCCTGTTGGAGACGTGCCCGGTATGATCACCGCAGAAAAAAATATGGATCCAAACGATATCAAAGACTGGCTGATTCCCATCGCATCATTTGCCGGCATCATTTCAACATCTGCAGGCGTATGGCTCGCGCTGAAGGAATACCGGCTGAAACTCAGAGCCGAGCAACGTCTGGCCGAAAGCACCCGCGCGGAAACCGATATCCGTTTATTTACGCATTTTACGGACATTCTGGAAGTCGCTACCGGTAGAAAAAGAGACCCGGTCTATTCCAAGGAAGTAGCGGAAACGCTATTGGAAAAACTCAAAATTGAACCGCTTGATGCAAATTTCGACTACCGTGCTCTACGGGAAAAAATCGCCACTTCTGCGTTATTGCATTCATGGGTCGGCACATCGTCTTCCGATGCGGCTTTTGCATCGATTACAACGCTGGCCTTGAGGCATAATGTATTGATTCCTTCTGCCATTCAGGCCCTGGAGTCGTTTAAAGACTGGAAGCCGGAACTGGCAGAAAAATATCTGACGCTATTGAGAAATGCCAGACCGGCAACGGGCAATAGAGAGGTGGATTGACAGCGCGTTCATGCCGGCCGGACATTCAGATAGTAGTTGCCATTGCGCTCTGGTATACACCCGTGCGGGCTATCCCGGCGTATCGGTTTCGATAACCTGCAGCGCGCCCGACGGACAGTCGGCCACTGTCTGGCGGATTTCAGCATCGCTTGCGCCTGCCTGGTCAATCATGAATTTGCCGTCGACAACTTTGAAAACCGCCGGCAGGCTGTTCACACAGTTACCTGCATGAATGCAGGTGTTGGCATCGTAGGTTACTTTCATCAGCGTCTTCCTCCTTCCTGTCACTCCAACTAAAAAGAATTGCCGGTCTACCGCGTACAGCGCAATCCTCGACTCAAACAAAGCGTGTTCAATGAATAGTCTACAGGAACCTGTGAATGGAAAAAAAGTATGGCATGACCCGCGGTAGTACAGATTGTTATTCTTGAATCCCGAAAAATAAATCATGCATTCGTTATACTTGAAGCTGCAGAACGCGAAAGTGCCTGACTAACCATCAACACGTCCAGAAAGGATCGACATGCCGGACAAACTGATCATTCGAAACATGACACGACCCGAAGTTGACCTATTGGTCGAATGGGCTGCCCATGAAGGCTGGAATCCAGGCCTTCACGATGCCGGACCCTTCTGGGCGGCCGATTCAGAGGCGTTTATCGCCGCCGAATACGACGGCAGTCTGATCGGCGGCGGCGCCATCACGGCTTATCGGGATGAATTCGGATTTATGGGTTTTTTTATCATCCTGCCCGAATACCGGGGCCGGGGCTTTGGCAACATCCTCTGGCATGCCCGCCGCGACAGGTTGCTCGCCCGTCTGCGCCCTGGTGCGAGTATCGGTCTGGACGGCGTGTTCGCAATGCAGGATTACTATGCCAGAGGCGGTTTCGTTTTCTCGCATCGCGATATTCGATTTCGTACCGAAATACCTGAACATAGTCCAGCCGTGCTGAACGATAATGCGGAGATTGTCCCGCTGGTATCGGTGCCGCTTGATCAGGTTCTGGATTTTGACCGCACATGTTTCCCTGCGCCACGCCCAGCTTTTCTGCAAGCCTGGATCAACCAGCCGGGTGCGCTTGCTCTGGGATGTTTGCGCGATGGAAAACTTGCCGGTTATGGTGTTGTACGGCGTTGTCTGGAGGGCTGCAAAATCGGTCCTCTGTTCGCGAATGACCGCTATACTGTCGAAGCACTTTACACCCGTCTGGCACCATTTGCCGCTGGCGGCCCGCTATATCTCGATGCGCCGGAGAACAATCCCGCTGCAATTGCATTCGTAAAACAACACAGTATGATCGAAGTGTTCGGCTGCGCGCGAATGTATCTGGGTCCGGCTCCCGAACTGGCGCATGAACGTATCTTCGGGGTCACAACTTTCGAGCTGGGTTAATGAGTGCACGCGATTTAATCGGTTATGGCACCCATCCTCCGCATCCCCGGTGGCCAGACAATGCACGCGTCGCGGTCCAGTTTGTGCTTAACGTCGAAGAAGGCGCTGAATCGTGCATTCTTAACGGCGATACCTGCTCGGAGGCCTATCTGCACGAACTGCCGGGGCGGACGCTTCGGGAAAATGAACGCGACCTGAGCGTCGAGAGCATGTACGAATATGGATCGCGCGCCGGTGTGTGGCGTATTCTGCGTCTGTTCAGCGAACGCGAACTGACACTGACAGCCTTTGCCGCGGGCAGGGCGCTGGAGCTCAATCCCGAAATCGGCCGTGCGCTCGCCGAGGCCGGACATGAAATCGCCGGACACGGGTACCGCTGGCTGGATTACCGCGGCATTTCCGAAGACGAAGAGCGCCGCCATATTGTACTGACGATTGAAACCATTGAACGGATCTGTGGCATCGGCCCCGTAGGCTGGTATACCGGACGTGTCAGCTGCAATACCCGCCGCCTGGTGCGCGAGACGGGCGGACTGCTGTACAGTTCGGACGCCTATAACGATGACCTGCCCTACTGGCTCGACGGATTGCCGCCCCATCTGATAATTCCGTACACTCTGGTCAATAATGACGCCCGTTACCTGCTGCCGAACGGATTCGCCTCCGGTGACGATTTTTTCCGGTCGTTAAAGGACGCATTCGACCTGCTGTGGCAGGAAGGCGGGCGCAGTCCGAAAATGATGAGCGTCGGTCTGCATGGCAGAATCAGCGGACATCCGGCACGTGCAATGGCACTGGGCCGTTTTCTCGATTATGTACAGAATCATGACAGGGTCTGGATATGCCGGCGCGAAGAAATCGCCCGGCACTGGCTGGCCCAATTCCAACCCGTCGTGCGCTAGCTTTTTGCTTAGCCATCAATCAACGGCAACCTGGCGGCCGCCGCGCACGGTGTGCCCGTTCATCAACCGGATGAACCATACACGGATTGATTTTACAAATCGAAAACAGTATGGTCCAACAGCGATATACGTTTTTTGCCTGCTTGACCGGGATAAACCGAGTATGCGGGCTCTGTTCAATTTAATTCCAAACCAAAGGAGATCAGTTTGAATTTTCCCGATTTTTATGCCGAAGCACCGGTTGTACGCACGTTCGATCCATTTGCCGCTACACTGGGTGCGGCACGTGACGGACTGCTCGACTATCGTTATCAGGATGCAGTTCGTCTGGCCGGACATTCCTGCCCGACGGTCGCGGGTGCATTTCTGATAGGACGTGCGGCACTGTCCGCGCTCTATCCGGACGGGCCCGCCGAACGCGGCAACATCGCCGTGCACATGCCCGCACCGGAAGATGAAGGCACAACAGGGGTCATAGCGCAGGTGTTGACACTGCTTACAGGTGCAGCGGCCCATAACGGTTTTCAAGGAATACGCGGCCATTTCCGGCGCAAAGGCCTGCTTACGTTCTCACAACATCGCGAAACGGAAGCTATTGTATTTACGCGCCTTGATAACCATACCAGCGTAGCGGTTTCACTGGATGTATCGCCAATACCCGCCGACCCCGCTCAAGGTGAACGACTGATGGCGATCCTGCAGAATTGCGCCGATGATCAGCAGAGGTCTGACTTCGCCAGCGCCTGGCAGGACCGCGTGCGACGTTTATTGCTGGAATTTGCCGACGATCCACGAGTAATACGTGTGATGCCCTGTAACGTTTGACGGTAGCCTATACAATTCCCGGCCGACCGGCCAAAAGGCCGGTCCAGGCGAAGCAACACGCTTTCAATCTCAGCGATACCGGCTCCCTGAACAGTAACGCCAAACAGTAACACCATAATGGCCGCTCTGGAATTTGCTGGCAGGCGTACATGCATGATCACCACATCCAGTGTCAGCACATGGCTGGCGCCATCTCTTACCGAACTTTATCAAATGCCATATAGCGCCTGTTTCACCCGCATTTTTCCCAATAACAGGCACCGCGTAACTGGCACAATATCCTGCTTCAGAGTGACAAATCTTCAGGGATAAACACATGTCAGTTGAAGTCATCGCGCTAACCGGCATTACAGCCGTTGCGGTCTATTATTTTTACAAAGGAAAACAGTCAAGGCAACTTGATTTTATCGATTATTATCAGTTCCCTTCAAGCCTGACGCGAAAAATCAGCACACAATACCCGCACCTGTCACAAAATGATATTGATCTTGTCTTTGATGCACTGCGCGACTATTTTCATCTATGCAATCAGGCCAAATACAGAACAGTATCGATGCCCTCCCAGGTAGTGGATGTGGCGTGGCATGAGTTCATCCTGTTTACCCGGAACTATCAGTATTTCTGCAAAAAAGCGCTTGGCAGATTTCTGCACCATACACCCGCTGAAGTCATGCGGACACCAACTCAGGCACAGGCTGGTATCAAACGGGCCTGGCATCTGGCCTGCATAAAAGAGAATATCAATCCGAATGCACCGCTGTACCTGCCGCTACTGTTTGCCATCGACAGCAGGTTGAACATCGAAGACGGTTTTCGATATTCACTTAATTGCCAGGACAGGTCATCGCCGGACTATGGCAACGGCTATTGCGCGGCGCATATCGGCTGTGCATCGGGGTGCGGTGGTGACTCGGAACCGTCAAGTTCCGGCGGTGGAGTATTCAGCGAGTCAGGGGAATCGAGCGGATGCAGCGGCGGTTGCGGCGGTGACTAATCAACAGTCACGCGGTATTAATCAAAACAGCTAAAACGTATTGATGGCTTTGCTTATCCACTAATTGCTCTTAAACCTGATTTCCAGGCCCTGACGACTCGGGTCGATTTTTTCGGCCAGATCACGCAAACAGGTGCGCAGACCCTCTTCTACTACCGGATGGTAAAACGGCGCTGCCAAAGCGTCAAAAACAGTCATCCTGTTCTCGATCGCCCAGGACAGCAGATGGCCCATATGTTCACCAGCGGGCGCGATCATCTCCGCACCCAGCAAGACGCCGCTGTGCTTATCACCAAATATATGCAGCATGCCTTTGTTATATTGCTGGATGGTCGCGCGCCCCTGTGAGTCGAACAAAACTTCTCCGGTATGGTACGCACCTTCAGTCAATTTTCGTCGCGGTCTGCCCACGCGCACGATGTTGGGCTCGGAAAAGGTAATGGCCAGCGGCGTGCGACGCTGAAACGCAGTAATTTCATTAACACAGTTCCAACCTGCAATCCGCCCTTCATCGCTGGCTTCATGAAGAACCGGTCGTACTCCGGTAACATCACCCGCTATGAAAATTGGAAAATCCGCAATCTGCATCGTCTCCGGATTGAATTCCGGCACGCCTTCATCGGTGAACGGCACACCGATTTCTTCAAGCCCCAGGTTGCGCACATTCGGACGTCGCCCGGTTGCGGCCAGAACGGTTTTGACCTGAATACGCCTGGTATCTTGCCCTTCCTGCCAGGAAATGGCGATTTCATCGTCACACGATTCGTAGCAGAGTTCCTGTGCGTAATTCAGCGGCAGCTCTTCCTGAAATGTCCTGATGGCGTACTCGATTACTTCTGTATCAGTCAAACCGCCTACGGTGCGCGAACGGCCAAACAAATGCGTTGCGACTCCCATCCGCTGCATCGCCTGACCGAGTTCAAGACCCAGCGGACCCGTTCCAATGACTGCAACCGACTCCGGCAGACTCTCCTGTTCGAACAGCTCGTCGGTTGTTAAAACACTATTTCTGTTTTTCTCGCGAATGGCTTTCAGCGGTTCGGGAATGAACGGTGCGGAGCCGCTGGCCAGAATGACCTTACCGGCCTGAATGGTCTGATCGCCGACCTGAATTGTGTCGGGTTCCAGAAATCGCGCTTTACCGTGTATATTGTTTTCACCGATATCCTCAATCGACTCCATCACGAAACTGACAAAATAATCGCGCATCGATCTGACATGTCGAAGCGACTCCTCTGTCCGGATAAATAACTGATCGCCGCCATGAATGCCCTGTTTTACCAACTGATGCCGTCGATGATAATCATTGGCAACCTGGATAAACACCTTGCTGGGCATACATCCTACACGGGCGCACGTCGTACCGTAATGGCCCTCATTAATTAAAACAATATTCCGGGTTTTATGTTTTGCAGCGCTATACGCGGCCAGACCCGCTGTTCCAGCGCCGATAATAACAATATCCGCTTGTCGAGTTGCCATAGTTCATATAGATCACATAAAAGTATAAAAAATATCCTGTCGTAATGACGGACATGAAACATCCTGATAACACTTCCCTGACGAATATCGCGGTATCAGACCGTGATATCAGTTGCATTCACACGCAGCATGTTTGTAACAGAATACCAGACCGGCATGCTTTTCACATACAATTTGAACCATTAACAGTCAACCGGAAAGGAACCACATGCATACACGCTTGATTATTGCCTCGGCCTCACTTCTCATTATTACGGCAGGATGCGCCGGTAAAGAGCAGTTTTACCGCAATATGTACGAGGGATGGAAAACACGGGAAACCAATATACACCCGCGGATTGATCAGCGCCCACTGCAGCAACCGCAGGCGATGCCTTATGATGTATATGACTCCGAACGAAAAAAAATACAAAACAGCAAATAATAACGATCGAACAGCTATAACTCAGTGCGCCTGGCCAGAGCGAAGCTATCAATTCAGTAAATTATTTCTGTTGTCTGTGAAATTGCGTCAGCCAAGCTACGAGAAACGCTGCTTGATTATTCCAAAGAACACCGAATAGAATCAGCATAACGCCATTTCAGGAACAAACTGTAAATTAGGCTCATGTCCCCGCGTAACGTTACCGACCGCTCATGCAGCGCGATTACGCCCGGTTTGTTCGACATTGCGAAGACCCTATAAAATTGCCGGCAGAAACAGCTCATTCATTGTTAACACGCTCCTGCACTCTATCCATGTGACAGCGTTTTTGCTTCTCCATGTGACAGTATGAACACCCTGTCTGCCGCATTGATAACGGCAGGCTGGTGCGACACTGCGATAATTGTCAGTTGGCTGGAAAGTTGCTGTAATGTTTCACAGATATTTTTTTCGCTCTCGGGATCCAGTGCACTGGTCGGTTCGTCCATGATCAAAAACGCCGGGTCATGCGCCAGCGCCCGCGCGATCGCAATACGCTGGCGCTGTCCGCCAGACAGCATCCCGCCCCGTTCACCGACAACCGACTGCATGCCATCGGGCAGCGCGCTGACAAATTCCCACGCGCCCGCCTTGCGTAGCGCACGTTCAGCATCAGCTTCAGTCAGGGCGGGTTCGCCAACCAGAATGTTGTTCACAATGGTGTCGTGCAGCAGGATCGTATCCTGTGATACATAACCGATCATATGTCGCCATTTACGCAAGTCGATATCATGCAGTGGTTTGCCATCAATCAGCACTTCGCCACTATCAGGTTCCGCCAGTCCGCACAACAAATCAATCAGGGTGCTCTTGCCCACACCCGAAGGACCGGTCACAGCGGTAAATGTTCGAATCGGAATTTCAAGATTCAAATTATCAAAAATCGATTTTTCACCATAACTGAACTGCACATTTTGCAGCACTATATGCTGATCAAGGGTGGGTTCGCCCGTACCGGAATTGCGCTCGGCAGCCGCTGCGGCATCTTCAGCAGCTTTACGCAATGCCCAGTAGGCGCTTTCCTGCACGGCGAGCTGCTGATATTTGCGCTGCGTTTTGTTAAGCAGCCCCAGAATGCGTGTCAACAGAAAAACCATCACCATCACCTCGGGCAGCGACAGTTCCCAGATAACCAGCGCCAGATACAGACCAGCGGCGGTGATGGCCGCAAGTATCGGCTCCTGTAACGCCATCAGCGCTGCGCGGCTCATGACTTCGTGCCGCGTGGCTTTTTCCAGCTGTTTGGTCTGATCGTGCAGAATTGCGTCGGCGACATTGTCGCGCGCCATGGCTTTAAGAGATTTGACTGAATTCAATACGTCCGACAGGTACGCCAGCAGATAGCGTAACAATTGCGTCTGACTCGCGCCAGCACGACGGGTTGCGCGTACCAACCGGTGCAGAACGAGCAGCAGAAAAAGACCGATTAACAGCGAAGCCAGCGTCGCTTCCCAGGATATGAACACGGCAACAACGGCATAGACAAGCACCTGAATAGCCAGCGCAAGTACGATTACACTATGCTCAAATCCATTGGCCGCACGATACGCTTCCGTGGCCACCGAATTGGCAAGCGAGCCGACAGGTTGACGCAGATAATATTGCCAGCGGCTGGCCAGCAAAGCTTCGATCAGGCTCAGACGCAGCGCCGTCGCAACATGTGCGACCGTATAGCCAACCTGACGGTTGGCCAGCAATAATATCAGCCCTTTCGTAAACATTCCGGCAACGATAATGATCAAAATCATATCAAGCGTCGGCTCAATACCAATTTTCTGGAGAATGTCCACCATAAACTTGCCGATACCGGACTCACCGGATGATTCACCGACTGCGATAGATAACAGCGGCAACAAAGCTGTCAGACTGAGTCCTTCAGCCACGCCGGCGACAAGCAGCGCGAACAGCACGAAAGCGCTGCGGCGCGGAAAAACCATGATATATGTAATGAGCGTTCGCATTGATTTGTTTGAGAACGGTTTGTTTTTGAACGAAATGGATTGAACAGTTATAAAACTGTCTATCTTACCTGAAAGCGCTCGGTTATTGCCTGCAACCGGACAACAGTCAATTCAGTCGAAGCAGGTGTGTTGCAAAAAAACCAGATACGCCAGGCTGGATAATAGAACTTATGTAACGTCCTGCAGCACGCCGTCAATCAGCTGTTTGATTCGTTTGGCACGCGCGGCAAGCTGCTGATCGTGCGTAACAACGACAAGACTGGCATTCACTTTTTCATTCAGTTCGAGCATTAAATCAAAGACAGCTTCGGCGGTTTGGCGATCAAGATTACCGGTCGGTTCGTCCGCCAGAATGCACGCCGGCTCGGTGACCAGCGCGCGAGCCACGGCAGCGCGCTGACGTTCGCCACCGGATAGCTCGCCCGGGGTATGTGTCAGCCGGTGGCCCAGTCCGACCTGCTGCAGCACTGCAGCGGCGCGCTCCTGTGCTTCGTTTACTGCCATGCGCCTGATCAGCAGAGGCATGGCGACATTTTCCAGCGCGGTAAACTCGGGCAGCAAATGATGAAACTGGTATATGAATCCCAGCGAACCATTTCGCAACCTGCAGCGGGTCAATTCATCCATTGCGGCGATATTCTGCCCCAGAATATTGATCTCTCCGCCGCTTGGTTTGTCAAGTCCGCCCAGCAAATGCAACAGCGTGCTTTTACCCGAACCGGAAGCCCCTACAATGGCCATCATTTCACCACTGTAGACTTCCAGGTCTACGCCCTTCAGGACAGAAACTTCCAGTTCTCCCTGATCGAACTGCTTGAACAGATGACGGCAGGCGATTACAACGTTGCTCCCGGCTGCGCCAACAGCATCATTCATAACGCAGCGCCTCCGCCGGATTCACCCTGGATGCCCGGTAACTCGGATAAATGGTCGCGAGCAGACTCAAAATAAACGATACTACGGCGACAGTGACAATATCCGTTGTCTGCGGATCGGTTGGAATCTTGCTGATGTAATAAATCTCGTTCGACAGAAATTCCACGCTGAAAATCCATTCGATAAACGCCACAACCTCTCCGACGTTATAGGCCAGCAGGATGCCCCCGGTTACACCCAGGATGGTTCCGGCCACTCCAATGAATGTTCCCTGAACAATAAATATTTTCATAATGCTGCGAGGGCTCGCACCCAGCGTGCGCAAAATAGCAATATCTGACTGTTTGTCGGTAACAGCCATGACCAGCGTCGATACGATATTAAAAGCCGCCACGGCTATGATCAAAGCCAGAATCAGCGACAACATTCGTTTTTCGATCTGTATGGCGCGAAAATAATTCGCGTGTTGCTGCGTCCAATCGGTAACATAATAAGGGCCAGTCAGCGAATGAATCAAATCGTTGACAACCTTCGGCGCCAGAAACATATCACTTAATTTTAAACGCACCCCGGAAACATGATCGTCCATACGGTATAGTTTCTGTGCATCAGCCATATGGATCAGCACCAGCCCGGAATCATACTCAAAATGCCCCGCTTCAAAAATACCGACGACGGTAAACTGCTTCAGCCGCGGCAGTATCCCCGCAGGCGTCACCTGCCCTTGCGGTGAAATCAACACAATTTTGTCGCCCCTGAATGCACCAAGACTGCGCGCCAGTTCCATGCCGATGACAATGCCGAAATCGCCCGGTATAAGATTTTCCAGTTCACCGCTGACCATCATATCAGAGAAGTCGGCAACGTGATTTTCTGTATCTGGCAGAATACCGCGCACAATTGCGCCATGCACTACCTGATCATAGGACACCATCCCCTGTGCATTGACAAAAGGTGCGGCGCCTTCCACCGACGGATGCCTGGATGCCTCTTCAGCCAGTGCCTGCCAGTTGGACAGCCGGTTATCGAAGCCATTGATTTGCACATGAGAAGCAACACCAAGAATGCGCGCACGCACTTCTTTCTGAAATCCGTTCATAACAGACATGACCGTAATCAAAGCAGTCATACCCAGCGTAATACCTAGTAGAGAAATCAGTGAGATAAACGAAATGAAATGATTGCGTTTTTTTGCCCGGGTGTAACGCAAACCGATAAAGAGCTCGTATGGAGACACAAAAAAATAAATGCCCTGATTAGTCAAGTTAGCAAGTGTGCCATAATTAGCCCTGAATGAGTAGATAGCCTGACTTGTTCGGTCAACGTAATTTGTTTTTTCACTCCGGCACAAAGCAAATGTATAATCATTCCATGAAATTTGATATGGTCGTAATCGGCGGCGGACTGGTGGGTGCCAGCCTTGTGGCTGCGTTAAAGAACAGCGGACTGAGAATAGCGCTAATCGAGTCTCGGGAACCGCCACCCATACCGGGTGATAAAAGCTGGGACAGTCGCGTGTACGCAATCAGCCCGGGTAGCGTTGCGTTTTTGCACGATCACGCAATCTGGCAGTGGATGGAAATATCCCGTGTTGCACCTGTCTATGACATGGCGGTTTTTGGTGACGACAGCAGTTCGTGTATTCATTTCAGCGCTTATGAAATCGGCGTGGCCGAACTGGCCTGTATTGTCGAGAACCGGCAGCTGCAAGCTGCCGTTTGGGCAGCAATACAAACACAAAATGATAGTCTGGAGATCATTTGTCCGGCACGGTGTGCTGCCATCACCTGGCATGAATCCCACGCTGAAGTACAACTCGAAGATGGCCGTCAGATAGACGCAGCGCTGGTTGTCGGCGCAGACGGAGTCAATTCATGGGTACGTCAACAGGCAGGCATCGAGGTTACACGCCATCCCTATCAGCAAGTCGGCGTAGTCGCAAATTTCAATACCAGCTTGCCTCACCGTAATGTTGCACATCAATGGTTCAGGCGTGATGGCGTGCTGGCGCTGTTACCTTTACCTGGCAACCGGGTTTCCATGGTCTGGTCGACCGGCGAGGAACATGCCGCCGAGCTTCGCGCATTATCGGCTGATCAGCTTTGCCAGCATGTCGAAACGGCCGCTTCACATACCCTTGGCGAATTGCAGCTGATTACGCCGGCGGCCGGATTTCCACTGAATTTCGTCCATGTCAGCAGCCTGGTCAAGCCTCGGCTGGTGCTCGTCGGCGATGCCGCGCATGGCATTCACCCGCTGGCCGGGCAAGGTGTCAATCTTGGACTGCGCGATGTGCGAAAACTTGCCAAAGTTCTCAATGATCGCGGTTTACAGTCCGATATCGGGGATTTTATCCTGCTGCGTCGGTATGAATGTGCGCGCAAAGAAGATATTCTGGCATTGGAACTGGTCACCGACAGCCTGCAAAAGCTGTTTATCAATCCTGACCCAACACTTGCACGGTTACGGAATTTAGGCCTGGAGATTACCGACCGGCTGCCTTTGATTAAAAACCGGTTGATGCAGCACGCACTGAGTTAATCTGAAATTTACAAGGAGCCATAATAATTATGCATGCAGCACATTTAAAGCAATTCGTTTTAATTCTGTTAATTTGTTTTTTTTCCAGCCCAGCCCTGGCGGATGAAGATGCTGTCAGAAAAGCCCTGGCTCCGCATTTTCCAGGTGCGAAAATTGAAAGCCTGCGTAAAACCCCTTATCTGGGCTTGTATGAAGCCCTGGTTGGTGGCGAACTTTTTTATACCGATGAGAAAGCCGAGTATTTTTTCTTTGGACACATTGTCGATACCAAGACGAGAACCAGCGTCACCAATGAACGCTTACAGGAAATCAAGGCAGCACGCAGGGTTCCGCTTGATACACTACCGCTTGAATTTGCCATTAAGATCGTCAAGGGTAACGGCGAACGCAAGCTCGCCGTTTTCACCGACCCCAACTGTCCTTACTGCAAGCAACTGGAAAAAGAACTGCTGAATATTACCGACGTAACGATTTACACACTGCTGTATCCGGTATTAAGAGGTTCAATGGAATTATCCACCTCGATCTGGTGTGCACAGGACCAAATCAAAGCCTGGGATGATTTTATGCTCAGGGGTATCAAGCCAAAAGACAAGGATTGCGAGACACCACTGCCAACGCTGGTCAGATCAGGTCAGGAAAACAGGGTTACAGGCACACCCACATTAATTTTTGCCGATGGGTCCATTGTCGGCGGCATGATACCGGCTGAAGCAATTGAAGAGCGGTTGCAAAGTGCGGCCACAGCTGACCAGCAATAGAACCTTGCAGGTGTTACACCTATAGAAATCGAACAAGTCGGTTGTAAAACTGTCGTATAACGCATTACCACTCTAGCAATTCATCATAGCCTGATAACTATTTTATTGAAGCATATAGCAAAACTTGCTGACTGCTCAAACTTGCGATCACTCAGTTACCTACCAACCAAAATGAAACCTACGCTCGTCCTGGTCGGCCGCCCCAATGTCGGCAAATCCACGCTTTTTAACCGACTGACGCGCAGCCGTGATGCACTCGTGGCGGATATACCCGGACTTACACGCGACCGGCGCTACGGACATGGCAGGATTGGTGACAGACCGTATCTGGTCATGGACACCGGCGGACTGGAACCGGTCGCCAGCACCGGCATCATGCATGCGATGGCTCAACAATCACTGCAGGCAATCGACGAGGCCGACAAAGCATTGTTCATTGTGGACGCCCGTCAGGGTATAACCGCGCAAGATAAAATCATTGCCGAACAGCTGCGAAAAAAAGACCGCAACATTCTGCTGGTTGTCAACAAGGCTGAAGGCATGGTTGACGACGTTATTACCGCCGAATTTTTTGAACTCGGCCTTGGTAAACCCCATGCTATCTCGGCGCTGCACGGCGATCATGTAAATGAGCTGGTTGCATTGGCACTTGCAGATTTCCCTGTCCTTGAAGAAGAAGCCGGGCAAATCAGTAAACACCCAAAAATTGCGATCGTTGGCCGTCCCAACGTGGGCAAGTCAACGCTGGTCAATACCCTGCTGGGTGAAGAGCGCGTAATTGCCTTTGATCAGCCTGGCACTACACGCGACAGTATTTACATTGATTTCGAACACGACGGCATACAGTACACGCTAATCGATACAGCGGGTTTGCGAAAGCGGGGCAAAGTCAAAGAAACTGTTGAAAAGTTTTCAGCCATCAAAACATTACAAGCCATTGAAGACGCCAATGTCGTCGTTCTGGTGCTTGACGCCAGAAGTGAAATTGCCGAACAGGACGCACATATTGCCGATTTCATATTACAGTCGGGAAAAGCGCTGGTTGTCGCAATCAACAAATGGGACGGACTGGATCAGTATCAACGCGAATGTATCAAACACGAACTGGCGCGAAAACTCGGGTTTCTCAACTTTGCCAAACTGCACTTCATATCCGCGCTCAAAGGAACCGGCACGCTGAGATTACTGGTGTCGGTCAACCAGGCGTACGCAGCGGCAATGACTGACTTATCCACGCCGCAATTAACACGCGCCTTGCATGCGGCAGTAGAGAAACACGCACCACCACGCGGTGGAATGTCCCGCCCCAAATTGCGCTATGCGCATCAGGGCGGCACGAACCCACCGATTGTAGTGATACACGGGAGCATGCTCGAACACGTGCCGGATACTTATCGGCGCTATCTCGAAAACTTTTTTCGCGAGGCTTTTAAGCTTACCGGAACACCCTTACGCATTACTTTCAAGGCCGGACATAATCCGTATGCGGACAAAAAGTCTGCGCCACCTTCCGAAACGGAGGTACGACGTGCGCGCAACCGCCGTCGACGAAACCGGAAAAAATATGGTTAAAAGACCGTCATACCGGATCAGGCAGATCAGGTGGTCGAAACAGCTTTCTAAGAACCCATTCGTTTTAAGCTGTGTCATATCAACATCCATCTGTTAAACTGCAATCTTGGTTTCGTAATCGCGCCTGGATTCGAAGTAATTGTGTACATAGAAATAGGAGTCTGCGATGAAATTTTCCATATACCGATATGATCCTGATAAAGATGAAAAACCGTACATGCAGGATTATGAGATCGAATTGGCGGCAACCGATAAAATGCTGCTGGATGCGCTCCTGCGAATTAAATCCGTTGATGACAGTTTGAGTTTAAGACGTTCATGCTCGGAAGGTGTGTGCGGTTCGGACGCGATGAATATCAACGGCCGCAACGGGCTGGCATGTATCACGCCGCTAAAAAACCTGAAACAACCCATTGAAATACGCCCGCTACCGGGATTGCCGGTGGTTCGCGACCTGATCGTCGATATGACCCAGTTTTTCAATCAATATCACTCGATCAAGCCGTATTTGATCAACAACAACCCGCCACCGGAAACAGAACGTCTGCAGTCACCTGAAGAGCGCGCAGCATTAGAGGGCGCATACGAATGTATATTATGCGCTTGCTGTTCAACCGCCTGCCCATCTTTCTGGTGGAATCCGGACAAATTTGTCGGCCCTGCGGGATTGTTGCAGGCTTACCGCTTTCTTGCCGACAGCCGTGATCAGGCGACCGCTGAACGGCTCGATTATCTTGAAGACCCCTACCGCCTGTTTCGTTGCCATTCGATCATGAATTGCGTGGATGCATGTCCAAAAGGTCTCAATCCAACTGAAGCAATCGGCAAAATAAAAGATATGATGGTCAAAAGGACGATATGAAGGAATTTGAACGCGCTCGCTGGCGCTGCCGCCGGGGTATGTTGGAACTGGATATTATTTTACTGCGTTTTATGGATAAACATTACCGGCAACTCAGTACAAAAGAACTGTTACAGTTCGATAGACTGCTGTCATTGTCCGACAGTGATTTATGGGACATGATCTGCGCCAGGAAATCAGCGATAGACGATGATCAATTGCCGGTATTAAAATTATTGCAGGAAAGTTAGTCGATTTTGAAGCTCGACTGCGTGCAAACAAAAGCATACAGTATTTTATTGCTACAATAAGTAACGTGCAGGTAACGGTAATATAACAAAATATTCGGTGATCGAATTGATGCAATACATGGAGAACTAATATGACGCAAAAAGGTACAGCAACCTTGAGTCTTAGCACTGGCGGCGAAGCCATTGAGCTTCCTGTCATATCCGGCACCATGGGTCCCGATGTGGTGGATATCCGCAAATTACATGCCAAAAGTGGTTTGTTTACCTATGATCCGGGTTTTTTATCGACTGCCAGCAATAGTTCCGAAATCACGTTTATTGATGGCGGAAAAGGTGTTCTGCTATATCGCGGTTATCCGATCGAACAACTCGCAAGACAATGCGATTTTATCGAAATCTGTTACCTCCTGTTGCATGGAGAATTGCCAAAAGCGACAGAAAAGGCCGAATTCGATGGTGTCATCAAGCATCATACTATGTTGCATGAACAGCTGGTCAAACTTTTCAGCGGATTTCGCAGGGATGCTCACCCAATGGCTGTCATGGTGGGTGTCGTGGGTGCTTTGTCTGCGTTTTATCATGATGCGCTGGATATTTCCGATGCCAGCCATCGTGAATTGTCTGCAATGCGATTGATAGCAAAAATGCCGACTATCGCCGCGATGGCGTATAAATACAACATCGGTCAGCCATATGTCTATCCGCGCAACGACCTCAGCTATGCTGAAAACTTTCTGCACATGATGTTCTCATTACCTACAGAGCGCTATAAAGCCGACCCGAAAATTGTACGCGCACTTGACCGTATTCTGATTCTGCATGCCGATCATGAGCAGAATGCTTCAACATCCACGGTACGACTGGCTGGTTCCAGCGGTGCCAACCCGTTTGCCTGTATCGCTGCCGGCATTGCCTGTTTATGGGGACCAGCGCATGGCGGCGCAAATGAGGCCTGTCTTCACATGCTCGAGGAAATCGGCGACGTTTCCCGCATCAATGACTATATCAAACGCGCCAAAGATCCGAATGAAAACTCCCGGCTGATGGGTTTTGGTCACCGCGTGTATAAAAATTTCGATCCCCGTGCAAAATTAATGCGCGAGACCTGTCATGAAGTGTTGAACGTACTGGGCCTTGAAAATGACCGGCTATTCAAACTCGCTTTGGAACTTGAAAGAATTGCCCTCGAGGACGATTATTTTATTTCCAGAAAACTTTATCCAAACGTCGATTTTTATTCCGGCATCGTCCAACGCGCCCTAGGCATTCCAACCATTATGTTCACCGCAATTTTTGCAATGGCACGCACAGTGGGCTGGGTTGCTCAATGGAATGAAATGATTTCCGATCCTGACTACAAGATCGGACGTCCGCGCCAGTTGTATACTGGCACCCCCATGCGTGATGTTCCGACTGATTTTCGTAATTAATAGCTAACTGAAGGACAGGACTACCAGTAATGAATAAACGGTCGCAGGATTCCATGCTGTTCGGCACTAACGCCCCTTTTGTTGAGGCAATGTACGAAGAATACCTGCATAACCCCGTTTCGGTCGAACCGGCATGGCGTGAATACTTTGATAAAATTCAGCAAACACCGGGCCTGTCCGTCAATCAACTGGTAAAAAGCGCCGGTACCGCTGACAAGCAGCAACAGCAACCGGCAAGAGAAGGAAAACCCGGCAAACTTGACGGCATGATTGTTTTGCCGGAAGTCATCCAGACCGATACCAATGACCGCAAGCAGGTCGCGGTGCTCCAGCTGATCAACATGTATCGCTATCTTGGCTTGAGCCAGGCGGCACTGGATCCTCTGCAGTTCGAGGACAAGCCGCTACGAATGGAACTCGATCCGAGCAACTTCGGATTCTCCGACAAAGACATGGATACCGTATTCAATACGGGCTCCCTGGCAGGCCCGGATCACGCACCGCTACGCGATATTCTTCAGATTCTCAGGGAAACGTATTGCGGTCCTGTCGGCGCCGAGTATATGTACATTTCTTCCGTGGAACAAAAGCGCTGGCTGCAAAGCAGACTGGAAACCAAACGATCCAATCCGGATTACAGCCATGAATACAAGAAATTTATTCTCGAGAGACTGAGCGCTGCAGAAGGACTGGAGCGATACCTGCACACCCGCTACATCGGTCAGAAACGGTTCTCAGGCGAGGGTAACGAAAGCCTGATTCCCCTGCTTGACTGTCTGGTTGCCTGCGCCGGGAAGCTACGCATCGATGAAATTGTCATCGGTATGGCACATCGCGCCAGACTGAATGTACTGGTAAATACGCTCGGTAAAATGCCCGCAGATCTTTTTCGCGAGTTTGAAGAAAAATATGTGGAAGATCTACCGTCAGGCGATGTGAAATATCATCAGGGATTCTCCTCGGCAGTTAATACGCCGGATGGCGTGGTGCGCCTTGCCTTGGCGTTTAATCCGTCGCACCTGGAAATAGTCAACCCAGTGGTAGAAGGCTCTGTACGCGCACGCCAGCACCGCTTTCATGATCGCCAGGGCGACAAAGTACTGCCAGTTCTGATTCACGGCGACGCTGCTTTTGCCGGCCAGGGTGTCGTCATGGAAACGCTGAATCTGTCACAGACAAGCGGCTATGGCACGGGCGGCACAATACACATCATCATCAACAACCAGATTGGCTTTACCACATCCGATCCGCGTGAGAGCCGTTCCACGCTATACTGCACCGATGTCGCCAAAATGATCGAGGCACCCGTTTTCCATGTAAACGGTGACGACCCCGAAGCGGTAAGCATGATTACCGAACTCGCCCTGGATTTCCGAATGAAATTCCACAAGGATGTCGTCATCGACATGGTCTGTTTTCGTCGTCTCGGCCACAACGAGCAGGACGATCCAATGGTAACGCAACCCAAAATGTATCAGATTATCAGCCAGCATCCCGGAACGCGCCAGCGCTATGCAGAAAAGCTGGAGGACGAAGGTGTTATCAAAAAAGGGGAAGCTGACGCCATGGTACAAGCATACCGTGAAGCAATGGACGCTGGCGTCAATCCGAACAAAAAAATTCGTTACAACTACAAGTCCCCTTTTTCTGTTAACTGGGCAGCATTCAAAAAACCTTTCAAATGGAACCAGCCCGTAAAAACGGGAATTTCACTGGATATACTGAAGCAGCTGGCCGTGCGTTTAACGGATATTCCGGAAAAATTCATATTGCACAAGCGGGTTGAGAAGATTATTGACGACCGCCGTCTGATGGGGCAGGGAAAACAGCCACTGGACTGGGGCATGGCAGAAAATCTGGCATATGCTGCGTTGCTGTATGAAGGATTTCCTGTACGGATTTCCGGACAGGATTCGGAACGTGGTACTTTTTTTCACAGACATGCTGTATTACACAATCAGGATACTTCGCTCGAAGATAGAAATATTTACGTGCCGTTACGTCATATATCGCCCGGCCAACCTGATTTTACCGCAATCAACTCCATTTTGTCTGAAGAAGCCGTTCTGGGATTTGAGTATGGCTACACTACCGCGCAGCCGCAGGAACTGGTCATCTGGGAAGCGCAGTTCGGCGATTTTGCCAATGGCGCACAAGTTGTCATCGATCAGTTCATCGCATCCGGCGAAGCCAAATGGGGACGTTTGTGCGGTCTGGTGATGATGCTGCCCCATGGCTATGAAGGTCAGGGACCGGAGCACTCCTCCGCACGACTGGAACGGTTTTTACAGCTTTGTGCGGACTATAACATACAGGTATGCATTCCTTCCACGCCAGCACAAATGTTTCATCTGTTGCGGCGACAGATGATTCGCCCGTTGCGCAAGCCGCTGATTATCATGAGCCCGAAAAGCATGCTGCGTCACAAGGAATCGGTATCGACTCTGGAAGAACTGTCCAGCGGCAGGTTTTACCCGGTAATATCCGAAACAGAAAAACTGGAACCAAAACAGGTCAAACGCCTGATAGTATGCAGTGGAAAAATATATTATGAGCTGAGAGCACACCGGCAAGCGCAGGAAATAACCGATATGGCGATTATCCGATTGGAGCAGCTGTATCCTTTTCCCCATGAAGAATTCAAACAGGAAATCAAACGCTACAGTAAAGCCAAAGAGGTGATCTGGTGTCAGGAAGAACCCGGCAATCAGGGTGCATGGCACCGCATACAACATTACCTGCTGCGAAATATGAAATCCTCGCAAACGCTGGGTTATGCACTTCGTCCCTCTTCAGCTTCACCGTCAGTCGGTTATCTTGCCAAACATAAAATGCAACAAAATGAGGTAATTGAAGCTGCATTCCGAGAAAAAATCTAGTCTACGGAGAGTAAAATGTTAGTAGAGGTTAAAGTGCCCGCATTGTCAGAATCTGTGGCCGAAGCGACACTGATAACATGGCACAAAAAAAAGGGCGAAAAGGTCGAGCGTGATGAAAATCTGATCGATATAGAAACAGATAAAGTCGTTCTGGAGTTACCCGCGCCCAAGGCAGGCGTTTTAAAGGAAATTATCAAAGGCGACGGCGAAACCGTAACCAGTGGAGAAGTCATCGCCAAGATCGATACCGAAGCGGCTGACAACGATACCGATGCAGAATCCGACACAACCGCTTCGAAGGATACGCAAAAAAAATCTACTAAGCAGTCAACAAAAGACGAATCAGCGCCCGACGAAGATGAGGGGAGTGACCGGGACCAGGGACAAAAGACCGAACGTAAAGCAGATCCAACAATTCCGATGCTGATGCCGGCCGCACGGAAACTGGTTGAAGAAAATCAGCTGAAAGCATCAGAAACACGGTCTATCCAGGGAACAGGGCGTGGCGGACGAATTACCCGCGAAGACGTGCAGGCTTATATCGACCATAAAACCGAGGACGAACAGGAAGCGGCATCCGGCGAAACCCAGACTGAACGGTCTGCTGAAGAACAGGCCGAAGTGGATGAAGAAAAGCAGGCGGAACAAACCCGGCAAAGCCGTGAAACCGGTGAAGCCAGTGAGCGGATTGATCGCCGGGTAAGCATGTCACGCTTGCGTATGCGTATTGCAGAACGTCTGGTGCAATCGCAGTCGACCGCAGCAATTTTGACGACATTCAACGAAGTAAACATGCAGGCGGTCATCAACCTGCGCACCCGTTATCGTAATGAATTTGAAAAAGAGCACGGCGTCAAGCTTGGTTTTATGTCGTTTTTTGTCAAAGCAGTCGTTGCCGCGCTCAAAAAATACCCCATTGTCAACGCCTCGGTTGAGGGCAACGAAATCATCTACCATGATTACTACGATATCGGCATTGCCGTTGGCAGCCCACGCGGCCTTGTAGTGCCGATCCTGCGTAACGCCGACCGCATGACATTTGCGCAGATCGAAACGCAAATTTCGGATTTTGCCAGACGTGCGCGTGACGGCAAATTAACCCTTGAAGAATTAACGGGTGGGACATTTTCGATTACCAATGGCGGTGTGTTCGGTTCCATGCTGTCCACGCCAATTATCAATCCCCCGCAAAGCGCCATTTTGGGCATTCATGCAACCAAGGAACGACCCGTGGTTGAAAATGGCCAGATCGTAATCCGCCCGATAAATTATCTGGCGTTATCGTACGATCATCGCATCATAGACGGGCGTGAGGCGGTGCTGGCACTGGGGGCGATGAAAGAGGCGCTCGAATACCCAACGAGCCCGCTGCTGGAGACCTGAAAACCGGCGACTGCTACCACTTTGCAATATCAATAGACAATTTCGACATTTTCGGCCTTTAAATGCCGGTTTAATGTGTGCAGCAGCTGATCGTCCAGATTTACCCGCCAGCCATCACCCAGCACAATCTCGCAAACTGCCTGCTGATTTTGGTATACCAGAGAAACCGGACACAACGACTGTATGTCGACTGGCTGTACCGGTTGATCGGGCCGACCCCGGCCGGCATAAGGTGTCAACAGATTTTTTAATGTGGCAGTCGTCGGCAGCGTTTCAGAGTTGACGCGCAACCTGATCCGTTTGGCAAAATGCGTGCGGATACCGGAAAGATTGTACAGCTTCTCCGCGGTTATACGCAGTTCGTCGCTGCTTTCCTGGTCATTATACTGGCCGCGAATACCGATTTTCGCCTGCGCCACCAGCAATTGATCCTCCTTGAGCCAGTTGCGGTTTTCGTTAAACAATTCATCAAATACAATCAGTTCGACTGAGGCCGTACCGTCGCCAAGGCCGATGACGGCCATTCGGCCACGCCGCGTCATCTGAACACGAACATCATGAATGATTCCCGCGATGAGCTGCGTCTCGCGCTGTGCTGATAGCCGATCGAGCGTTGTGCGGACAAATGGACGGACATCACGGGCATAGGTTTCAAACAGGTGTCCACTGAAATAAAAACCGAGGCCTTGTTTTTCATGCTGGAGCGTCTCCCGATCCGACCACGGCGAAGCTGATATCAAAGTCGGTTGCAGTGTCAAATCGTCCTGGCTATCAAACAGAGTTGACTGATTGGCGGAGCGGCTTGACTGCTCCGCCGCTTCCAGCGCAATGCCAACCGAAGCCAGCAGGCTGGACCGGTCGCCATTCAGACAATCGAATGCACCGACACGGATGAGCGATTCGATCACACGCCGGTTGATGATGCGCCGATCCACGCGGTTGCAGAAGTCGAACAGATCAATGAACGCACCGCCTTTACTGCGGGTTGCAAGTATGGCGTTTATCGCTGATTCACCCGTCCCCTTTACCGCGCCAAGTCCATACCGGATTGTTTTGGCGCCGGTCGGCACAAACCGGTAGTCCGACTGATTGATATCGGGTGGCTGAATCATCAATTCATTTGCCAGACTGTCCTGAATGAAAATATAAACCTTGTCGGTATCGTCCATATCGGCCGACAAACAGGCCGCCATGAAC
Source organism: Nitrosomonas marina (assembly GCF_900111605.1). Lineage (GTDB taxonomy): Bacteria > Pseudomonadota > Gammaproteobacteria > Burkholderiales > Nitrosomonadaceae > Nitrosomonas > Nitrosomonas marina_A. The sequence continues at coordinate 31,684 of NZ_FOIA01000013.1, read as the reverse complement.
TCAGCGGGATAGTGCGCTTTCAGAAAAGCAGTCTGATAGGCGATGAGCGCATACGCTGCGGCGTGCGATTTGTTGAACCCATAACCGGCAAATTTTTCCATCAGACGAAACAATTCTGACGCTTTTGTTTCATCCACACCGTTTTTTACCGCACCGGCGACAAAAATATCGCGTTGCTGCGCCATTTCCTCTACTTTTTTCTTGCCCATAGCGCGTCGCAGCAAATCAGCGCTGCCCAGACTGTATCCTCCGATCACTTGGGCAATCTGCATCACCTGTTCCTGATAAATCATAATGCCATAGGTCGGACTCAAAATCGGTTCGAGACGCGGATCAAGATATTCAATGGTCTGCACGCCATGTTTGCGTTCAATAAAATCCGGAATTAAATCCATCGGACCCGGCCGGTAAAGTGCAACCAGTGCGATAATGTCTTCGAAGCGATCAGGCTTTGCCTTCTGCAACAGATCTTTCATGCCGCGCGATTCAAACTGAAAAATACCGACGGCGTTGCCCTGTCGCAGCAGCGCATAAGTAGCGACGTCATCCAGCGTCAAACCGGCGAGTGAAAACGATTCACCGCGGAATTGATTAATGTAGCTGACAGCGCGATCCAGTGTAGTCAAGGTTCTCAGCCCAAGAAAATCAAACTTGACCAGACCGATTTTCTCGACATCGTCCTTGTCGAACTGGCTGACCACGGCATCCGCCGATTCGGTGCAGTAAACGGGACAAAAATCGGTGATTTTGCCCGGTGCGATCAGCACCCCTCCAGCATGCATGCCGCTGTTACGTGTCAGTCCCTCCAGGCGTTCAGCCAGTTCCAGCAGGTAACGGACGTCCTCCTCCTCGGCAGCACGCTGATTTAACTGCGGCTCGAGTTCGCGTGCTTTTTTTAGCGTCATGCCAATTTCAAACGGCACCAGTTTTGCCAGTTGATCGACAAAGTTGTATGGCAGATCCAGCACGCGGCCAATGTCTCGAATCACAGCCTTGGCCGCCATGGTACCAAAGGTAATAATCTGCGAGACACTTTGAGTGCCATAACGCTGCTTGACATAGTCAATTACTTTTTCACGTCTGTCCTGGCAAAAATCAATATCGAAATCCGGCATGGACACGCGTTCCGGATTCAGAAAGCGTTCAAACAGCAGATCGTAACGCAACGGATCGAGATCGGTAATACCGAGCGAATACGCAACCAGCGACCCGGCCCCGGAACCACGCCCCGGTCCGACCGGTACATCGTTGCGCTTGGCCCAGTTGATGAAATCGGCCACTATCAAGAAATACCCCGAAAAACCCATCGAGATGATCGTATCAACTTCAAAATCCATGCGCGCCTGGTATTCGTGCAGCCGCCGATTGCGCTCGTCTGCGTCAGGGAACAATGCCTTCATACGTTCGTCGAGTCCGGCCGCAACCTGGGTACGCAGAAAATCTTCCAGGCTTTCGTTATTGGGCGTTGGATACAGCGGCAGCTTGTTGACACCCAGCTCCAGTTCCAGATTGCAGCGACGAGCGATTTCAACACTGTTTTGAAGTGCCGACGGTATGTCAGCAAACAACTGGATCATCTCCTGCCGGGTTTTGAAATACTGCTGCCGGGTAAATTTTTTCGGCCGACGCCGATCGGCAAGAATATAACCCTCAGCGATGCAGACCCGCGCTTCATGGGCATCGAAATCGTCAGCTGTCAAAAACTGCACAGACTGGGTAGCAACAACGGGCAGATTCAACTTGTCCGCAATCACCAGTGATTGCTGCAACAGATATTCTTCCCGATCATGTCCGTCACGCTGGATTTCAATATACAACCGGTTCGGAAAAACCGCGGCCCATTCCTTTGCCTGCGCCTCTGCCTGTTGCAGGTCGTTCAGTAAAACCGACTGAGCGATCGCACCATAACGCGCACCGGACAGTGCAATCAATCCTTCCGTACCGTCCGGTTCATCGCGCAGCCACGACAACCGTATCTCTGCCCTACCCTGTACCTGGTTTTCAAGATAAGCACGCGTCAATAACCGTGATAGCAATAAATAGCCAGCATAAGACTGGCATAACAGCAGTACGCGTGCGGGTTTTTTGCAGTCAATTTCGTTGGTTATCCAGACATCGCAGCCGATAATCGGCTTGATTCCGTTTTTGCGGGCATTTTGATAAAATTTTACCGTCCCGAACACGTTGGCAAGATCGGTCAGCGCCAGAGCAGGCATCTGATCTTCCGACGCTTTCGCAATCGCGTCATTAATCCGGATGGTACTGTCCAGAATTGAGAATTCGCTGTGCAGCCGTAAGTGAATAAAACCCGGTTCAGCAGATTTTTGAGTCATAAATGATACAATTGAACGCTTGGTCGATTGCAGTGTTCAAAACAGCATTGCAATCATGCTTTGTTTTTTGTTACCGCCTTTAATTTTACATCATGTTGACCACTCCAGAACTGTTACTTCCCGCTGGCTCGCTTGAAAAAATGCGCACCGCATACGCTTACGGCGCAGATGCGGTTTATGCGGGACAGCCGCGCTATTCCCTGCGCGCGCGCAACAATGAATTCGCGCTGGAACAACTAAAAACCGGGATTACCGAAGCGCATGCGCTGGGCAAGAAGTTTTTCGTCGCGAGCAATATCATGCCGCATAACGCCAAGGTCAAGACTTATTTGGCCGATATGGAACCGGTCATCGCAATGCAGCCCGATGCGCTGATCATGGCCGATCCGGGCCTTATCATGATGGTCCGCGAAAAATGGCCCGAGATGCCTGTACATCTGTCTGTTCAGGCCAATACCGTCAATTACATGGGCGTTAAGTTCTGGCAGAAAATCGGACTCACACGCGTGATTCTGTCGCGCGAACTGTCGCTCGACGAAATCGCTCAGATACGCGACCTGTGCCCTGACATGGAACTCGAGGTATTCGTACATGGCGCATTGTGCATTGCTTATTCGGGACGCTGCCTGCTATCGGGCTATTTCAATCATCGTGACCCGAACCAGGGCACCTGTACCAACTCATGTCGCTGGGACTATAAAGTCATGGCAGGCGAGGAAGGCGACAATGGCGATATCCGATCAACGGAAACAATCGATTTCGATTTTAACGCAGCGATACGCGAGGCTGACAGCCAGTCTGGCCAGCAGCCCGACTTCAAGCGGCATCCGGCAGCTGATCAGGTGTATATGATTGAAGAAAAAGAACGAGCCGGCCAACTGATGCCGATCATGGAAGATGAGCACGGCACATATATCATGAATTCCAAGGACCTGCGCGCGGTGGAGCATATCGAACGGATGGTCAAAATAGGCGTCGATTCGTTCAAGGTCGAAGGACGAACCAAATCGCTTTATTATGTCGCCAGAACCGCGCAGGTCTATCGCAGGGCCATTGACGACGCCGTCGCTGGAAAAACATTCGATCCGTCGCTGCTCGGCGAACTCGAGGGACTGGCCAACCGCGGTTATACCAGCGGCTTTTACCAGCGCCACCAGACGCATGAAACGCAGAATTACCTGCGCGGCCATTCCGAATCGAGCCGCAGTCAGTATGTCGGCGACATCACCGGGTTTGACGAAGCCAGCGGCATGGCGGAAATACAGGTCAAAAACCGCTTTCAGGTCGGAGACTGTCTTGAGATCATTCATCCGTCCGGCAATCAGATTGTAGAACTGACACAGATGCAGGACAGTAAAGGCAAGCCAGTATTTGCAGCGCCCGGCAGCGGCCATCGCGTGCGTATTCCGATGAGCCGGAAGGTCAGCAATGCGTTTGTAGCGCGGTTCTTATCGTAACAACCCAGTACGCTATCAATTTGATATTGCCAGGTTCAGTGAGCTTGTCAGTTGCACTGATGATAAAAAAAACTGATCATGCTTCTTGGCAACCACTCGAAATTGCCGGGAAAAGGTGACTGTACAAACCCGGCATGTCCCCCTTCATCAGGAAACACGCGCGTCACCGCCGCTGAAACCTCATCAGCTTCGGGCAACACTGAAGCCGGCATGAACGGATCGTTGCGCGCGTTGATCAACAGGGTCGGCACATGAATATGCGGCAGCCACTGCTTGCTGCTCGACTGCCGCCAGTAGTCGTCGGTATCTCTGAATCCGTGCAAAGGCGCGGTGACAATATTATCAAATTCGTAGATCGACTTGCATTTTGACAGTGCTTTGCCGTCAAACAGTCCCGGAAATTTTTCCAGTTTCTCAAACGCCTTGTATTTCAAGGTACTCAGAAAATGGTGTGTATAGACCTGATTAAATCCTGAATCGAGCGCTGCACCCGCCGCAGCCAGATCGAGCGGCACTGATACCGCGGCAACGCCGTTGAGCCAGTTTCTCGCCTCACTGCCCTGCTCGCCGAGCCACTTCAACAGCGCATTGCCGCCCAGCGACACCCCGATGGCATACACCGGCTGGTATTCCGCGTTGATCTGCCTGTGCTCTTGAATGATACGCTTGATCATCCAGTCAATCTCCGCCGAATCGCCCGCATGATACGCTCGCGGCAGACGGTTGGGCGAACCGGAACAACCACGGAAATGAATCACCACACTATGCCAGCCGTACCGCTGCAGAATATTTTTGATGCTGATAATGTAATGACTGTTCGAACCACCTTCTAGACCGTGGAAAATGATCACCAGCGGTGCATCTACATGCCCGTCGAGCCAGTCAACATCGATAAAATCGCCATCGTCCAGTTCCCAGCGCACACGCCGGTAGACAAACAGCGGTTTCTGGCGCATCAAAAACGGATAAATTGTCTGCGTATTGCCGCCCGGCATCCACCTCGGCGCAACGTACGGTTCCGTATACTGCGGGATCGAGTCGGTTTTCATGTGATATTTTTATTGTTGAAACTGCAAAGAGTTTAGCATATGTGGAGAAAACAGATGGTTTTAAAGCTTTTTTCAAACTGAGGTTTTGCTCGGCAAATTTGTTGTGACGCGTATAATTCTGCCAGATAAATCGGTTACTGATTATGTCAATACTCCACCGGCTACAAGCCGGTGGAGTATTCACAAAACGAATGATAGACAATTACACAGTTAATGGGACAGTCTCTTTAAACCTGATCAACTCAAACTAATACAACCGGTATGTAGCCAAATCCGAATATGCTTTTCATAGGCTTCTCAAACTCATTTTTGATAAAATTGAGTCCGGAGGATTTTCTGTTGAGCCTTATGAGCGAAAACTCGTTAGTGGCTCAGCGCTAGCTGTTGTTGATCGTATGAAAAATATGAGGAACAGTATGGACTCTGGCAAGCCAGTGCACGCGGAACCAGTTATACTCTACAATTTTGTGTTACCGCCACGCTCTTTACCGCAAAATTACTCCATTTCACAAGTGCTACTTCAATTTGATATTGCCGGATAAAGCTATTGAATGTTTCCCATAACCTTTGAACTGTTGCGCTTCAATGGTTCATAAATACGGAAACCTTCAATAAACCCTGCCACTGTCATTTTTGACTCGTTGGCAATATCGGTGTTTAATTTTATTTCGATCTTCAAATTATTCATGTATACGCTGCTGATTGCTTTCTTTCTTGTTTCGATAATTTTTTCATTCCTTTGCTCAATCTGGGAAGCGGTATTACTCAGTATTACACCATCGTTTACGGAGCAGAAAGTACAGGAAGGCGGCGATATCGGCCCTAGACTTGAAGCTTATAAGTCCAATATCGACCAGCCGCTGTCAGCTATTCTCACACTCAATACCATTGCGCATACAATCGGTGCCATCGGGGTAGGTGCGCAGGCCGCCATAATCTGGGGAACCTCATTGATGTCGACACTAGTCGTGCCGGTGGCCATGACATTGGCAATCCTGCTGTTATCTGAAATCGTGCCAAAAACAATTGGCGCCAGCTATTGGCAGGAACTTACAAATTTCACCGTAAGAAGCCTCAAGATTGTAATGTTTGTTTTAGCGCCGTTCGTTTATATCAGCCAGATCATTACCCGCTCTTTGAAAAAAGACGGAAACGCAAGTGTATTCAGCCGTAAAGATTTTTCCGCCATGGCGGACCTTGGCGCGAAACAGGGGGTTCTTGACAAAGATGAATCTACGATCATGCGTAACCTGATGCTTTTTGAATCGGTTCTAGCACACGATGTGATGACGCCGCGTACAGTCATGGTGGCCACTGCCGAAAATACACCGGCGCGTGAATTCTACGACAAGCATCCAAATCTCAGATTCTCACGCATTCCTGTCTTCGAAAACTCACTTGACAATATAACGGGTTATGTCTTGAAAAACGATCTGCTAATTACGCTGATAAACGATGGCGACAATACACCGTTATCGGCCATTAAGCGCGACATGATTGCCATTAAAGAAAACTTTCCCATTCCAGAATTGTTTAACCATTTCATCGAAAAACGCGAACATGTAGCGCTGGTTATTGATGAATTCGGCGGCACGGCGGGACTAGTTACCATGGAAGACGTCATAGAAACGTTACTTGGCCTTGAAATTGTTGATGAATCTGATCACACTGTGGACATGCAAGCACTCGCGCGAAAAAAATGGGAAGAACGTGCGCGACAGATAGGCTTGTTAGAACAACTAAACAAAGAAATTACAGAGCAGGATTCAAACACAAAAGAAATAAAAAAAGAATCAATCACTGACAACTGAAATGATAATACTTCAGACTTTCCCACTAACTGTTTGATTATTTAGGCACAATCGCGTTTTCCGGGCCAGTCGATCACTTAACTTAGCGTCAGGCGACAGAAGCCTCGAACTCACGCTCAATGAAATGAACATTTTTGTGCTTGATTTGGACATCAAGAAATGCGCGCGGTATCACTGTGATCAGCACGTATCGAAAATGATCCTGGAAAGCGCGCAGTTGCTCTGCACAGCTTTAAACAAAAAAGGGTTCCAAACACCGTATCGCCCTACTCATATAAATCATCCATGCACTAAATGGATAGTTGAATCGTACGACAATTTTGTCTGGCTTCGAAAATTGGCAATAGCGCTAAATTCAGAATATCGATTCCGGTTTAACAAGACAGACGATCATAAATCAATATCTGTTATTCGTGAAATTTCTAACTTAACGTATGAATCGGTCGGATTGACACCTTTTGCTCAAGCCATGCCCGACAAATACAAGGTTCCGGGAAATGCAGTTAAAGCGTATAGACAGTTTTACGTCGGTGAGAAATTGGGCTTTGCCAAATGGACAAAAAGAAATATTCCCAAGTGGGTACATGAATTTCAAACGATGACAAATTCCATCTGACAGCGGGTGCTTGCATTAGGCGCAAAGGCCCGTTGAGCTGCCATGGATATAAACAGCATACATGATACTCGCCCGAAGCAAATTCATAATTCTTGTCCATCGAAACTATTGAGCTATGCTGTGGCTGCAGCCCTGGCACTGCCAGAGTGGTGCAGCGGGCTTGCCAGCTTGGTCTGCTTGTGTTGAGTCTGCATCCGTAGTGGCCATTGCAGTGCTGCTGTGGCAGGAAGCATCAAACCGGTCCGACCCTGGCATGGGCGGCTTGATGCTCTATGCGCTACCTTATGTTGCACTTGGTTTAGCGGTAATACTTGTCATCGGCTTTGGGCTTGGTATTCATCTGGCCGGACGGTGGCTCATGACAAGCAACTACAAGCGCAACGAGAACAGGCGCGAAGAAACGGTATCCCGAGGATAGGCTTTATCCTGATCTGGCAAGGGCCAAATATCTATTCTTTTTGCTTATCAATTGACAATTAACATTGTGTTATTCGATATCACTGCTGTCCCGTTTAGGGGTTTAACTCGTTGAAATTATTAAACAAACAACTCTCATGTCTTAGGCAAATCTTAACGTTTAATTTTTCATTTATTTCAATAAGTTATAACAGCATTGGCTTCAAGTTAACGGGACAACAGTGATTCGATATACAACCTGCCAGACTATACGTGAATCTTGTAGTTGAACAGTGCAACCCGTTTACATGCCCGCACTTTCGTAATGTGCTGTTCTTGTCCACTCCGGACGCATGAACAGCAACTCGCCGGGCCTTGCCTGGGGAATATGATGTTCACAATTCTCAATTTCTTTTTGCGCTTTTACGAACGCGTCGATAAATTCAATCTTGATGCGTGCATTGCGGGCACCCAGAAACAGTCCGGAAATAACCAGAAATCCTGGGTAGGTTATCCACAGAGAATAACCGCATTCCTGTTCGAAAAAATTTTCTTTGCTGAATGCAGTGCCACAATCGCGCATCAGGTAACGCAGCGAATGCACCAATTCATCATGACTGCGACCAAAATGTTTTGCAATCACTTGCGTGGTAGTCACCACTTTATTATTCGTAATACTTACTATTGTTTCCATGATTACCTCCGTTCGAATCCCGGTATTAAAACCAAACCAAAATCACTCAACCAGTGATATCTCAATACTGATACATCAGAAGAAAACGAAAACCGGTGACACCTGGTTGAAAACGTTTCTCAGAATGCCGCTTTGTTTTCTCTTCTGTTTATGAGCACTTTATCTCAAAGGTGCCATGCAAAAAATTGCCCTTTAGTCATATTTCTGGAAGGTTTTATAAAACCTGGTACGGTTACATTTTTTGGTAATTCAAATATAACGAATTGATTTATAAAAGAATAAAGGAGAACAACACAAACTGACCGAACTGCTGGCCTGAAAATTTTTTTGGCCAATAAATGTTGTCACTCCGATATATCGTTCAAGGCTTCATGAAAACAGGACCTTTCCGCATTAACCGGCAAGAATGAAATTCACAATTCTCTCAATATAAAATGCAAGCGGCTGGCGCTGTCGGCTTGCCTTCAGGGCCGGGATATCAACCACTTGCGGAGCAATTCAATAATTTGCTTACGTTTGTTCCGTATTGATTATAATGCCTGCAGTGAATTTTCTTTGGCGCAGGCAGGATCAACGCTGACGTTGTTTATTATCAAAAAAATCGATTTATTTATGCACAAATCAAACAAAATAATGATTGTTTTTGCCGTCAACGCCACGCATTCCATCAGAAACATTTCAAGTTCAACCTGTTTTCGTTATACAGCCTGCTTGACCGGATTGATTATACTCACAGGTTGCTTGTCGCCAATCACACTGAACAAAACAGTTCTCGCTTATAATCGATCCATCAGTGAGATCAATGCACAGGAATTACTCCTGAATATCGCCCGGGTACGGCACCATCACCCGATTCAATTCACCACGGTATCCAGTATCGCTGCAACTTTCAATTTTCAAATGAGCGCTGGCGCCACGCCACCATTTGGCGCATTAACAAGCGGACAGGGACTGTCGCCAATCTTTGGCGGAAGCATATCCGAGAACCCTACCATTTCTATCACACCAATCAGCGGCGAAGAATTTAATCAGAGAATTCTTAATCCTTTTTCTGAAAACAAGTTTCTCAAGTTATATCAGCAAGGAACTGATCTGGGTCTTCTTATCAGAATGATGGCCAGTGAAATCCGCATCAAACACGATGGCATCGACCAGATTTTGAGAAACCGCCCCAGGGAGCAGGATGGATACGAGGAATTCCGCCGAAGAGTCATGCACTTGACCGCTTTAAACCAGGCCCATCAACTGCAAGTGGAACCCGTTATCGTACAGCAGGACGTCACAATGCACGGCATAACTACGGAACATTCAGAAGCTCTGGTAAATGCACTGGAAATGGGATATCGATGGATAGAAAACGGAAGTACAGGCGTCTTAAGCAGAAAAGTCTCCGGGCGAACCATTATCAGTAATTACGATATTTCCACCCTTTCGGTGGAAGAGAGAAACAAGCTGTTTTTGTACACGAATACACTGCCGGAAAATGAAATCTTTGTCGATATCCGGCCGGGGTTGCCAGGTGGAGACTACCCGATTCAGGGGGTTATTCGGTTACGCGCATTCCTGGCTATCCTGGGATTCCTTGGGCGGGGCGTTTCGGAAGAAATGGAATTTTATGTTGACAAAGATTCACGAACAGGTGAAATCCGTCACGATCCGATCAAGACGCTGGAAGTTGACATCCGTTCGTCCAATCTGGTCGACAATACAAGTACCTTCTCGGTCGCTTACAAGGGACGCACCTATTCTATACCGGATGGTGACAGTCCAGAGGCTGTCTGGAATCTCGAGGCATTCCGTTTGCTCGGCCAGTTATATGAACTGTCTATCCATCCGTCAGAATTTGCAAGACCGGCACCGGCTATAACCATTGCCAAATGAGATGAACTGCATCACTTCTGTCCCATTACCATTCAAGATAGAGTAGGCTGATTGACATGGTGGGGTTGGACGCTTACAAAAGCCTGGCCTGAATTTAGAGTACACACCTACATAAAGTTCACCTTATACCTGTCCAGATCAAAAGCCGTAAGGAAAGAGAAAGCTGCGGGGTCTTACTGAATTGTCACGTTTCATTTTCAAGATGGATTCGGAATCGCAGACTCTTCCCAGACAGAAAAACCAAGATGAGCCATGACATGACGCTGGGCAGAACCCTGTGGCGCAGAGCTGCGGTTGTGAAGATCGATCGGCGCACCGGACGGCTCCCGTTCGTGTTCCCGTTGAAATTCGCCGGTGGCATAATACTCGTTTACAACGTCATCTGTTTCGTAGTCCATCCAGATACGCAGTTGCTGGGATTGAGGGAGGCTGCGCATCACGGAATTTGTGCGATCCAGCTCCATGATGGCAAATAACGTGTGCTGAATTTTGCCGGAAAGCGAGAGATAAAAACTTTCCGTTACAGGCGAATCTGTTCCTCTCAGGTGTCTACGAATAAAAGTCTCCCCCATTGGTGCAAGATTCGGTCCCGTTTGAGGCGCAGGAACAGTATATGGCGTCATGGTTGGCCTTTGCTCACCGGGCAACTCGCGCCCGGGCAGGCTTTCAATGAATCAGCGCGCAACCGGGTCTCCATGTTCCCATATCCATTGCCGCATTGCCGGATTGGTCAATGACCGTGCAACGAACTGTGGATAAGCCTGGAACAGGCCCATTGAAGCCTCGCTCCCACCCAAGGCTTCTCTCACATAGTCTCCAACGTCCTCCCAAGGAGTCCGGGCCAGGAGCTCGAAAATAGCGCCACCAAGTGAAGCACGGCGAACGTTTTCCCGATCATAGCCGCGCCAGGTAGCGGTCGGAACCATGACATAAAACAGCTGGTCATGCGCCTGAATCAACGCCTCCTCCGACGACAGTCCGGCTCTTTGCCCTATCTCTGAGAGACGTTCAGGAATAAAGTGCTCAAGCGAAGCCTGTTCTTCATCGGTGTGCGCCGCCATTACAGAATCCGGCGATGCCAGTGATTCCCGCGGCACCTTGGGTAGCATACCGGCCCTCACTGCTTTTCCAGCTTCCCGCGCTTCGAATTCCGCAGACAGATTCTGCAAATATGGGGATTTGATCGTGCTATTAATGCGCCCTCCCTTTCGATACTGCGCAAGATGTGCGAGTTCATGTGTCAGAACTGCTTTGCCCGCTACCGATTCGGGTCTGTACGTGTCCGGATCCAGGTAAATGTTGCCGGATATCATCAACCCATTCGCGCCATGCGAACGCGTCAGGCTGCGCGCCTTTCTATCAATATAAATCGGAATTGTCGGCATTTGCAGTCCGAGGTTGGAGGCAATTGATCCAACAGTATGTTTCGTTTGAGAACATCGCGCATTGCCAAATTGACTGTCAGCGTATACGCTGACTTCGCTGTTTTCAGATTTAGGCGCGGCCTTATCGCCGGTCATTCGTTGTCGTTGGAGAATTGCCTGTACGCCCCGGCTTTGACCTGCAAATAACCGGCCACGCTTTGGAGAATTTACAACCGCAGCCAGCTCAACAGTCTTCGTTTTTTTTGTGAAAGCATGCATGATTATTTCCCGTTAATTTGCCGCGCAACAAACAGCGCTCGCATACACTGATATTAAAGCATTTGGTGTGAGGTTAATCACATCATTAACAGTGCCACATACCTAATATAACAAAGCTTGCGCAGAATGAGGAAAGTGCGTTAATCGATGTCAATGACGGCAATATTCTCACCCTGGAAGGAGCTCGGCTTTAACGTCACATTGATCCCAGGCCGTCTTCCTGCAGGTTGGCGGCCAATTTCTGCGCCCATACATATTCGCACGTATTTCTCAATCCTGTATTTTTTGGTAGTCTCTAACGTACATAGCAATATCAGCGCATGCACCCAGCAACGTCCTCAATCAAAAAACTGTTTGAAGTCAGAGGTTGGTAATAACTGCGTGCGCCAATTTCATTACTCACAAAAAATCAACGACTGATGATGAAAGGCATCTGGCTGGAAAACCAGCACCTGCAATTCCGACCCGACCTGTCCATACCCGAACCCGAGCCGGAGGAGGCGTTGATTCGGGTTATCAGCGCCGGTATCTGCAACACTGACCTGGAACTGGTGCGGGGTTACTATCCCTACAGCGGTGTACTGGGTCATGAGTTTGTCGGTATAGTCGAAAACGGCGCTGACGAACTGGATGGCAAGCGGGTGGTGGGCGAAATCAACGCCGCCTGCGGTCGCTGCCGTTTTTGCAACACACAACAACCGACGCATTGCGAGAACCGTACCGTGCTCGGCATTGTCAACCGCAATGGCGCCTTTGCAGACTACACGGTGCTGCCGGTTGAAAATCTGCATCCAGTACCGGATACGGTATCCACAGACACTGCGGTTTTTACCGAACCTGTGGCTGCAGCGCTGGAAATTCAGCAACAGGTTCGTATCACTCCCAATGACCGCGTTCTGGTTGTCGGAGACGGGAAACTCGGCTTGCTGGTTGCACAGACACTGGCGCTGACTGGCTGTGAGCTCGTAGCAGCCGGTCGGCATGCTGATAAACTGGCTATTCTGCAGGACCAGGGTATCACTACCACGCTGGCAGAGACTGTTGAACGGCGCAGCTTTGATCTGGCGGTAGAATGCACCGGCAATCCTGTCGGATTCGACCTTGCACGACGCGCGTTGCGCGCGCGCGGTACACTGGTGCTTAAAAGTACCTATGCAGGAGAATTAAATATTAATGCATCGGCGCTGGTAGTCGACGAAATCACCGTCATCGGATCACGCTGTGGCCCATTCAACCGCGCGCTGGCGGTACTTGCCGCGGGCAGCATACAGGTAGAACCGCTGATCCATGGCCGCTATCAGCTAGAACAAGGCATCGATGCATTCAACCACGCCCGCACCCGCGGCACACTGAAGATTCTGTTTGAAAATTGAATTCAATGAATAACATTGATTCAGATAATAGAGTCGCGCTTTAATTCATATACCCGGCCTGCGGATGTTAACTAATAAGCTGGCATGACGGTTTTTCTGTTACCGTTTATCCATCCCGCCTGAAGCTTACACATTTCAGATCATTTGCAAATTTTTGGCAGGTTCGCTTGACAATTTAAGACAACCGGTCGTATTATAATTTATGCGTAAATCAACTAAAACCACCAAAAAAGATTTCAATAAAGAAAATATTTTGAATCAGGGCGTCATGATGCTGATGCAACAGGGTTATCATGGAACCGGTTTGCAAAAAATTTTAGATGCAGTCAATATTCCTAAAGGCTCATTTTATAATTACTTTGAGGACAAGGAGCACTTTGGCGCTGAAGTGATTCAATATTATATTGATCCTTTTCTTAAACAGTTGGCTGCGCATTTAAGCAATTCAGACACAGATGCACTCGGCGCCATACAGTGTTATTTTGATGAATTAATTGAAGAACTGGAACGGAACAATTTCAAAGGCGGCTGTTTGCTCGGCAATTTAATGGGCGAAATTGGTGACACCAGCGATATATGCCAGGAATCTTTACAGACCGCGGTAAACCGTTACCGAGACCTGCTGCAATCCGGATTGAAGAAAGCACAGGATCAAGGTACTGTCAGAAAAGACAAGACAGCCGGGAGCATGGCCGATCTTTTGATCAATACATGGCAGGGTGCTTTGCTCAGGGCAAAGATAGAGAAAACGTCAGGCCCTGTTTTACAATGCTGTCAGGAATTATTGGGTAATTATTTCAAACCTTGATATTGTTTTTTAAAGATTGATAACCAAAGCTGTTATCCAGGTAATCTGGTCAAATTATTTAAGACGACCGGTCATTTTTAAACTAAAGGAGAATCACATGCCAAAATATATAATCGAACGCAATATACCCGGTGCAGGTGCGATGACCTCAACCGAATTACAAGCCATTTCACAAAAATCATGTTGCATATTGAACCAGATGGAACCCAGGGTACAATGGGTTGAGAGTTTTGTAACCGATGACGTCGTTTATTGTGTTTACATTGCGCCCGACGAGGCGGCAATTCGTGCGCATGCGAATCAGGGTGAGTTTCCTGCAGACCGTATTTCCCGCGTCAGGACGGTGATTGATCCGACTACTGCGGAGGACTGAGCTGGGCGTTTTAACCAGTCATAACTGAAATGAATCTGCGGTTGCTGAATCGAGTAAACTTACAGACTCATCACAAGCCGCATCTTTTTTAAAGGAGCGTCACATGCAATCCCGAACGTTACATTACCTGGCAGGAATCCTGTTGATCACAGCAATCTCAACCGGTTTATCGGCAACAACATTGGCCGGCGGAAACGCGCCAGAACTGCAGAACCTGGGTTCGCACACCTTCCCTGTCAGCACAGACAACAAACAGGCACAGCTTTTTTTTAATCAGGGCATCAACCTGTCATACGGCTTTAATCATGCCGAAGCCGGCCGGGCATTTCGAGAGGCCGCACGGCTCGATCCAGAACTTGCAATGGCGTACTGGGGTCAGGCGCTTGTGCTTGGACCCAATATCAATGCCCCGATGAACCCGGATGATGAGGCGCTTGCATACAAGCTGACCAAACAGGCCAAATCGCTCGCATCACAAGCGCCACGCAAAGAACAGGCTCTGATACAGGCGCTTGAACAGCGTTACACCAACAATCCGGAGCAGCGGGCCGCGAATGATCGGGCTTACGCACAGGCCATGCAGGCCGTTCACCGGCAATTTCCCGACGATCCGGATATTGCGATGCTGTATGTGGAATCAGTCATGGATGTAAGCCCCTGGGATTACTGGACGGCTGATGAGACTCCCAAAGAAGGCATCGCTGAAATTGTGGCGCTGACAGAACAGGTATTGCAGCAGCACCCGAACCACCCGGCGGCATTGCATTTGTACATCCATCTGGTGGAGCCGACATCAACGCCCGAACGGGCCGAAAAAGCCGCGGACACACTGCTGACAATCATGCCTGCGGCGGGCCACATGGTGCATATGCCGTCCCATATTTTCCACCGGGTCGGCCGGTACGGGGACGCGGTCAAAAGCAACCAGCTTGCGATAGCCGCCGACGAGGACTATATTCGGCAAAGTCAGGCTGAAGGTCTGTACGCAATCGGCTATTATCCGCATAACATTCATTTTTTATGGTATTCCGCTACCGCTGGCGGGCAAAGCAGGATTGCCATCGAATCTGCATTGAAACTGGCCGGTAAAGTCGACGACACCACCCTGGAAGAGCAGCCGTTTACGGCCCTGTTCCGCATGGTGCCCTACTGGGCCTACGCCCGGTTTGGATTGTGGGACCGGGTACTGGAAGAACCGGCACCCCCTGCCACCAACGCATTTTTGAACGGCACCTGGCATTACGTGCGCGGGCTGGCATTTGTCGCATCCGGTCAACTCGAAAAGGCGCAAAAGGCGCTGGAAGCGGTTCGGACAATACTTCGTAATGAAAAACTTGACGCTCACTTGTTTTCAAAAAACACCATGCGCACCATCCTGGTTATCGCGCCCGAAGTCCTGGCCGGCGAGATCGCCGCTGCGCAGGGAAAATTCGATACCGCCGTCGCACATCTTGAAAAGGCGGTACAGCTTGAAGACGCACTGGTGTATACGGAACCCACTGAATGGCATTTTCCGCCACGGCTGGCCCTGGGCGCGATACTGCTTGAAGCCGGCCGCGCAGCCGAAGCGGAAGCCGTTTACCGGGAAGACCTGCGGCGAAACCGCGAAAACGGCTGGGCCTTGTTTGGCCTGATGCAGTCACTACGCGCTCAACAAAAAACGCAGGAAGCTGATTCAGTCGAGGCACGCTTTAAAAAAGCCTGGTCTCAGGCAGACATAACGCTGACAGCATCACGATTCGGTCGATAACACAATAGGTCAATTACGGCAGCGTCGGCGTTTATCTGTGTTTGTAGTAAATGCCGTCGCTGCAGGTCCAAAAGGGTAACACCGCTGATAACCGGTATTGCGAATCACATCACTTATGCATTTGATTCGTTCTGTTGTTGAACCGCTTAATCAAGCGCTGGTAATACAAACGGCATTACCTTGCGCTCAATAGCAGCAGATCGTGTTCAATACAAAATGTCACAATAATGACATTTACCGTCTTTCTGACGGCAATCCCTTTTTTTCTCAAGGTACGGAAGTGCTCTGCGCTTTGATCGCTATGGACGTATCAAGCACATTTACAATAGTCAGTGCAATTAATAAATCTCTGGTTGTACTGAAATCCCGATCGTTTTTGAAACTTTGCAATACTTCCGTCAGAACGATGTCGCCTACGCAAATCGGAAAAGCACCCAGGCGTGCATCCAGTTTTTGTGTTTCCGGCGTATCCTTGTCATTGAAATAGTCAATCCAGTCACGGGAATCGACAAAAATCAATGATCAGTCCCCAGCGCTTCCAGATTATCTTCCCACTTTAATTTCCCGCGGAAATACTTAATCTTCTTTTGATTTTCAAGCGGAATTAATGATTTGAGCGCAAGCTCGACCGCTCCGCGATTGGTTTTCACGCCTGTCAAACGCATGGCGTCATTCATTAGTTCATCGTCAATAACAATACTGGTACGCATTGAATAATACCTCATTTTATGTGCATTCTATTGCTAAACTATACATATAGATCTGTCAAACCCGGATCAAGAGGCTACCTGAATTGCCCGTTCAACAATCAACCGGACTGGAAACTGGGCCTGATTCGGTTTACTATCGTGTGATCTATTGAACTGGTCCTGATATCCATTATTGAGAACACATTTATCTATGCCTGTCACAAATCCTTCATCCGAATCCGCTATTTCAGTAACCTCTCCTTTCCAGCAGCGCAGCCTGCGGTCCGTCTGGCATCCGTGTACGCAAATGAAATCGCATGAAACCTTTCCGCTGGTGCCGATTGCGCGCGGCAGGGGTGCCTGGTTGTATGATGCGGACGATAACGGTTATCTGGACGCGATCGGTTCCTGGTGGGTCAATCTGTTCGGACACGCCAATCCGCGGATCAACGCAGCGATTAACGACCAGCTGGAAAAAGTCGAGCATGTCATGCTCGCAGGATTCACACATGAACCGGTAATCGCGCTGTCCGAACGGCTGAAAGCAATTACGCCCGGCGATCTCGGTCACTGTTTTTATGCCAGCGATGGTGCTTCGGCAACCGAAATAGCGTTGAAAATGAGCTTTCACTACTGGCAGCTGACCGGAAAACCGGACAAGACCCAGTTTGTCAGTCTGCAAAACGATTATCACGGCGAGACGCTTGGTGCGCTGTCGGTCACCGATGTGGCAATCTTCAAACAGACGTATGCACCGCTGCTGCGCCCCTGCTCGCATGTGATGACGCCGGACTGGCGCTTTGCCGATGAAGGCGAACCGGCTGAGGATTATGCGCTGCGCGCTGCCGATGCGCTTGAAGCGCATCTGGCGCAACACCATGCAAAAACCGCCGCGCTGATTATCGAACCGCTGATTCAGGGTGCGATGGGCATGGGCATGTATCACCCGGTCTATCTCAAACGCGCGCGGGAAATCTGCGACAAATATCAGGTGCATCTGATTGCCGATGAAATCGCGGTCGGTTTCGGCCGCACCGGCTCAATGTTCGCATGCGAACAGGCCGGTATCACACCCGATTTTCTGTGCCTGGCAAAAGGGCTCAGCAGCGGTTATCTGCCGATTTCCGTGGTACTGACGACCGACGCCGTTTATCAGAGCTTTTACGGCGATACCCTGGCGCACACCTTTCTGCATTCGCATACGCATACGGGCAACGCGCTGGCCTGCCGCGCGGCGCTGGCGGTGCTCGATATTTTCGAACAGGACGATGTGCTTGCAGCCAACAAAGCCAAGGCAGACTGTCTCAACAATGCCGCCGCAGCACTGTCATCGCACCCGAAAGTCAGCAATTTCCGCAATTGCGGCATGATCTGGGCTTTTGAAGTGGAAACAGAAAACCTTCAGTTTTCTCAGCAATTTTTCCAGGCAGGCCTGAAACAGCACCTGCTGTTGCGCCCACTGGGTAACACGGTATATTTCATGCCGCCGTATATCATCACCAGGGATGAAATCGAACTGCTCGTTAACGGCACACTTCAGATTCTGGATACCGTATGCAACTGACATTTCTGGGCGCCGCGGGCGAAGTGACAGGATCATGCTATCTGCTGGAAACAGAAGGCTGGCGCATGCTCGTCGACTGCGGCATGTTTCAGGGCGGGCGTGAGGCGGACAAAAAAAACCGTACGGCGTTTAATTTCGACCCGGAGACTATTGATTGCGTCCTGCTCACGCACGCGCACATCGATCATTCCGGTCTGCTGCCGCGATTAAGCGCATGGGGATTTAGAGGACCGGTTTTCGCCACATCGGCAACTATTGATCTGCTGCACGTGATGCTCAAGGACAGCGCTCATATACAGGAAAAGGAAACCGAATGGCGCAACAAAACACGGCGCGGGCGAAGCCGCGCGGTCAGTGCGCTGCAGGAATACGCACCACTGTATACTGTTGCACAGGCGGAAAATTTTCTGAACCAGCTGCGCAGCGTCAACTACAATACCGAGTATTTCCCGCTTTCAGGTGCGCGCTGCATCTTCAGAGACGCCGGTCATATCCTTGGCTCGGCCATTATTGAACTCTGGGTCACCAACGGATCGCATACCCGAAAATTTGTTTTTTCCGGCGATCTCGGCCAGCCCGGGCATCCGATTGTATGTGATCCGACACCGATCGATCACGCAGACATCCTGCTGGTTGAATCCACCTACGGCAACCGGCTTCACCGCAATATGGATGATACGCTCGATGAACTGGTCCACGCCATTAACAATACATTGGTTGAAAAAGGCGGCAATGTCATTATCCCGGCATTTACCGTTGGCCGCACACAGGACCTGCTGTTCCTGCTGATTGATCTGTACCGTGAAGGCAAACTCGGCGAAATGGACATCTATGTGGACTCACCCATGGCGCTGGCGGCAACCGGGATCACCATGAAACATATCGCAGTCCTTGACAGCGAAACTCAGGAAGCCATGCAGTGGATGCGCGCAAACGATAAAAAGCCGCGCATCCGGTTTATACAGGATGTCGAGGAATCCATGCAGCTGAACACTGTCCAGCAGGGGGCGATTATCATTTCCGCAAGCGGCATGTGCGACGCCGGTCGCATCAAATATCATCTCAAATATAATCTGAACCGGCCGGAATGCAGCATCATCATCACCGGATTCCAGGCTGCCAGAACACTCGGACGCCGGCTCGTTGACGGCGCCCGGGTTGTCAGAATATTTGGCCAGGACATCGTCGTCAGAGCGGATATCTACACCATCGGCGGGTTGTCCGCGCACGCTGACCAGAAAGCGCTACTGGACTGGCTAGGCCATTTTAAAAAACCGCCAGCCCGAACATTCGTGGTACATGGCGAACCGGGCAACGCAGCCTCATTGGCATCGGCCATTCAGGACACACTGCACTGGCAGAATGTTGCCATACCCGAACAAAAGTCGGTTGTCACGCTGTAACAGTCGGGCAAGCCTACAAACCGGCCAGCGCACTGTCGAGCGTTTCCCTGCACTGCTCCTTTTTGCCGGCAAGGTCCAGCATGCCTGTTGACCGCATGCATTCGTTGTATTCAAACAGAATGTCATTTTTCTGCTGCGCGGTCTCCAGCTTGGAAGAAAGCAGCGCGATTTGACTAATTACTGACTGCAGATCGATATTACTGATCGCAGCGCCAATACCATCCAGGCTGTCTTTGGTTTCATCCAGTTTTTGCAGGGACTCCTGGTTGATTCGCTTGACATGCCGTGCGATTGACTGGCTGGCCTTGTTAGAATAGTCTCGCAGTTCCTCGACATTCTGCTGGGTAATACCGGCCAGCTTTTCCTGGTAATTATTCAATTCGGTCTGGATGAAGGTATTAATATCACTTTCAAATCCGTCCATAACAGTATCAATTTCCTGCTTGAAGCTGCCCATTTTCTCCGCCAGCAGATGATTGACCTCGATCTCGAGACGCTTGACCACATCACCGGAAATTTTTTCAACGGGTGCCCGGGAGCCGATAATTTCGCTTTTTGCCGAGCTGACGCTGGTTTTGATATCATCGGCCAGCAGTTTTTGCCTGTCATCTATTTTGCCGAGCGCCTGTTTTTCATTCTCGGCCATGAGCCAGGAGATCACGATCAGCTCTTTCTTCTCATGTGCACCCAGGCCGTCGATCAGTTCATCAAGCATCTCGGCAGCCACCGGCTCGCTATTCAGGCTGTTCATATAACCCAGATTGGCGGTATCGAGAAATTCCTGCAGCGTTGCATGCATTTCTTTTACATTCGCCTGCGCCCTGGACATTTCGGTCGACTGCCGCATTAACTCATAAGGCAAATAAATCACGACGAGCACAAAGCAGGCCAGATAGATTGTCCATTGCAAGAACTTTGTTTTGACGAAAGAAATATAGCCGAACAATACGACAGCCAGCAGAATTGTCGGCAACACAATCAGTGCGATCTCCAGCAAGCTCCTTTCAACCAGTGAATCTACGGAAAAAAGATTCGATAACTCCGCGATATATTCATTCATTTGATGGCTCCCCATGTATTCATGATGTGTAACTAATTAGCCCAGAAACAATTTGTACGCCGGATTTTTACTTTCGTCCCAATAACGATAGCCTAGCTGGTCCAGGAATGCCTTGAAATCCGATTTTTGCTCGGGTGGCACCTGGATACCGATCAGGACCCGCCCGTAATCGGCGCCGTGATTACGGTAATGAAACAGACTGATGTTCCAGTTATGACTCATGGCATTCAGAAAATCCATCAGCGCGCCAGGCCGGTCCGGAAACTCGAACCGGTACAGTATTTCATTATCGATTTCCGGTGCATGACCGCCGACCAGATGACGGATATGCAGCTTCGCCATTTCATTATTGCTCATATCTTCGGTATTAAGCCCGCTTTTACGCAAATCGGCAATCAGTTTCTCGGTTTCCTCGCGGTTGCGTACCGACACGCCGACAAATACGTGCGCCTCGCTGGGATCAGCGTAACGGTAATTAAATTCGGTAATACTTTTTGCACCCAGCAAATTGCAAAATTTCTTAAAACTGCCCGGTTTTTCCGGAATGGTGACCGCCATGACAGCCTCGCGGTGCTCACCGATCTCCGCACGTTCGGAAATATGACGCAGACGATCAAAATTCATGTTTGCGCCCGTGGCAATACCAATCAGGGTTTCATGAAGTATATTCTCCCGCTCCACATACGCTTTCAAACCGGCGATCGACAACGCGCCTGACGGCTCCAGTATACTGCGCGTATCCTCAAACACATCCTTGATTGCAGCACATATGGCATCGGTATCGACCAGCATCACCTCGTCGACAAACTCGCGGCACAATCGAAACGTTTCCTTGCCTACCTGCTTGACGGCAACACCATCGGCGAACAAACCGGCCTGCGTCAGCCTGACACGTCGTCCGCTCTGTAACGAACGATATAATGAGTTGGCATCGACCGGCTCCACACCGATAATTTTAGTATCCGGGTACAGTCTTTTGACATAGACTGCAATACCTGCAATCAAACCGCCGCCGCCAACCGGCACAAAAATCGCATGAATTTTTCCGGTGTGCTGGCGCAAAATTTCCATACCGATGGTGCCCTGTCCGGCGATCACGTCCGGGTCGTCATATGGATGAATAAATGTCGCCTGCTGCGACTCGGTCAATTCCATTGCATGATCATAGGCATCATTATAGGAATCGCCATGCAGCACCACAGTCGCGCCGCGTGCCATTACCGCCTGTACTTTTATCTGCGGGGTCGTCACCGGCATCACAATTGTTGCGCTGCAGCCGAGCTTTTTTGCCGCCAGCGCAACGCCTTGCGCATGATTGCCCGCGGAAGCCGCCACCACACCGCGGTTACGGATTTCTGGCGGCAGTTTGAGCATTTTGTTATAAGCACCACGCAGCTTGAATGAAAAAACCTGTTGCAGGTCCTCGCGCTTGAGCAAAACCTGATTATGAATGCGTGCCGACAGGTTAGGGAGATTCTCCAGCGGCGTTTCTTCCGCTACGTCGTAAACTTGTGCCGTAAGAATGCTTTCTAGATAATTTTTTTTCATAACCGCCCGGAAAAATCGCAAAGAATCAGGTTCAATATTTTAACAATGCATGAATTTTAAGCCAGTGATTTTAGCATGGCACGGTATGCTCAAAAATCCATCAAATCGTTACCCCAGTGGTCCAGTGCATCGAGTATTGTTTGTGCTTTGACATTATCCGCGTGTTCGTCGCGCAACCTGGCTATCTGCGCTGTGTAATCAGCCAGCGTGAGACTGTTGGCCGCCGTCTGTGTCAATCGCTGGCTGCGCAGTTGCTGCCACCGTTGCAGTTCCACGGTTGATAGCGTTTCGGGCCAGTTGCGGGCACGGTAACGAAACAGCAACTCGGCCAGACGCCGGTCCTGAAAATCAAACCGGGCCCTGGCCAGTTCCAGTGGCGTGGCGCGCCTGATTTGCGCGAGCAACGGCATGTCTGCCTGATCTATAAAGCCGTCATACAACGCCATATCGACATCGGCAACCGGCTCGAATGTTCTGCTGCTGTAGGCAAGCGCGACGCGCTGCGCAAAATCAGTTTGCGCACAATGATCAACAAGTTTCTTCCAATGCTGCTGGCAGCGGTCGAGATCAATTTCAATACGTGCTGCCGCCCGTGCATTCAGGGTATTGCGCGGTGCAAGCGCGGGGCATTTGTTGATTTTGACTGATTTGACCGGCAAACGCTGGTCGCCATCGGGAAAATCCTCCGTACGCGTAAACAGTAGTTTACTCAGTTCCGAGACATCAAGATCCAGAAATCGCTCCGGATCATGGCGAAGATCATAGACAAGCGTACTGTTAGGATTGTCAGGCTCGGCAACAAGCGGCATTACCAGTGTCGTGCAGCCATTTTTAGACGGATACATGCGGGAACTGTGCACCACCGGCGTATGCTGAACAACATCCAGCAATTCAGCCGCCCGCCGTTTGTATCGCAACTGAAACAGCCAGTGATACAGGCGCGGTTGCCGTTCGTGTAACAATCGTGCCAGACCGATCGTGGCACGAACATCGGACAGGGCGTCATGCGCAGCACCATGATCGATGTTGTTTGCAGTGGTGAGATCTTCAAGACGAAAACTCGGCACCAGGTTTACAGTATCGTCTTCTGTGTGTTTGTCCTGCTCCGCTTCACGTTTCGGCCACTCTATTCCTTCCGGACGCAATGCGTATGTCATTCGCACCAGATCGATAATATCCCAGCGCGTATTGCCGTTCTGCCATTCCCGCGCATACGGATCGAAAAAATTACGGTAAAGCGTGAAACGCGTAACTTCATCGTCGAAACGCAGGCTATTATAGCCGACACCACAGGTACCGGGCTGCGCCAGTTCCGTATGTATCTTGTCGATAAACTCAACCTCCGGCATTCCCTGCGCTTCGGCCTGCTGGGGTGTAATACCGGTAATCAGGCAGGCGACGGGATGCGGCAGAATATCGTGCGGCGGCTTGCAATAAATGACCAGCGGTTTTCCTATTTCATTGAACGCTTCGTCGGTGCGTACACCGGCAAACTGCACAGGCCGATCGACTCTTGGATCTGCGCCAAATGTTTCATAATCGTGCCAGTACAGTGTTGTCGTCATTTACAGAGTTATTGCGTTTGCTTTTCAATCGAAACTGTTTTGAATTCCCGTCTTAATCGCATTATAGTGACGTTTTTTTCAAAACTTATAATATAGGAGAAACATGTTATGACGCGTCAACGCATCAGTTCAGGCTCCACGTTCGAGCAGGAGATCGGTTATTCACGCGCCGTCCGGGCTGGGGATTGGGTCATGGTATCCGGCACCACAGGATTCGATTACAGTACTATGACCATATCCGACGACCTGCTGGAACAAGCCGAGCAATGTTTTCAGAATATCGATGCTGCTTTGCGGGAGGCCGGCAGCAGCTTGAAGGATGTCGTGCGAGTTACCTATGTGCTGCCTGATGTCGATGATTTTCCCAAGTGTTTCCCGGTGACACGAAAGTATTTTGGCGATGTCAGGCCCTCGGCGATGATGCTGACTGCCGGTCTGTCTGATCCGAGAATGAAAATTGAAATCCAGGTAACCGCATATTGTGGTGATTAGTTTGGCAGAATCGACATGGGGAAGCTGTCCGGCTCGATTTAACATGAACCTGCCTGACCGTAACCCAATTGATGATGATTCAATTGAGCGCGATGCAGCGCCCGACAACGGCATTTTGTACTTGCCGGGCTATTGATGCTATTTTTCTGATCACTTAATTAGAAATACTTGATCATCAGATAAATGTAGCCCGGAATAAAAATACACAATGCAATAATTACCAATTTTTTCATGATGTTTTTCCCTCGACGTTAGCTAAAAATAATTGTTTTACCGAAATACCAAGTAAAACCCATCCTGTCCTTTGACGTCAAGCATTATCTACAGGAATGGCCTATCGATTAACATACATATGGCATCCAGAACAGGACGATCGCAGCATTCATATCAATTCAACCGGACACACACCTTGTTTTTCAAATCATGTATATTAGTTCAATAGGGACGATGGCCATACCCGTCGTAATCTGGGGAGCGATATTATATGAGTGCAGTCAGTATTTCAGCAGAGTCGGTCAAACTTGAGGGCGAACTGATTTTACCCGTCGATGCCAAAGGCGTTGTATTATTTGCACACGGCAGCGGCAGCAGCCGATTGAGTCCGCGCAACCTGTTTGTGGCACACATATTACAGCAGCATAATATCGGTACGCTGTTGTTCGACCTGTTGTCACAGGAAGAAGATCGACACTATTCAGCGCGCTTTGATATTGATCTGTTAACACAGCGCCTGATAGCCGCCACAATCTGGCTGCAAGCGCAGCAAGATACAGAGACGCTGCCAATGGGGTACTTTGGCGCGAGCACCGGTGCAGCCGCCGCTTTACAAGCCGCAGCCAGCCTTGGCACACAAATTTCAGCAGTAGTATCTCGTGGCGGCCGTCCTGATCTGGCCGGCGAAGCTGCGTTGCAAAGTGTCACCGCACCGACACTGCTCATCGTTGGCGGCGCGGACTATGGCGTCATCGAGTTGAATCAGCAGGCATTCACTTCATTGGAATGTGAGAAACAACTTACACTGGTTCCCAATGCTACGCATTTGTTTGAAGAATCCGGCACACTCGAACAGGCTGCGCAACATGCTGCCGAATGGTTTCTGAAATACCTGAAATAATCGTTATTTTGATATCAATTGTTACAAAGGACTTGTTTTATGAGTGCTGTCTTTCTGGATTTCGGCTCTGTTACACGCGGTGATATGGATTGCACTGCGTTGGAACGAGCCATATCACCCTGGAAATTCCATGACGAAACCGATCCCGATCAAGTTGCTGAGCGCATCAGAAACGCGGAAGTCGTTGTCTGTAATAAATTTTCAATGACTCGCGACATAATCAACAGCGCACATAGACTCAAACTGATCTGCATCGCGGCAACCGGTTATAACAATATTGACCTGGCCACTGCTGCTGAACGCAATATTCCTGTCTGTAATGTCCGCGGCTACGCAACACCGGCTGTGGTTCAACATGTTTTTATGCTGATGCTGAATCTTTCATGCAATTTTGAACCATACCGGCAACTGGTAAATGACGGACGCTGGCAGACCAGCAGACATTTTTGTCCGCTTGATTTCAGCATACAGGAGTTATCCGGCAAAGTGCTTGGTATTATCGGATTCGGCGAATTGGGGCGGGCGGTGTCAGAGGTCGCGGGCGCTTTCGGAATGCACGTACTTGTCGCTGATCATAAGGGTCAGCCACCACGCGCTGGCAGAACAGCATTTGATAATGTCCTGCAGCAGTCCGATTTTATAACTTTACACTGCCCGCTTCTGGATGAAACACGGCATCTGATCGGCCAGCGCGAACTGAGTTTGATAAAACCCACGGCATTTCTCATTAATACGGCGCGCGGTGCAATTGTCAATGAGGACGATTTACTCCATGCCCTCATCACCGGTCGCATAGCAGGTGCAGGTCTGGACGTTCTGCCGGAAGAGCCGCCATCACATGACAACAGGCTGTTGCAATACCGGCAACCGAACCTGATTATCACACCGCATGTTGCCTGGGCAAGCAAAGAGTCCCGTCAACGCCTGCTCAACCAGATTGCGGACAATATTGATAATTTTTTTCATCACAAACCGTTTAATCAGGTGACAACAACCACTGACACCACTGACTCACATTAATCATCGACAAGACATCGTTTAAAGCTAAACACGCGGTTTATCCGGCAGCTTTTCAGTGGCCAGCAACGCATCGAGATAAGCCTCTACTCGCCTGAGTTCCACATCGAATTCAGGCAATAAAACATCCAGCGATTCCTGGTCGCTGTTTTTTCCGGCATGCTCCATCTGTTCGCATAGTTCTCCCAGTTTCATTGCACCCACCGAACGGGATGAAGACTTTAGTTTGTGTGCGGTTGACCCCACGACCGTCAGCTTTCCGGTCTGAAAAGCACTATGCAGCGATGCTGCAATTTCCGCCGCATTCTCACGAAAATCCCGAAGCATATCCTGAATGGTTTCCTGATCATCGCCGATAAGTTCTTCAAGCACCTGCACATCAACAGGAATTTGCGCCGACGATTCATTTTCAATTTTTTCAGCAGAATCGTTTTGCGATTTTTCCGTTCTTTCGACCTTATCGCTTTTTTCCGCCGTTATGGCTTCAACCTGCTCTGCCGAATCGTCTTGCTCAGTCGAGTCAACCCGTTCCGATGTCTCAGATTGCTTCATTGACTTTACCCGATCTGCCGTAACAGGCTTGCCAGCCGACAGATATTTTTCCAACGTGACCCGCAAATCCTCGAGCTGAACCGGCTTGCTCAAATAATCATCCATACCGGACTCCAGGCAGTGCTCTCTCTCTCCTTTCAACGCATTGGCTGTCAGCGCGACAATCGGTATCGGTTTTGCTTTTGTGTTCGACTCCTGTTCACGAATGCTTTTAGTCAGTTCAAATCCGTCTATTTCCGGCATATGCAAATCTGTGAGCAACAAACCGTAATCAGTATTTTCCCAGCGCCCCAGTGCTTCGCGTCCGTCATTGGCGATATCCGCAGCATAACCCAGCAATGTCAGTTGCTGCTTGATCACCTTCTGATTGATTTCATTGTCTTCTGCCACCAGTATCAACCTGCCCTGTTTGAGCGCTTCGCCGCGGGAAACCGGCATCGGTCTTGACTTGATCGTATCATCTAGCTGTGCTTTTTCCTCTTCAGGTTCTACTCTGCCGGCGGCGAGTTCAATGGCTCGCATCAATGACTGGCGATACATGACGTCGCCATCGAGTGTGACGATATCGACATCTTCAACACGCGCCTGTCGACGGCGGCCGCGCTTGATAATAATAAAATGCGGCTCCAGACGGGTTTGCAACGCGTCGGAACGATTACTGAACGCCACGCGCAAATCCTCGATCGGCGCTTCCTGGTGTCCGGCGTCTATCACTACCAGCCACATACCTGACTTCAGGTTCTTGATATATTCAAGAGCCTCGTTCAAACCACTCACATGCTCGACACGCGCTCCGCCGCTTTTTAAATACACCTCCAAATCGTTACCCAGTCCCTTGTGATTGCCAATAATCAGGCAGCATAAGCCGGTCAATTCAGTTGCCTTGCGCTCCGCCTCTTCGGTATCGGGAAGTGGCTTGAAGGGCATCTGAATGACGAATGTGGAACCTTCCTCCGGTCTGCTTTGCACAGTGATCTCCGCACTCATCAACTCCGCCAGATGATGGGAAATAGCCAGCCCGAGACCGGTACCACCGAAGCGGCGTGTGGTTGAAGGATCACCCTGAGAAAAGGATCTGAAAAGCTTTTCCAGCGTTTCCTTGTTCATGCCGATGCCGTTATCGGTAATCTGTAATGTTACCAAAATCTGTTCGGGTTCGGATTCGGTCAACAGCACCCGTACCGATACCTTGCCCGGTTTTTCCTGCTTGCTGGAAAACTTGATGGCATTATTGATCACGTTGACCAGTATCTGCCGAATACGCAACGGATCACCCAATACGTTATCCGGTATTTCCGGATCGATAAACAGTGTCAACTCCACTTTCTTGCTGAGCGCAAGGTGTGCAAGCATGCCGCATGCGTTTTCCACGACGCTGGCTAACGGCATGGGTATTTTCTCAATTTCGAGTTTGCCGGCCTCAATTTTGGAAAAATCCAGAATATCTTCAATAATAGACAACAGCGCATAGGCCGAATCGCGAATCAGGTTCGCCATTTCCATCTGGTAGCCGCTCAAGCTGGTTTGCCTGAGCACATCGATCATGCCGATCACGCCATTCATCGGGGTACGGATCTCATGGCTCATTGCAGCAAGAAAGGCGGATTTCGCCCTGTTCGCCGCTTCTGCATCATTTCTGGCCTGTTCCAGATCTTTCATAATACGTACATGTTCACGCATATCGCGCATGACGCCAGTGAAATGCCGCTCGTCGCCAACGAAATACTCACTGACCGCTAGATATACTGGAATAAGTTCACCGTTTTTGTGCACTGCTTCGACCTCACGCCCCAGACCGATACCATGCTGTCCCTTCATATGAGGTCGTCCAACATATTTCTGACCCTGGCCGGTCAAACAGTACCGTTCCATGTAGTAGGCATGCTGAGACCGGTCTGGCTCGGGCACCAGAATAGCAACATTCTGGCCGATGATTTCTTCAGGCGTGTAGCCAAATAATTTTTCCACTACGGGATTTGCAGACAGTACCACGCCGATATGGTCCGTCGTCACAACGCAGTCGACCATATGTTCGACAACAGAACGGGTTTCCTCTTCCTTGATCGCCAGGGCTGCATTGGCCCTTTGCAAATCAGCTGTGCGCAATTCGACCCGGTTCTCCAGTTCCTGATTCAACTGGCGCAGATTTATTTCGGCGTTTCTGCGCTCCTGATTGCTGGCGTTCAGACGTTCCACCATAATGTTGAACGTATGCCCGAGCTGACGCATTTCGTTCCAGCCCGCAATCGAGACACGCTGATGCAGATTGCCCGCTGCGATCTCCATTGCGCCGCGATTCAGTTGTTTCAGAGGTGTGACGACCCGACGATTGAACAGAAATGCGCCAAAAATAACGCCCAGCAGTGTAATACCCAGTATGATCAGGCTATATTGTCTGATTCGGTTGACGTTGGCAAACGCTTCGTCAACGTCTTTTTTCACCACCATGCCCCAGTTCATGAGCGGCAAAAAGCGCCAGACTGCCACGACCTCCTTGTCACGGTAATCCCGCGTAACGGCACCACCCGCATTGCCCGAAAACGCATTTTTCAGCGCGGCTGAATAGGGCGTGTCCAGCTGAATCGTTCTTTTCAAAGCGGCATCGCTATCCGTACTGAGCGGCGCCATCACCAGCGCGGTGTTTTCATTCTCGAGACGCACTACCACAGTATCGCCTGTTGCGCCTAATCCGACATTATTGGACAACACATCGAAGACATGCTCGCTGAAGATCTGCAGCGCCAGTACACCGACAATTTCACCGCCGATAATAATCGGATAACCGATAAAAGCAGCGATGGCGCCATGCGACGGCTCATAAAACTCAAAATCAGAAATCGAACTTTCCAGATAATTCAATGCATGCTGTGCTACCTGGCCCAGGCCCGTTTCACTGTATGGTCCGGTGATCAGGTTTGTGGCGAAATCGGACTCATGGCTTTGTGTATAGACAATATCGCCTTTTAATGAAATCAGGAACAGATCATAATAACTGGCATCCTCGACAAAGCGCCCGAAATGACCGCGATATTTGGCATCCAGCTGTTGATACGCTTCAGATTCGACGCCCTGTGCTTCAAAGACCTCAGTAAACCCTTGCATGGCTTCACGTGTAGCGATTGCGTCATGCAGCAAATTGGCATCGAGCATCCGTTCCTGAAAATAGGTATTGATCTGTTCAACCTTTTTATCTGCTATGGCGGACAGATTCTCAATCTCCGTTTTCTGAATTTCACTTGCAAACGTATGCAAAAAGCTGTTGCCGATAACCAGAATCGGTAACAAAGAAACCAGTGTAAACCAGACAGCAAAGCGCTGCGTCAGCGAAGTAAATCTCATTTGCATGGTTATGTCCCCGCAATAACCGGCAACCGCGGTACGGTTTTATCATTCAGTTTTCGTCAACATTCCAATAACTATCTAACCGGAAGAATTATTGGCTATGTTGAAACCATGGTAGCAGATATTTGCACAGACCGCCGCTCCGGGTGTGACTTCCATTCGTTTTCATCAATCATGCTGTTTACAAGCGCACGATAATCCGCTTTAATCGGCAACCATGTGTAACATGACAACTATGCTCCCACAATGGATCTGAAGCGATACAAGGTTCGCATCGTTCAGTGGCGGGATGAATCTACTTCGCTACGCTTCGTCCGTGAAACGGTTTTTATTCACGAACAGCATGTGCCCGAAGAATTGGAATGGGACGCTTTCGACGCGGTAAGCGTACATGCGTTGGCAACCGGATCTGACGGTGGGCCCATCGGTACCGCGCGGCTGTTACCTGATGGCCGAATTGGCCGCATGGCGGTACTGAAATCGTGGCGTAACAATGGAATCGGCAGCGCCATGCTGCATCTCCTGATCGACAAGGCCAAAAACCGTGGAATGACAGAAGTCACATTGAACGCGCAGACCATTGCGACAGGCTTTTATGCAAAATACGGCTTTATGGTCAGTGGCGATACGTTTATGGAAGCAGGCATACCGCATGTCAGAATGTCCCGGTCTTTGTAAACAGGATTTTTTACTGTCGTCCGGATTGCAACCAGGCGCGATCCAGTTGGTCTGACGCTTCCTGCCACTGGGCTGTTGCCCGCTCCAGTCTTTTCTTTGCGTCAGCCGACTTCTGTCGTGTCTGCTCGGTTTCACGTTCGATATCACTTAACCGCCGCTTGGCAGCCTGCAGTTCCTTCTCGGCAAATGCCACATCTTTTTCCAGATACTCTGCTTCTTTTCTGGCTTTCATCATCTGCTCATAGGCTGCGTTCGCCTGATGCTGCAACTTCTGAAGATTTTCACTCATTTCGGCATGTGCCATTGGTAAGCATATACCGGTCATCAATAAAATTATGAACACTTTCATTACGATCCCTTGTTGAAGTATGTATTAAATGCAACTAGAGTTTAGAGTTTCAGCACTCCAAAAGGAAAAAGATATCATCAAAAGGAAAATTAACATCAAAAAAACTTGACATTGTGGCACAAAAATC